>DAOTVS010000045.1:0-20254 GCA_034436375.1 Anaerolineae bacterium | reverse complement strand
TGTCAATGCTGTCAAAGGCGCGGAAGTTAGCCCACCCCTTCAAGGACAGCGTCTTGGTGATCGCCGCCGTCAGCGTCGTCTTCCCATGGTCAATGTGACCAATCGTACCCACATTCAAGTGTGGCTTGGTTCGCTCAAACTTGGCCTTCGCCATTCTGCTACGTCCTCCTTAAACAATCCCGACGCCTAGCTCTCGCTAACAAAGGCGCGTCCCTGAAGCCCACGATCGGACTCGAACCGATGACCCCGTTCTTACCAAGAACGTGCTCTACCTGCTGAGCTACGTGGGCAGGCGACTCGTGATACGTAAAACGTGATGCGTAAAACGCAAGACTGCCACGGCGGAACAACTGCGGCAATTCGTGGCGCTCGCCATGGCAGAACCCACCGCAAGCGTCAGGCCTTCTGCCATGGCGGCCTTACGCATTACGTATCACGTCTCACGCCGAGTGGGCAGGGAAGGATTCGAACCTCCGAAGGCTGAGCCAACTGATTTACAGTCAGTCCCCTTTAGCCACTTGGGTACCTGCCCATGTTATACCGTCTACCAGAGATCTACGGGTCGACGGCGCCTGCGGGCCAATCTGCAGGCCGGCTCCGCAGTCCAGAGCCGACGGTGGGACTTGAACCCGCAACAAGCGGTTTACAAAACCGCTGCTCTGCCGTTTGAGCTACGTCGGCACGCAAGAGTCTATTATACCATAACCGTGCCGGGCGTCAAATAGGAGCGCCGCTTGGCATTGTTCCCAGGCGCCCCCACGCTGCCCGCGCGCCCATTGCCACGTGCAGATGCGCTGGGGAGTATACAGGGAAAGCCGGTTCCTGTCAAGGTTGCTGGTCGAGAGGTCGAGAGGGGGCACCCAAAATGCGTCAGCGAGTTCACGGCCAGCGGGCTGCCGTCAGAGGCGCTCTGCCCTGGCAACTGGGCTCTACGCTTCGCGTTACCCCGGTACAGGGCCTTTTGGGGGTCAGGGCATGCCCTGACCCCCTCTCCCGGGTTGAGGCCGGGCAGCAGCATGACGGAATGGCCGGCTGCAACCCGGGCGGCGCATACGGATCCTGGATGCACTTCCAGAAAGGAGCATACCCTGGACCGATGGTTTCCCTCTCCGGCGCTTCACAGGGCCGGGTCCGCACCAACGCGGAAGAGGGCACAGGGGTGAGGGCGCCCCGCCAGAGGCTACCAGAGCCTGCATTCTGAGGCTCGCCCCATCCCAGAGTGCCCCTCATTGTGAGCCGGCAGCGTGCGGTGTTCTTATGCCTGCTGTGCCATCTCGGCCAGTTGCTGCTCGCTCACGGCGCCGGCCTCGCGGCCCGCCAGCACGTCCTCGACGATGCGCAGGAACTCCTGCGGCCGCTCCTGAGCGGCATCGAGCCCCGTCTGCTCCATCACGTGCAGCCGGGCACGGGGCTGCAGCTGCAGCAGGCGCCTGGCGTCGCTGAGCGGGGTAACCTTGGCCTGTCGCCCCCAGATAAGCGATATGGGCTGGCTGAGCGAGCGCAGGGCATCATCGATGGGCACATTCAGATGGCCGGAAAGGAAGGCGACCAGGGGATACTGCCCTCCAGGTTGGTGCGCTGAGATATAACCGTGATTCACCGTCTCATCGCTGATGCGTGAGGGATCGTAATAGGCCTGGCTGGCCAGGTAGGAGCGGATGTATGTGCGGGTGGCGATCAGGTTGCGCAGGCCTTCACCGAGGTCGGGCAACACATTGGCCGCCAGGTAGAGTGCTTGCTGCCCCGCGCTTGGCTCCACCATCCGGCCGACCTGCCCCGTAGGGGCCTCCAGGATCAGCCGCCTGATCAGGTCAGGCGCTTCGCTGGCCGCCCGGATGGCATGCCCGCCAGAGAGCGAGCTGGCCACCACAGTGGCCGGGCGCCGGACCACAGCGCGCAGGAAATCGATCAGCAGGCGCACGTAGAGCGGCCCCGAGTAACGCAGGTAGGGATGCGCTGAGTGGCCAAAGCCCAGAAGGTCATAGGCATAGACCTGATAGCGCTCGGCCAGCCCCTCGAAGATCCCGCGCCACTCGTGGCTGTCGGCGCCGGCATAGATGCCATGCACCAGCACGACCGGTTCGGCATCACTGCGGCCGCGCTGTGTATAATAGATCATCCCCCCAGGCCACAGGTAAGTATTGGCTTCGCCGTCCAGGGGCGCGGGGAAGCTGAGGTTCCGTGTGCGCCGCCAGACCCAACCATTCCAGGCCGACAGGCCCAGGTAACCCGCCCCCAGCGCCGTCAGGAGTTGCCGAACACGGCTTGAAATGCTCATGCGAGGCTCCTTCTCGCGCAATGATACCGAATCCACGGCGGGACTCACGGTCCTCAAGGGCACACGCATGCAGGTCCCATCCTGGATTCGGTTTGGCTCTCAGCATTGGTCTGGGCCTTTGCTGTGCCATAGTGTTCAGCAAACTGCGGGCCACGAAAAGGGCAGGGCGGATTGGGCTGGGGCACAGAAAAAGCCCCGGCGTGAGAGCGCCGGGGCTAGTAGAATGCTGGATTATGTCGTTACGCCTTGGTAACGTTGGCAGCCTGTGGGCCGCGGGGAGTATCTTCGATTTCAAACTCGACCTGCTGCCCCTCCTCGAGGTTACGGAAGCCTTCCCCCTGGATGGCGGAATAGTGGACAAAAACGTCCTTGCCGCCCTCACGGGAGATGAAACCGTAGCCCTTGGTCGTGTTGAACCACTTGACCGTGCCGATGATACGCTCTGCCATGCTTTCGATCTGTCCTTTCCTGTGGAACCCACCTGTGCGTCCTGCTCGTCCCTCGGCGCCGGCGTCTTGCTCTGGAGAGAGCTGCCCTGCCATCCAAATGCAAACCGCCCAGGCGTCGGCCCGAGCGGTTGATTGGAACTGCGGAACAGAGCCTGACAGCAATTACCTGAGGACTATAGCACGGTTCTTCTACCCGCGCAAATTGGCGTTTTTGGCCGTATTTGTAACCAACGTCAGGCCTCCAATCTCTTCGCACTGGCCCGAGGATCCGGCCAGGCGCCGAGGCTGGCCAACCCCGCCAGGGCCAGCCCTGCGGCCAGGGCAAAGAGCGGGCGTAGCCCCCAGATCTGAGCGATCACGCCGCAGAGGGGCAGCGCCAGGGTGGCGACCCCCATCACCGTATTGGCCAACCCCACATAGAGTGATCGTTCTCGCGGGTCGGAGACTTCGAGCAGAAGGTTCAGGCTGCCGACCATGCCGCCGCTCTGGATCAGCCCCATCATGACAAAGATCAACAGGTAGAGGGCCGGGGGCCAGGAGGGTTGAAAGACGGTTGCCAGCAGGTTCTGCGCCAGGGCCAGGCCGCCGGTGAGCCCCAGCAGCAGCTTGTTGCTGAGATGATCGCTAACCCAACCCCACATCAGGTTAGACGCCAGCTCGCTGAGTGTGTAGATCACCAGGAAGAGCCCGTTCAAGCGCTGCGGCCCACCCAGCTCGGCTGCTTGCACGACAAAAAACGAGGTGGTAACGCTTGCCCCAATGAACAGGATGCGCGTGAGCAGGAAACCGCGCAGGGTGCGATCGCGCCGCAGGATGATGGATACGGAATGGCCCAGGCCGGGCGTCTTGTCAATGGGAGGGACGCGGTCAGTTTCCTTCCAAAAGGAGAGTGAATAGAACATGACGGCGAGAACCCCCAGGTTCACAACCGCCAGCAAGCCAAAGTTGCGGGGAAACGCCAGCCCAAACCCCGAGCTGATGACGCGAGAAACAAACAGGCTGCCCGCAACCGCCAACAGGCCACCCGTGAGGTTGCGCCAGGCGAAGAAAGAGCCCCGGCGCGAGGGGTCAACCCCCTGCGCCACCAGGTCCGAGAAGGCGAGCCCGGTCGCACCCCCAATCAGCCAGAAACCAGTAAAGGCGATGAGCACCAGGGCCAGCAGGGCCTGCAGGTGCGCGGGGCCTAACAAGAATGGGCCGGCGGCCAGCGCCAGCCAACAGAGCACGCGCAGGTTGCTTGCCACGTTGTAAAAAGGCACCCGGCGCCGCTGCCGCTGGAGGTAGCGCGATAGAAAGAGTTGCGGCAGGAACCAGCCGCCATTCTGAATCGGCAGTAAGAGCCCAATGACGACCTTGGACGATGTGATCTGGCTGACGAACCAGGGCAGCACAATCGCCCCATCGAGCAGGGCAAGCGACAGTCGGTAAGCGGCGCCATTGAGCACGCCGAGCCAGTAGTTGCGTTGCAGTGCCTGAGGCGAGAGTTCGCTGGAATCCAACAGTGCATCCCCTTCAAAGAGCCCGAAGACAAGGGCCCCGTGCACACCTGCAGCCGATTATAAACGTGCTCTCTCCACCGGTCAATGTGGCCCTGTTGCCCTGTTTGCCCGTGGCCCAACCCTTGCTCGCATACCCTAGCCACTGCACCGGCAGTACCGGCAGAAGAAGGAGGGTATCATGCAGACCGACAAGCTGGCGCAAGCGTTGGAGCGTTTTGTCAATACAGAAGACTGGGAGGATGCACGCCGCACGGTGGAGGAGAACAAAGACCTCCTCAGTGACCGGGCCCTGTCGCTTCTCTCCGAGAATATCGAGGATTATCGCCGGGCTCAGCGTGACGATGTCGCCGATTATCTGGAAGAACACCGAGAGCTCCTCGAGCGCAGCCGTGCGGTCGGCATCGAGCGCGCATTCGAGGAGGCCGAGCAACGCGCCCGGCAGACGCTGGATGCGCGTCGCAATCAGTTGCAGGCCCTGCGGCCGCAGAGCCCGACTCCAGTACAGGCGACGGTATGGCAACTGCTGGACAGCCAGTCGCCCGAGGAGCTGGACCGTGTGCTCAAGGAACACCCCGAGCTCTCTCGCAGCGAGGATGCCCTGAACTATGTTGACGAGCTGATGAGCCGCGCCCGGCAGGCCGGGGCGAAAGAAGCGGAACAGTACCTGCGTGAGTATCATGAACTGTTGCGCAGCTTTTTCGAGTTGCCGCCGCTCATGCGCGCCCTGCAAGAGTTTATGAGCGTGCCGACCTGGGATGAATCGCGTGACGTCTTGAGGGCCCACCCGGAGATCATGAGCCCGGAGGCGCTGCAAACCCTCTCCAATCTCATCGATGCGGCCAAATCCGAAGCGGATGAGGCGACAGTCAAGGTCCTGAGCGCTTACCGCCATGTGCTCGAGCGTGCTCAACAGGTCGGCCCTGAGCAGGCTATCGAAGAGGTTAAGCAGACCGAGATGGCGCATTAGCGCTTCGGGCAGGCCCTATCCGGGGGTGGTCTTTCTCCCTCTTGACAAGATAGAACATTTGTGCTATTCTGGTATTGCCCCTCCCCACTCGATGCCGGAGCGGCCGCAGGTGCGCCCTATGAGAGGCACTCTACGGGCTGCTCCGGCTCCCCCTTGGCGAAGGAGAGCAGGATCATGCGTCCCCTCACTCCCACTCTGCTGGCTGCCCAACGCGCACCCGGCGCGGTGCCTGCCGTGCGCGCCCGCATCGAGGACCGTGAGTTGCGCTGGACGTGCCTGCTGGGCGGCATCGACAGTGCGCGGCCGACGGCCGGCTGTACGACCAGGGATGCCCTCGTGCGCGTCCGCATCTCCGCTGCGGGCGCCCTCGAGGTGCAGCGCATTGACGATCCGGCGGCCGGCGACCCGTGGCAGGTCTGGACTCTGCTGGCCGCCGATGCGAACCCAGCCTCCGACGTAGCGATCTCAGCCGAGGACGCTGATGGCGATCATCTGCGGGCCTTTTACGTGCGCGGCAGCGACCCCTACCGGGTCTCGTGGCTGCAGAGCGCCGATGGCGGGCGGACCTGGTCGGCCCCCAGCGACTGCTTCAGCGGCCTGGCGAGCCCCAGCGCGGGTCTGGCCAGCGCCAACGCGCAGCTTTTTTACCACGACCCGGGCGATCATTACCTGAAGCTGGCCCTGCGCAGCGGCTGGGATACGGGGGGCTGGGCGGTGCATGTTTGGGCCGGCTCCGGCGCCCTTCCCACTCGTTACGGCCTGGCGGCAGGCTTTCGCGAGGGAGTGTACTACCTGGCGAGTTGCGACGAAGAGGCGGCCGATATGCGCCGTCTGCGCACCGGCGCCTATGACCCGGCAACGGATGCCTGGACGGGCCCCACGCCCATCGTGCCGCCCGGGCTGCCGGCGGCAGCTTTTGCCCCCAAGTACCCCAGCCTGTGCTTCGCCGACGGCTGCTGGCACCTCTCGTACCTGGAGACTCTGAGCGGCGTGCTGGCCTACGCCGAGCCCACCCTCATCCATTCCGCCGACTGGGACCACTGGTCGTTCGCCTGCTGGGTGCCTCTGGACGCCACCGTGGAGACCCGGCCGGTGCTCATGAGCCTGGGAGCGACCTATTATCTGTCGTACGAGCGCACGGTGTGGCAGGCCGCGGCCTATCGGGAGGAGGATGGGGATAAGTATCATGTGGAGCCGGAGGTGGCGGGGTATACGGTGGAGGAGCAGCCCTGGTACGGCTATGCCCAGGTCGAGCTCTACAATCCCGGTGACCGCTACCGCAGTCTGCAGCAGGCGGGGACGCCCGGCGCCGCTCTGCGCCCCCTGGCGCGCCTGGTGCTGGAGCGAGGCTACCAGACCAGCGTCGGCGAGGAGCGAGTGGGGCGCACGCCCTATTACATCATCAGCGCCGCCATCCGCCGCGGGGGCCAGGGCCCCACCCTGCAGCTCGAATGCGAGGATGGTTGGGGCTTGCTGCGACGCTGGCGGCCCGATGCCCTCTACGTGTGGTCGGGCAAAAGCATCCGCTGGCTGATCGCCGAGGTGCTCTACCGCGCCACGGGCCTCAGCTGCCGCTTCGATAGCGACCCAGCCTGGGATATGACCCTGGCCGGCTTTGCCCTCGCCCCCAGCAACTGGGACGACACGCTCTCCGAGGAGCGGCGCGCCTGGCTGGCTCGCGAGCGGCGGGGCGGCCTTGAGGTCGAGGGCACACGCGATACAGGCCTGGGCGCTGTGCGCACACTCTTGGCCAAGGTCTCGGGTGCCGGCTGCTGGCAGGTCGATGGCGCGCTCTATTGCTACGTGCCCGCAGCCCAGGCCCTGTGCAACCCCTACATCATCGGCCAGGAGGGCGAGATCCACGATGGCCTCTATGGCTGCAGCCTGCGGTGGCCCACCCAGGCCCGCGTTTTCGGTGAGGGCGCTGCTGGCTCTAGCGCCGTCGCCACCGGGCAGGGGTACACCCGGCGCTACCTGGCGACCAGCATCGACGCGGACCTCAGGACCTGGGACAGTTGCCTCGCGCGCGCTCGCGGCCTGGTCCAGGAGGGGCAGGCGCGCGCCTTCCAGGGCTGGGTAGAGACGCCCTGCCAGTGTGGACTCGAGCTCGGTGACCTGTTGCAGGTGGCCGACGAGCACGCCCCATTCGGCCTCGATGAATACCTGCGTGCGGCGGGCATCGTGGAGCAGTACGGGCCGGCGCAGGGGGTGTTCAGGACAAGGGTAATGATCGAGGGGGCGTGAACGGCAACTCGGTAACGCGCAGCTTGGCGGCGCCATAGGGGACGAGCGTTACCTCCTCACAAGGCTCGCTAGAGACGACAGGGCTCGGGGGCACGGGGCCGGCTGAGTTCTGCTGCAGGGTCCAGGCCGGCAGGCGACGGCCGCGGCCGTGCAGCAGAACCGGTGGCTCGGCGCTGAAGGGTTGGCGCGTCAAGGGGCGCTCTTCCACGGTCAGGGCCCGCTCAGGGTGGTCGGGGTCGAGGCACAGGCCATAGTTCCAGGGGCTGGCGGGGTACACCTCCCAATCGGGGCAGGGGTCTGCGCCGCGCAGGCGGCGCCATTCCTCGGCCACGCGCAGCGAGAACACCAGCGGCCCGCGCTCGATAGAGATGGCTTCATGGTCCCAGCGCATCGTGCGCAGCGCCATCGGCAGGGTCAGTGTCACCCGGTCCCCATCGGTCCAACGGCGCACCATCACTTGGAGGTGGCCAGAGACCAGCTTCTGCGCCCGTTTCCTGTTGATGCGCGCCGTCGCCCTGTCGCACCAACCCGGCACGCGCAGGACGAGCGGGAACTCGACCGGCTGCGGGCAGCGCAGGGTGAAAGTGATCTCCTCCCGGAAGGGGTAACCGGTCTCCTCCGTGATCTCCACCTCCACGCCCCCGGCCACGCGGGCGCGCACGGTGCAGGGCGCATAGGCCAGGGCGGCCAGACCGCCGTCAATGGTGGCCAGCCACAGGTTCTTGACGAACTTGGGCCAGCCCTGATGCATATTGGCCGTGCAACAGCCGAAATTCGGTTCCAGGCCAAACAGGTTGGCATCGTCGCCGTTGTTGTACCAGTTGCGCGGGGCCAGCGAGACCAACACCTGGTTGGCCTGCTGGACGTACTGATGCGCCCAGCCGTCGGGAGTTATGGCCGCCGGCAGGGCGTTATAGGCGGCCTTTTCCAGGGCATCGGCCAGGCCCACATCGGCAAAGAAGGGCAGCAGCGTCTGCAGGCTGAACATGAACTCGACCACGGAACAGAGCTCGGTGCCCTGGGTCGGAACCCTGCCGCTGAGGTGCTCATCGCCGCTCCAGACGCCGCCCGGCTGGCCGTGATAGCGCATCAGGTTCTCAATGCCGCTCCACACGGCCTCCCGCTGCCGCTCGTCGCCCGATTGCTGGAAGAAGAGCCCCGGCGCTTTGATGCCCATGGCCACATCCACCACGTGGTGGGTGTGATAGTGCATGATCTCGTGCATGGCCTCTTGAGACGAGGTTTCCTCCCCCAGCCGGTTCCAATCATAGTAAAAGGCAATCGGCCGGGTATAGGGGAAATCGCTCAGCAGGTTCGCCCAATCCAGGGTCTGCCGGTAGACCGTCGCCGCCAGGTCGAGCAGAAACGGCTCGCGCGTGCGGTTGTAGAGCCAGTAGAGGGCATAGAGATTGTCGCCCCCGCGCGCGGTGGCCCAATCCTCCAGCGGCTGAGACTCGATCTGCGCCGCCTGGTAGCGGAAATAGCGCTGCATGAAGGGGATCACGCGTGGGTCATCGGTGGCCTCCTGGTATTGCAGCAGGGCCTTGAGCATTACCATACGCGGCCACCAGTCGGGGTTGGCGGCGGGGCCGAACTGGCCGGTGGCCGTCTGGCTCTGCAGCGACCACTCCAGCCAGGCGCGGGCCTTGGCGATGAGCGCCTCGTCACGTAAAAGATAGGCCAGGGGCACCAGGCCATCGCAATAGTACGGGCCGCGCTCCCAATTCTCACCGGCCCCCCCCAGCCAGCCGCTATCGGGGCCCACCGAGGGCCAGACCTCGTCGAGGTGACCGGTGAGGCCCGCCGCCTGAATCTCCAGTTGATCGCGCAGCCAGCCCCGGGGCTCGATAGCGCCCAACGGCAGCGGGGCCAGCGGCGCCCGCAGCAGCGGCTCAGCGTTAAAGATGTAGTAGGGGTTGGGCATACCACTCTCCTCTACCGACTTGTATCTGCTCAATCCGGATGTACCCGGAGCGCCGGCGCGCGGGGCGTGGGTGCGCCTCGGTCGCGAGGTCACCGCCCGTATTCGAGGCGACCTTTGCCAGACAGGTCACAGTCTAGGGCGCAAGGGAACGGGCGTCAAGTACCTCAAGCTGCGGAACAAAGGGGACTGTCACAACACGACTGGACTCCGGCATCAGGCTCCGCATAGCCGCCGGCGAGAACCTCTAGAGGGGTGTTGGTGTGCTGGACTTGTCGCCGGATGCTCTGCAGAGCATCCGGCGACAGTCCAGCACACCAACACCCTCAGACCCTATGCCGGGGCGGCAGCGGAGGCCGGAGCCCGGCTGCAGGCTGCAGATCAGTCCTGGGCCTTCACCATGGCCTCGGCGGCCCGGCCGATGGCTTCGAGCATATAGCCCCGGCTGCGGCGGGTGATGCCGATGAGGTCAAAGGGGCGCGCGGAGAGGTGGTGCAGCCAGTTCTGCAGGCTGGTGAGGCAGGTGAGGGTGCCCCCGCCCGAGCCGCCCGCCGCGGCGACGGCGATGGCCCGCTTGCCGGCGAGGGGGCCTTCCGCACCCAGGTGCGCCTCACAGCGGCGGAAGCGGTCCAGAAAGGCCTTGGCCGATTCGCTCGGCTCACCCCAGTAGACAGGGGTGATGATGATATAGGCATCGGCCGCGGCCATACGCTGCTGCAGGGCCGCGAAATCATCATCCTGACAGCAGACATGCTGGTCTCGACAGGTGCCCCAGCCGTTGCCGCAGGCCTTGCAGCGGCGCAGATCCAGGTCGTTCAGGCGCACATCCTCAACCTCCGCGCCGGCGCGCCGCGCCCCCTCCACTGCCGCAGCGGCGCAGGCGGCGGTCAGGCCGTCGCGGTTCGGGCTCGATTGCAGAATAAGGACTCTCATCTGATCCCTCCCAAGAGAATGATGCGTAATACGCTATCATAAGGTTGCCACTTCGAAGCGCTCGCCGTTCCGTGCAGGTTGCGCGCACAACCGGCACAAAGCAGCAGCGACCTTACGCATCGAGCATGACGGATCAAGTACAGAATTTGCTTACCACATCCCACAGCACGCGCACACCGAAATGCAGCGAGGCCACAGGGATGCGCTCGTTGTGGCCATGGGCCAGGCTGGTCAGGGGCATATCGGCCGGAAGCTGGCCGGGCGTGAACCCATAGACTGTGATGCCCAGCCGGGCATACTGGCTGGCATCGGTCGCGCCAGAGAGCATAAAGGGCAGGGGTACCGCCTCTGGGTCATGGGCGATGAGCGTCTGCCCCAGCAGGCGGAAGAGATCGGTATCGCTGCGAAACTCGACGCCAGGCTGTGACTTGATCGGCTCGATGGTCACTCCCGGCCCTACAATACGGCGCAGCTCGCTCACGGCGTCGGCAGCTGTCTGGCCGGGCAAGAGGCGGCAATCGACCTCAGCCTCCGCCTGGCTCGGGATGACGTTCGTCTTGCCCCCGGCGCGCAAGCCAGTCGGCACCGCCGTATTGGTGAGCAGCGCCTGGAGCAGGTAGCGCACCCCAGCCGGCAACCGCGGCAGAATGAGCGGCGCCAGGCCCGGGTTGAGCAACCCCCGCAGGAACGCCGCACGCAGTGGGGGTTGGCTGGCCGCCAGGGCCTGCACAAACCCGGCTACCGCCGGTACCACATGCACCGGCATGCGCGCCCCATCCTGGATGCGAGCCACCGCTTCCGCCAGGCGCACAACGGCGTTGGCGTCGTTGGGTGTAGAGCCATGCCCAGGGACGCCATCGGCGCGCAGCTTGAGCCAGCAGATGCCCTTTTCGGCGAGCTGGATCGGGTAGCAGCGCCGGCCCAACATGGGAACCAGGGTGCCGCCAAACTCGGTGAGGCCATACTCGGCGCGCACCAGGTCCGGGTGGTTCTCCACCAGCCAGCGCGAGCCGTACTCCATGCCCATTTCCTCATCGGCCACGGCAGCAAAGATCAGGTCGCGCTTGAGGGGCAGGCCCTGGCGCCGGGCCAGGAGCATGACCATGAGGCTCATCGCCGCCATCTGCTTCATATCGAGCGCGCCGCGCCCCCACACAAATCCATCGGCCACGGCGCCGGAGAACGGCGGCTGCGCCCAGCGCTCGGGCTCGGCCGGCACCACATCGAGATGGGCGCTCAGCAGGAGGGGAGGCTTGGAGCCATCGCCGCGCAGGCGCGCAATCAGGTTCCCACGCCGCGGCGCCGCTTCCAGGAGTTGCATCTCGGCCAGGCCTGCACGCTCCAGCACCTGTTTCAGATAGAGCGCAGCCGGCGTCTCGTTGCCCGGTGGATTGGTGGTATCAAAGCGAATCAGGCGCGACAGGTGTTCGACCGTCTCATCACCGACCTGCAGCCACTGCCGCTCATCGAGATTCATCATATGCCCCCCTTGAGGAACCCGATGCTGCTGAAATCATACCATGCATGGAGGACTTTGTCGAAATGAGCGGCAAGAGTTGCGAGAGGCACGGGACTTGCTGAGAGCAAAGCCAGGAGGTGGGGCATGGCGGTAGTAGATCAAACGCGCACCTGGCAGGCGGAGCGTGTGACAACAGGGGTGCCCAATCTTGACCGTCTGCTCGGTGGCGGGTTGGCGCGCGGCAGCATGCTGTTGGTCGTCGGCGGGCCGGGCACCGGCAAGACGGTGCTGACAGAGCAGATGGCTTTTCATTGGGGCGCCCAGGGCAAGAGCGTGCTCTGGCTGGTCACTCTCGGTGAGGCGAATGAAAAGTTCCTGACCAACCTGAGTGAGATGAGCTTCTACGACCGCCGCCAGATCGGGGCTACGATTGAGCTGGTCAACCTGACCCGCTTTTTGCACGACGGGGTACAGGCCGAGATGAATGTCATCCGCGAGACGCTGCGCTCAGCATCCTTTTCATTCGTCGTCATCGACGGCTTTCAGAGCCTACGCTGTTTCATGGACAGCACGCGGGAAGTGCGCCTGTTCCTCTCCGAGCTGGGCGCGGAACTGGCGCTCATGGGCATTACGCTCGTCATCACCGCCGATGCCGACCCCACACGGTATTGGGAATCGCCCGAGTTCACCATGGCCGACTGCATCATCTCTCTGGAACAGACTGTCATCGACGGGCGCCAGCAGCGCCAGTTGCAGGTGCTCAAGCTGCGTGGGCACTCGACCATTGGGGGGCCCCACAGCTTTGCGATCTCGCGTGATGGCGTGCACACCTATCCGCGGCTGGAGAGCATCGTGTCTTCCGTCCAGGCGCCCTATGGCCCTGGACGCCAAGGGTTCGACCTGCCGGGGCTCGATCACCTGCTGAATGGCGGCCCGCTCGAGGGCAGCACCACCCTGATCATGGGCAGCCCGGGCACAGGCAAGAGCCACCTGGCCAACCACTTTCTGGCCGCTGGCTTGCGTCAGGGCCAACCCAGCCTGCACGTGGCCCTTTTCGAGCTGGAAGAGCGCATCCTGCAGCAGGCCGATGCCTTTGACCTGCCCTTCCGCTCAGCACAGCGCGATGGGCTCCTGCGCATCATCGCCCATGAGCCGGGGGACTGCTCTCCGGACGCCTGTGCGGAAGAGATCATGCGCGACGTCGAGGCGCGCGGCGTGCGCCGCCTGGTGATCGACAGCATCGATACCATCGAGGGAGCCTTGGCCCCGCACGGCCGCGCCATCGACTATCTTTCGGCTTTGGTCACCTATCTGCGAGGCCGGAGCGTGACCAGCGTGCTAACCTATGGGCTGTCGCGCCTGCTCGGCACGGCAGTTGATCTCCCAGAGCCCATGGCCGCCCAGGTCACCAGCAACTTGATCATGCTGCATTTCGTGGAGCGCGGTGGGCGCCTGCGGCGCTTCCTCTCCGTGGTCAAGATGCGCTATTCGATGCACTCGAACACCATCGCTGAGCTCCTGCTGCACGAAGGGCGCGTGAATGTGGTCACCGAGCCCATGCATGGCGAGGTCGAGCCGGTCGGTGCAGCCGCTTGCGCTCCCGGTGAGCGCCAGACCGAGGGAGGTTATTACCCGTTTCGGCTGACGCAGTAACCGGCCATAAACGCGGAATCGGAAAGGGCCTTCCCTGTGAGGGGAAGGCCCTTTCCGATTTCTCAGTAGCGGGGCCAGGATTCGAACCTGGGACCTTTGGGTTATGAGCCCAACGAGCTGCCGCTGCTCCACCCCGCATCGTTTATTCAGTTCAGAGCGATGAAAAACGCCCGGTCGAGCACCGGGCGCTTCCTGTCGTTCAGGTGGCGGCGACTAGACTTGAACTAGTGACCAAGGGCTTATGAGTCCCCTGCTCTGCCGCTGAGCTACGCCGCCATGGGGCACGCGTACGCGCCCATCAGGTAGCGGGGCCAGGATTCGAACCTGGGACCTTTGGGTTATGAGCCCAACGAGCTGCCGCTGCTCCACCCCGCAACGCAGGCATTAATATACCACAACCAGGCGCTGATGTCAAGCGCGCGCTTTCAGCGGTCCGCTGCAATGGCGACCCAATGCACCCCTATTATAACAAGTCAACTGCCAAAAAGCAAATCCCACCAGCGGTTCCAGTTCGCGTGGCCATTGGTGGAGGACGCATTGCCCGTTTCCAGATCGGCAGCCGGCACAGGCGCCGGCTGGGGCACGACGATGATGCGGCGGTCACCCGGACGGATCTTGTTCAACTCGGAACGGGCGATCTGCTCAACATAGTCATCGGACTGCACATAGGTGCGCGTAGCTTCCAGCGCGGCCTGTTCTGCACGCAATTGGGCTACCTGACTATCGGCGATGGCCAGAGCGCCGCGCAGGCGGTAGATCTCCAGGATTTGCCCGCCAAAGGCCAGCAAAAAGATCACTGAGATGGTGAGTGCGGAAACGGCGATCAGTTGCTCGGTTGTGAGCCGGTTGAAGAAGACCTTCTTGGGCATGGCTCCCCCTTGATTGCAGTGCATCATCTACATACTAGTCGCATTTCCCCTGCGGGTCAAGCGCGGGGATATTGGGATTGACAAGCCATTCTGACCCGCCTATCCTCAGGCGCTAGAAACCGCCGCGGCCGGGGCCGCCCAATGGCCAACCGGCCGTTGCAGGATGGGAGTGCGATTTGCGGGTCCGATTGCTCATCTCATCGGCCAGAATCACCCTGGCCCTGGCCATCCTGGGAGTGATGCTCCTGGGCGACCCACCAATCATCGTGCGGGGTGTGCTGAACCCGCAGCAAGGGCAGGCCCTGCTTTCCCCTCCCCTGGCGCCTGCGGACCCGTCAAGCCTGAGCCTGGCAGGAGATTGTACGCCCACCCCCGCCTCCAGCCCGCTGTATCCGCCCGCAACCAGCGCGCCCACCTGGATCACGGCGCCAGAGATCCATCTTGACGCCCCAGTTGTAGAGATCACCTGGTTGCCAGTAGAGACCAACGGCGTTGAGGTGACCGAATGGCAGGTGCCCGATAGCGCCGCGGGCTTTCTCAAAGGCACGGCGTACCCGGGCACGCCCGGCAACACCGTGCTCGCGGGTCATCACAACATGGGCAGCGAGGTCTTTCGCTACCTGATTGATCTGCAGATCGGCGATGAGATCACCCTGTTTGTCGACAAGACGCCCTATCGCTACCGGGTGACACAGAAGGAAATCGTGCGTGAGCAGGGCGCCAGCGACGAGCAACGGCGCGAGAATGCTCGCTGGATCGGCCCCACCAACGATGAACGGCTCACACTGATCACCTGTTGGCCCTACACGGGCAACAGCCATCGCCTCATCGTCGTGGCGCGCCCGGCGCCCTGATAACGCGCAGCAGCGTATGGCAGTGCGCTCTATCTTGGTGCGTTGCGCCCATGCTGGTGTGAGAATCATCGTAGAGGCAGGCCGATAGCCTGTGCGCCCCACGGTCACCCACACGGCTCGGCAGAACATCTCTGCCCGTTAACCCGGTTTCATTCAGGTCAACGTTTGGTTTATGGAAGGTTTACGTCATTTTTATGTAAGAAGTATTGTAACCTATTGCTATTTTGCCATTCATACGCTATGATAGCCATGGATCAGCATTCAAACACCATCGCATGTCGGTCCTTTACGGGTGACAGGAGCGACGGGAGGAAACATCCATGGCTACAACGCAGGCACCTGAGCTGAGTACCCCATCCACTGGCGCCGACCTGGAGTTGGCCCAGCAAATCGTGGCCGGTGACCCCCATGCCCTGGAGATCTTTTACCAGCGCTACTTTACCCGGCTCTACCGGTTTGTTTACTACCAGGTCGGCGGCAGCCACGATGATGCCCAGGATGTGCTACAGGATGCGCTGATTGCCGCCCTCAAGTCGCTCCATTCCTTTCGTGGCGACAGCTCCCTCTATAGCTGGCTGTGCGGCGTAGCCTGGAACAAGGCCGCTGATTTCCGTCGCCGCGAGTATCGCATGGCCCAGGTCGAGCAGCGAAGCATCAAAGATCTGCGCGAGACGAAGGAAATGGAAGCCAACCCCGTGCCCGACAATGTGCTCCTGCGCCAGGAAAACAAGGAGCGGGTCAACCAGACTCTGAGCGCCCTGCCCGCCCATTACCGTCAGGTGCTGGTGCTCAAGTATGCTGAGGGGCTGCCGGTGGAAGATATCGCTCACATCATGCAGCGCACCTTCAAGTCCACCGAATCGCTCTTGACGCGGGCGCGCAGCGCTTTCCGCGAGTGTTACACAGCAGCCGTATCGTAGTTTAAGGCGTACGGCGCCTGATCGTGAGCGCGCTGTACCCATCATCAGATTGCGAGGGGCCGTGCCCTCTCGGGAGGAGAGCCTGTCTGAACTGCGCCGGCATCGCACCATCATCGTAACCGGGCCGGCGCCGCCGGGAACGTTCCTGCATCGTACTCCATTGCAGCTTTCGTAGCAGCACATCGCACCCCAAAGGGGCGTTTCCAGGCGGTTGAAGGCCTGCGGCGCATCATCGCCGCTTCATCGCATCAGGCTCGACATCACAATCGACATCGTTGCCCGCCTTCCCGAGCATCATCGCCGCATCCCACAGGCCCCTGCAGCGGAGCCCCCGGCCACGGGCCGGGGGCTCTCTTATTCACACACGCCTCCCTGCCCCCCACTTTCACTTTGCCCACCAGGGTGCATCCAGGGCCCGTATCCGCCGCCCGGGGTTGCAGGCAACCACTCCGCCAGGCTGCCGCCCAGCCTCAACCTGGGAGAGGCGTTTCGCAGCAGGCCCGTTATGCGATATAATCAGGCCAGATTGAGATAGAACCTGGACAGCGGAGAGCAAGATGCGACCCGTACGGAGACAAGTGGCCGTCATCGTGGGATGCGCCCTGATCCTGCTCCTGGCAGGAATCGGGGCCTACGGCTTTTCGCTGCGACTGCCCCTGTTCTCCGATGATATTGTGCAGACGCGCTGGCTGACCTGGCACACCGTGCCTGATCTGTGGCTCTCAGCGCGGGGCCTGGGCTATTACCGCCCCCTCTCATTCACCCTCTGGCAATTGCTGGTGCTGCTCCAGGGCGGGAACGATCCGCGACTGCTGCACGGCATGGTGCTCGCCCTCCATCTTCTGAACACGGGGCTCGTGTTTGCGCTGGTGTACGGGCGGGCGCGGGCGCCAAGGCGGCGCCCGGCGGTAGGCCTGGCGGCCGCGCTGCTCTTCCTGCTCTACCCTTTCAGCTACCAGGTCGTGCCCTGGGTCTCATCGTTGATGCACCCGCTGGTCACCGCGCTCATGCTGGGCGCCCTCCTCTTACACGAGGCGGCCGAGAAAAGGCCCCAGCAGGCCAGGGGCTACAGGCTGGCATCAATCGCTCTGGCGCTGCTGGCGCCCTTTGCCCACGAAACGGGGTTCCTGGTCGCGCCGCTGATGCTGCTGTTCATGCTTACGGCCGAACCCGCCGTACCGCTGCGGCGCGCCCTCCGGCAGATCTGGCCCTATGCACTGGCGGCCGTCTGTGGCCTGGCGGTATGGCTGGCGGCGCCCAAAGGCGGCGCCGAAGGGCATCTGTTTGACCTGGCAGCCCGCTGGCAGAATGCGCTCTACCTGGCCCAGGGCCTGATCTACCCCGTCACCCCCCTGGTGCGCCTGGCCCCCCCTGCCTTTACCTCGTTGGCGCTTGCCCTGTGCACCGCCATCCTGGCCCTGGGCGGGGGATTGGCATTAGCGCGCCTGGGCCGGGGCAGGCTTGCCATGCTGGCCCTGGGCTGGTTCGTCCTGGCCGTACTGCCCGCCTGGGCGCTGTTGGATCCTGAATATGTGCAGGCGGGGGCGCGCCTGCTCTACGAAGCGGCGCCCGCCGCCGCCCTCTTCTGGGCGATCCCGCTGGACCTGCCACTCTCCGGCAAGCGGCAGCAGGCCTGGGGCCAGGCCGCAGCGGCGTTGCTCGTGCTGGCCATTGCCGGCGGCAGCTATGCCTTCATCGCTGCCCGGGCGTCGCTCTATGAGCAGGTGCGCCGGGCCGTTGCCGGCCTGGTCTCTGCCCAGCCGGCAGACGGGGGCTCCGTCCTGGTGGTCAACTATCCCCAGTGGCTGGCCCCAACGCAGAACTATTTCCCCATGGGGCACGAAGGGGTCGTGCTGGTGCCACCCATCACGGGAGGCGTGGGGGAGCTGCTCTGGGCGCACACCGGCCAAGAGCGCGAGGTCAAGACCATTGCCTACTCGGGGCTGTTGCCCCAAAAGCCATGGCGCTTTATCTTTCCGCCCGCCGGCGACGAGGTAGACGCCGATCAACTGCAAACCGCCCTGCGCGAAACGAAATGGGTCATCGTGACCCGCTACGATACCCCCAATGTCGCCGTCACCAATGTAGGCGGCCTGGAAGCGACGGGCCAGCCGCGGGCCATGGCTTACCAGGCAGCCTTTGGGCCCGTGGCGCTGCTTGCCGGTTCCTGCGCGCACGAGGGGACGAGCCTGCACATCACCCTGCACTGGCAGTGCTGGTCTACCCCAACGGAGGATCTGAACGTCTTTGTGCACCTGTATGACAGCTCGGGCAAGCTGGTTACCCAGACCGACGGCTACCCCGTGGCCGGCCTCTCGCGCATGCTGGCCTGGCAGCCGGGCGATGAGTGGTGCGATATGCGCAAGCTCGCCCTCCCGACGAACCTGCCCGCAGGAGAGTACACGGTCAAAGTCGGCCTCTACCCGGCAGGCGGCGGCGACCGCCTGAGCGCCATTGGCCCAGGGGGCGAGCGTTTTCCCGATGAGGCGGTGCCGGTGGCGAGTCTGACTATACCATAAAGGAGGCGTGAACATGGCAGTAACCCGTTTCTTCCTGCCCACGGAGATTGTGGCGGGCGCCGGTTCCTTTGCTCAACTGGGCAAGTTGGTGCAGCCCCTGGGCCGGCGGGCGCTGGTGGTGGGTAGCCCGGGGCGCCGCGGCCTGCTGGAGATGGCCACTGCCAACCTGGCGGCGGCGGGTGTGGAGGCTGGCCTCTATGCCGGTGTGGGCCACGAGCCGACGCTCGACGTCGTCGAAACGGCGCGCGCTCAGGCGCGAGAGATGGGGGCGGAGGTGGTGATCGGCATCGGCGGCGGCAGCGCCATGGATGCCGCCAAGGCCGCCGCCGGGCTGTACCATCAGCCGGGCACGGTCGCCGAGTATCACACCGGGCGCAAGCTCGATCCCCGGCCCGGGCTCCCCCTGGTCTGCGTGCCTACCACTGCCGGCACGGGCGCCGAAGTGACCAAGAACGCCGTGCTGATCGACCCGGCCCGGCGCATCAAGGAGAGCATCCGCGACGACTCCTGGTTCGCACGCCTGGCTGTGCTTGACCCCGAGCTGACCCTCTCGCTGCCCGCTGCCATGACGGCCTCGACCGGCGCCGATGCGCTCTGCCAGGCCATCGAATCCTACGTCTCCATCGGCGCCGGGCCGGTGAGCGACCCCCTGGCCGCCGAGGCCGTGCGGCTCATCGGGCGCAGCCTGGAGCGGGCCGTAACCCGGGGTGACGACCTCGCCGCGCGCAGCGATATGCTCTACGGGAGCCTCTTGGCTGGCATGGCCATGACCAATGCCCGCCTGGGCGCCGTGCACGGCCTGGCGCACCCCCTGGGCGCCCGTTACCACATCGCCCATGGCGTGCTCTGTGGGCTGCTCTTGCCCACGGTGATGGATTACAATATCGATTACGCCACCGACCGCTATGCACGCGTGGCCGAGCTGTTGGGGCTGGACGTGCGCGGCCTGGGCGCGAAAGAGGCAGGCCAGCGTGGGGCAGCCTGGGTGCGGGAGCTCCTGGCGCGCATCGGCATCCCCATGCAGCTGGGCCCCCTGGGCGTCAAAGAAGCGGATTTCGACGGCATCATCGCCGAGAGCCTGCAGCAAAGCTCGCTCAAGCACAACCCGCGGCCCATGCAGGCTGAGGATGTGCGGGCGGTGCTTGTGCAGGCTCTATAGACTTGGGTTGGCATGGAGTGTAAGGCACAATAATCAGTAAAACGTAATGAGTAAAACGTAATGAGTAAGGTCGCTGTGGCGGAGATTCTGCTGCTTCTTGTGGAATTCGCCCCGGCGAAGCTTGCGCAAAGCATCGAGCACGCCGAAATAGCGGCATTACTTATTACGATTTACTTATTATCGCAAGGAGGAAGCGATGGAAAAGGTCAACGAGAACGAGCTGGCTTTCCGCAACGGAGCGAGCGGGGTCAAGTATCTGTTCCGCGGTCCCAAGATCGATTGGGGCGTGATCGTGCTTCTGCCTGGCGAGCGGCTGGGGGCGCACTATCACGAGCAGGTGGAAGAGACGTTCTTTCTGCTCAGCGGGCAGGCGACGCTCGTGACGGGCGGCAAAGCGGTGCCCTTGATCCCCGGCGATGCGGTGCGCCTGGAGGCCCCGGAGGATCACGACATCCGCAACGATGGGGGCGAGCCGGCCAGGCTGGTCTTTATCAAGAGCCCCTACCTGCCTAAAGACAAGATCGATGTCC
>DAOTVS010000044.1:0-10371 GCA_034436375.1 Anaerolineae bacterium | reverse complement strand
CCCCAGCAGGATGGCTGGGAGGTATTGCGCAGGCTCAAGGCCGCTCCCGAGACTGCCCAGATCCCCATCGTTGTCTGCTCAGTGCTCAATGAGCGCTACCTGGCCAAGGCGATGGGAGCTAGCGGCTACATCACCAAGCCGGTCACCCAGGCTGTGCTGCTGCAGACGCTGCGCCCCTGGCTGGGTTCGCTGGCACCGTCCGTGTGAGGACCGGCAGCGCCACCTGCAAAACCTGGAGCACTTCTGCCAGGGAAAACCCGCCGGCGCGCGCGAAATGTAACTCACCCATGGCCGGAGCCGCCTCACGCTCCATAGCTCGCGCCGATATCACGATCGCCCGCATATCCACCAGCCGCGCATCTCTGCGGATCTCTTGCAGGAGAGCAAGGCCGTCCATGCCGGGCATGAAGAGATCGAGGAGCATCAGGTCAGGGCATTGTGCCTGCGCTACTTCCAGCGCCTGCTGGCCGCTGAACGTTTCCAGCACCGTGATCTCCGGGTTCCAGGATTTGAGCATGCGCGCCAGCAGCCGCACCATGTGCGCCTCATCATCAACGACGAGCACAGTCTGGGGGCGCTTTTGCAGGCGCGATAGTGCCTCGGCCAGATCCTCGTAGGTAACCGGCTTGGGCAAAAAGTCGGCGACCCCCAGTAGCTGGCCCAGATGGCGCAAACTGGGGAGAGGGCAGGTAAGCACCGGCGTCTCTGGAGACACGCCGAGCCGGGCAGGCGTCACGTCCTCAGATTGCCCCAGGAAGCTATCGATGACCACGGCAGCTGGCAACAACTCAGCGATGCGCTCCCTAGCCTGCGCAGGAGATTCAGCCGCGACGAACTGATAGCCGTCCACAAAGCGCTGCAGTAACGAGAGGGCGCGTGGATCATTGTGAAGCAGCAGTACCAGAGGTTGCTGCTGGCTCCTGGGCGTCGGGCCTGCCTTGAGCATGGACGCGTGTAGTTCTCGGCTATCCTTCGGTACAGGGAGGGCAAAACTCACCCGAGTCCCCAAACCTTCCTGGCTCTCAATCCACATGCGGCCGCCGTGCAGCTCGACAAATCTCTTCGACAGCGCTAACCCCAAGCCTGACCCCTCCCGCTTGGGATCCTCGCCAAGCTGGCTAAACGGCTCAAAGGCGCGGCTGAGCTTGGCAGGTGAGATACCGCAGCCGGTATCCTGCACGGTGATCAGCGCCTCAGTGCCTTGCAGGTGCACGGCGATACGGATCCAACCCTGGCTTGTAAAGCGCACCGCGTTGGCCAGCAGGTTGAGCAACACCTGACGAATGCGGGTCCGGTCCAGGCGTAGAGGTGGAAGATCATTGCAGATGTTCAACTCAATGCGCAGGCCTCGAGCCTCCGCCACCTCACGGATCATCTCGATTGCCTCTCGCACCACGTCAGCCAGATCCTCGGGTTCGCGACGCACCGCTGCATGATCGGCCTGAATCTGAGAGAGGTCCAGGACATCGTTGATCAGGTTAGAGAGGTGGCGGGCGCTGCGGTAGATGGCCATCACATCACCGCGGTAGGCGGCGGGCAGAGCCACCCCGCCATAGCTGCGGGGCTTAGTGGCCATCATCTCGGAAAAGCCGACGATCAGATTGAGGGGGGTACGCAGTTCGTGGCTGATATTGGCAGCGAACTGTTCTTGTAGGCGCCGGGCCTCCTCAGCATGCATACGAGCTACGGCCAATTGCTCGTTGATGCGCTCAAGGCGGCGATTGGATTCTGTCAGGGCCGCAAGCGTGCGGTTGAGTTGTTCCTGGTGGTCCCGCAACTCCTCGAGCAGCCGGTTCGCACGCTCCTGGCTGGTCCAGGCCCAGCCAAGCACGGTAAGGAGGCTGCGGGAAGAGAGCCATGCTACACCAAAGGTCGCCCAGAGGAAAAGGATCGCGGCGGCAAGGTGCTCGTTTCGTGGAGCCGTCGCCAGCAGGGCTAATGTGCAGAGTGCCGCCGCGGCCAGGCCCTGGAAGGGATCGAAAGCAGCACCGGCAATAACAACAAAACAGGCGCAATAGGGCACGATCGGGCTGGCAACCCACGCCAGTGCGAGAGCAAGGCTGATTACCGGCCCGATGAGGAGAATGGTCCGGGCGATGAGGGGATGCCGCTGGCGATAATGCACGGTCAGGCATCCTTGAACGAAGAGGGATAGGCTGACCAGCCAGAGGTAGTCGTACTGGCGCTGCCCGGGCTGCAGGAACCACCACAAGCCCGCACCGCCTGCCGCGAGCAGCGCCACGGCCAGGGCCAAGATCAGTCCTTGGCGCAGTTCCTCGACATCCCACTGCTGGCTCTCGACTGAACCACTCTTCAGATGGGCAGCATCAGTTGTCACGAGTTCCTCCCTTTCTCCCATCTCGGGTCTGTCCGAGATTTTGGGCATATAGGGCAGGCAAGGGATAGCCTGTACCTAAAATCCTGGACACCCCCCATCTAGGGCAATCGCATCTTAGGAGAACAGGCCAGAGAGGGCCTTGAGGAGGTACTGTTCATCCCATCCGGCTCTGAGGCGCTTGGCTTTGATCCCTATCCTGAGCGTCTTCTCCTGCTTGAGCAGGTTGATGGCGATGTGCCGCAGGATAGCAAAGTTCTGATGGCCATGATCCTTACGAATGCGGCAGTCATCTTCGCGGAACGCGATATCCAAGACCCAATGCAGGTGGTTTTCGATGCCCCAATGGGATCGCACCGCAGTCAGCAGGTTTTGGGCATTGCCTGGCAGACTGGAAAGGAAGTAGCGATCCTCGACCGTCGTCTCGGAACCGGTACGGCGCTCGGCGCGCACCTTCACGACGGCGGTGAGTTTGTCCCAGTGTTGCGCATCCCGCAGATGACGCAGCACCTCGGCGTCAGCAATGGTCCAACACTCACGTGTCTCGATCCGACCATGGTCTTTGTTGATGGTCTGGGCATAGTCGTATGCGTAGGCTGTGAATTGGCTCGCTTCCAAATCGTCAAACAGCAACTCGACGTCTTCGTGGATGCGACCCTGATTTCCCTTCAGTGCCAGAAGGTAGTCAGCACCCTGCTCGACGATATCTGCCGCGATCTCCTTCTGGCAGCCGATAGCATCGATGGTAATGATGCAGCCGCTGATGTCGAGCACGCGCAGCAGTTCCGGTATGGCCGTAATCTCGTTGGACTTGTCGTCGACTTTCGCCTGACCAAGGACCAGACGATTGGCCGTCGCCCATGCGCTGACCATGACAATCGCTCCCTTGCCCAGCCTCTTGTCATGCGACTGTCGTAGGGTCTTGCCATCGATGGCAATCACTTGCCCTGGAATGACCTGGCTGACGGCCATGACCCAGTCGAGAAAGCATTGCTGGAACTGGTCCGGGTCCAGCATGGCAAAAACGCGGCCAAACGTATCGTGCGATGGAATGCCATTGGGCAGTTCCAAGAAGGTCTTGAGCCACGCCAACTTGGCATGGCCAAATGACTCCACGTCCACCCAGGTGTCTGCACCACAGATCACCGCACAGATGGCAATGATGACGATGTCCATTAACTTGTGGAGCTTCGTACGGTCAATACGAGGATCCTCCAGCGCCGAGAAGTGATGCTGGATGGACGCTATGGGCCGATTTTCCACGGGTACCCTTCCTTTCCTCTTGAAGAATACCCCATCTTGGCGTTGTGACCAAGCCGTCCCGACTCAGGATGCGATTGCCCTAGCCTCAAGGGGCTTCTTCCTGAGCCCGATGGCTTGTAGGATGCTGCTGGCAGACTCGGTCGACCGCTCAAGCGAGGCCGCCCGGGGCTCCGCAAGCCCCGGGCTGAGAGGAGCAAAGCCCTACGGGCTCGTGTTAAGGAACCCTGGCTTGCACGGCAAGCATAGCTCGTGTACCAGCCCCAGAGGGGCTTGGCCGTTCTGAGCCCGGGGCTTGCGGAGCCCCGGGCGGCCTCGCACAACCACGCAACCGAGTTTAGCGGCAACACCATTGAAGCCATCACTACGGCACGGAGCGAGAGCCATACCGGGCCTACACGAGAATGATGGCGTGAGAGAAATCTCTTGCGGCTTCCTATTTCACACCAGGCGTTAAAACCAGAGGTTGCTGCCGCCCACTGGCCCAGCCATTGCTGAATTAGCAGCGGGTACGGGCGCCTTGCCCTGCGAGAGATGTTCCCCTTTGAGCGCTCTTCATATCGCTTCGGTCGGAGGGAAGGAGAGAATGGATCAGGCTGTCGCCACCGACATACTGGACCAGGCCGCCGACGCGCTGGATCGCCTGCGTGAGCCCATTGTCGAAGGCTGGCTGCGCCGCATAGAGGAAAAGGTGCACTCGCTGCGCCCCAACCTGAGTGGAGACGAGCTGCGCGATGCTGCGCCGCGCATCGTGCAGGGCATCGCAGAAGCCCTGCGCCGGCGGCAGACTGAGTCGCCGGATGCGCCCTGGGCGACCCCTGCCCGGGAGCACGCCCACGCCCGGCAGGCGCAGGGTGAATCCCTCGGCGACTTGCTGTTGGAGTATCACCTGCTGCGCATGGAGCTGCGGGCTGCCCTGACGCCTCAGCTCGGCGCCAGACCTGCCAGTGACATCCTGCCTCTGATCGACAGCCTGGCCACCGTCCTCGATACCCTGGCCGCCATCTCAGCTCAAGCGTTTGGCGATGAGCTGCACCGGGCGCTGGACCGCACCGCTCGCCTGTGGGAGGCCGAACGGGCCGCGCGGGCCGAGATGATGCGGGCCGAAGCGGAGCGCGAGCGCCTCCTCACGCAAGTCAAACTACAGGCCGAAGCGCGCCAGCACTATGTCGACCGGCAGCACCAGCTGCTCCAGGTTTCGGCGGTCGTGCTGAAAGAGACCTCGGTGCAGGGGCTGCTGCAGGCCGTGGCCGACGCCGCCCGCCAGTTGACCGAAGCGCGCGTGGCCACCTCGGGGCACGGCTATGTGGAGGGCCGCTTTCGCGTGGGCGCAGCCTCTTTCGCCCCCGGCGCCATCACCTGCCCTCCCGACCAGGAGTTCAAAGTAGAGCGGGGCGGGCTGTATCTCGACCTGATCTACGGGCGGGAGTCCATCCGCCTCACCGATGAAGAAATGCGCCGCCAGCCCCATTGGTGGGGGCTGCCCCCGGGCCATGGGCCGCTCCGGGGCCTGTTGGGCGCCCGCCTGGTGGGCCGTGGCGGCCAGCCCAGCGGAGTGCTCATGGTGACCGACAGGGCGCACGGCGATTTCACGGCCGAGGACGAGACCTTGCTGCGGCAGCTGGCGGTCCTGGCCTCACTGGGCCTGCAGCACATCGAGGCCCGCGAGGAATCCGAGCGTCAGGCAGCAGAGCTGCATGCGACCATCAACGCCATCAGCGACGGCCTGATCATCGTCGGGCGGCAGGGCGAGATCACGCACCTGAACCAGGCCGCCGAGCACATTCTGGGGGTAGTGCCCGCCTGGGCGGAGCTGCCGCCCGACGAGCGACTGAAGGTGGTGACCGTCGAGGCCCCCTCCGGCGCGCCGCTGCCGCTGGGCGAGTTCCCGCGCGACCGGGCGCTGCACGGCGAGCAGGTGTTGTTCTACCGGCTGGCCATCCGGCGGCCCGACGGCCAGCGTTGCCAGTTGCTGGTGAGCGCGGGGCCAATCCGAAACGAGCGAGGGGATATCCTTGGCGCCGTGATCAATTTCGCCGATATTACCCCCATTATCGAGCTGCAGGAGCAGCGCGACGATATCCTGCGCGCCGTGTCCCACGACCTGCGCAACCCCCTCGCCGGCATCCAGGGCCACGCACAGCTCCTGCAGCGGCTTTTGCAGCAGGGCGCGCCGCCAGAGCCGATGCGCCAGAACGTAGAATCCATTCTCACCGGCGCCCGACAGATGAACACCATGATCGCGGATCTGGTCGACTCGGCGCGCTCCGAGTCGGGCCAGCTGGAGCTACACCGTCGGTCCATCGACCTGCCGGCCTTTGTGCAGCGCCTCAAGCAAGAGCTGGCCCCCGCCATGGACACGGCGCGCATCCAGATCGAGGCACCGGTCGGGCTGCCGCCGGTGTCGGCCGACCCCGGGCGGCTCGAGCGCATCCTCACGAACCTCTGGTCCAACGCGCTCAAATACTCGGACCCGGATACGCCGGTGACTGTGAGCTTTCGGCAGCAGGACAATGAGGTCATCACCGCCGTCAGCGACCAGGGCCGCGGCATCGCGCCCGAGGACATCCCGCGCCTCTTCCAGCGTTACTTTAGGACAGATGCGGGCCGCGCGCAGCGAGAGGGCCTGGGCCTGGGGCTCTACATCACCCGCACACTGGTCGAGGCCCACGGCGGCAGAATCTGGGTCGAGAGCGAGGTGGGCAAGGGGAGCACCTTTAGCTTCAGCCTGCCGGTAGCCCGCGAAGGGCCAGCGCAGAAAGCCTCTTCACTGAACAGGCCGTTGACGTGATCCACAGCGGCCGGTCCCTGCCGGGGATCGTTGATCGGTTCCCACGGGTCAGGCCGGGTTGCAGAGGATTCTGCGCAGAGTTGCCTCGCTCTCCTGCGAGGTGACCGCGATCACCCGGTCGCCAGCCTGGAGCACAGTGTTGCCAAAGGGGATGATCGGCTTGGCGCCTTCGCGAATCAGCAGGCACAGGATGCTGTCATCGGGAATGCCCAGGGTGTGCAGCGGGCGGTTGAGGGCCTGGCAGCCGGGCTGGATCTCCAGCTCGACAAAGCTGATGCCCACGCTCTGCAGGGTCAACAGATGGAGTAGAGATTCGATCGGCAGGACCTCTTCGATCTGCCGCAGGATAAGCTCCGTGCTGGAGATAGTGACGTCGATGCCCAGCTCGCGGAAGATGCGCTGGTTCTTGGGGTTGTTGACGCGCGCGATGGTGCGCCGCACGTGAAAGCGCTCCCGCGCCACCTGGCAAACGACCAGATTGTCCTCATCGTCCCCGGTGACGGCCACAACCACGTCGGCCCGGCCCATGCCGGCCTCTTCCATGACGCTGATCTCGCAGCCGTCGCCGAACAGGACGACCTCCCCTAGCTGGTCAGCCAGGGCAGCATAGCGACGCCGGTCCTTCTCGATGAGCAGGACCTCCCGTCCCTCTTCCATCAGCTGTTTACCCAGATAATAGCCGACCTTACCCCCACCCACCACAATCACGTACATTTCTTTCCCCCGTGCCCAACCGGGCGCAACACACACTCAAAACGATGGAAGGACGATTCCAAGGCTCCAAAGACACAAAGAGCGACGGCGCCTGGTTGCATCTGTTCGTCTCAAGAAGGCCGATGCAGGGCGTTACTCATCTCCCCTGTGCAGGCGCCGGCGATGCATTTCAATGAGGCACATTCCTCTTTGTGGTGAAATCCGTACCCCGGCGCTATTCTTATCAACCCCCCAGGATCTCTTGGATGCGCGCCGAGCCAAGGATAGTGGGGCAGAAGGTTTCCAGCCCCAGGGTGCGGTAGAGATCTTCGCGCAGCGGGTCGTAGATGCGACAGATAGCCCGGGGCACCTGGAAGATCTTCTTGGCCACCTGCGCCGCCATGACATTGGTGTTATCGCCATTGGTCACGGCCACAAAAGCGTCGGCCTGCTCGATGCCGGCCCGGCGCAGGACGTCCTCATCAATGCCGATGCCCAGAACCAGGTCACCCGCAAAATCGGGCCCCAGGCGGGCAAAGCTCGCGCTATCCCGGTCGATGACCGTCACCTGGTGGCCCCCCGCCGCCATCGTCTTGGCCAGGTGAGCGCCAACCCGCCCGCAGCCCAAAATCACAACACGCATCATTCCTCCTCCAGCGCGCTCAGGCGCGCACGGGCACCTTGTCCACGATCACTTCACAGCCGGCGCGTTTCAGTACCTCCCGGCTGGTGCGGCCCAGGCCCTCCGCGGGGCCAGGGCGCTCGGAGCCGGCGCTCATGACGATGGCGTCGACCTGTTCTTCCTTGGCCAGGTGCAAAATGCCGGCCGAGGCGTAACGATGGGGCACGATTTTGGTGCTCACCGGCAGGCCGTGTTGCTCGACGATCAGTCGGGCAGTGTGCAGCGCCTCCTGCCCTTTAGCCTCTTCAGTGGGCACCGGCGTATCCAGCGACAGGGTAAAAGGCACCTCCAGCACATAGGCCAGGATGATCTCAGCCTTTTGTGCAAGGCCGAGGCGGCAGGCCAACTCCACGGCACGCTCCGTAGAGCGCCGGCCCGAGACAGGCACCAGGATGCGCTGCAGCGCCGTCACCGAGTGGTACACGGCGACGACCTCTTGCGGCAGTTGCGGCGGCACTCTGAACATCCAACGGAACAACAAGGCCAGAGAGCCAGCAAAGATGATGGCCAGAAAAATGCCCAGCGGGTTGAGTGTCACATTCATTTCGTACGACCTTTGTTTTGCCGATAGAGCTGATAGCGGGTATAGGCCAGCCAGGTGCGGTAGACGCCAAAGCCAATAAAGGCGGCGCCCACGAGCACCCCGGTCACCGTACTGGCAATGGCCAGCGTGCGCACCAGGATAATCGCGCCCAGCGGGATCATCATGAGCCCCATGGCAATGTGCAAGGCGTCGGCGAGGGTGAATCGTTCTGGTGCCGGTAAAGGTTGGTGGCGCATCATGCTAGCCGGCCTCCTCCCAGCGGGAATGAATGCCCGCTTTCCGATCTCGGCGGACAAGAGCCTGCCGGTATTCTTCGAGCAGCTCGTACTCCTCGGACCGGGTCAGCACATCGATCTGTTCTCCCTCCCAATCGCGCTTGATATTGCTGAAGAGGGGCAGGCCACTGCGGTGGCGGTAGAACAGATAGTAGCCCAGGCACAGCAACACCCAGGCTGGGCCAACGATGCGGCCAATCTCGTGCGTGGCAATGACCGTCACGAAGATGCTGCTCACGCCCAGCAGGCCCAGGAAGGCGATCAGGGGCACCTCGGCCGCCGGAGCATCCTTGCGTTTCCACCGAATATTGCCTGGTACCTTGTAAGGGCGAGGCGTGTAGGGATCCACATAACGCAGACGAATCAGAGAGATGAACACCAGGATATAGCCAAAGGTGGCGCCAAAGGCATAGAGGTTGGCCAGGGTATCCAGCACCGAGGGTGTCAAAAAGCCCGCGATGGTCATAACGATGCTCACCAGGGTGAAAGCGATAATGGCGTGTGTCGGTGTGCGGTGAGTGGGATGCACATGGCTGAACCACGGGCTGGCGAGCTTAAAGTGGCTCATGGAAAAGATCAGCCGCGAGGCGCCCATGACGCCGGTATTGGCAGAGATGAGCAGGATCGTGGCCCCAAGAAAGGCGGCAAAGGGCCCGGCCATGATGCCCAGATAGGGGATATTCTGGGCCAGAAAAGCGATCGGATCGGCCTCGTGGGCCTGGATGGACTGCCAGGGCAGGATGCCCAGGGCTACCGTGGAAAAGCCCAGGGCGAGAATGAAAACGCTGAAGATGAGGGCCAGCGAGGTGCGCGGGATGACCGTCGCCGGCCGGCGCGTTTCCTGCGCGGCCTGAGAGATGCTTTCCAGCCCCACAAAGCAGACGATGCCCAGTGAGAACCCATACAGGAACTGCTTGAGCGGCGGGAAGGCAAACCGCCATTGCTGGACGAGCAGATCCGGTTTCCAGGCCAGGACAAAGCCAAAGATGACGATCGAAGCCTCCAGGCAGAGGTCGACGAGGCCCAGGATCTCGTTGACTTTGGAGGATTCGCGCACGCCGCGCACGTTGAGCCAGCACAGGAAGGCGATGAGAAACAGAGTCTCGCCCATCCAAAGCAGATTGACGTTCTGGAAGGGCCCCAGGTTCACGACAAAGCTCTGCAGATGAATGCCCAGGAAGGGGAGGAAGAAATTGACATAGCCTGTGGAAGCAACGGCAAAGAGGGCAATGTCGATGGTATAGTCCAGCAGCAGGGCCGTCCCAGATAGAAAGCCCGCCAGGTCGCCCAGCCCCCGCAGCGCATAGTATTGTCCCCCGCCAGAAACCGGGTATGAGGAGGCCAGCTCAGTAAAGGCCAGGCCGATCATGATGTAGATCAGGCCCGCCAGGGCAAAAGCCAGGGGCGCCCCACCCTGAGCGGCGCCGATGACCAGCCCCAGCGCCACATAGATATCGGCCCCCACGCCGGCATAGCCCCAGGTATAGGAACCCCAGATGGTGACATCGCGCCGTAGCTCGACGCGCTCGGCCGGCATGGAAACCGCTTCGTTGCTCATGTAGACCCTCTCCGTCGCAGATGCGGGAACCCTGAACGGTAATAGTCGCGTGCGGAAGCACGCTGACTTTATTCTATATTACGTGGGCGCTGGTGTCAACGTTGCATAGTTTGGGGATAGGGCTGCAGGCTCTAATGGGGTTGAGCCTCGTCGGCAGGATCGGCGCTCCCCTCGCGGAGGGCCTGGCGCAGCCCGGGCGCGCAACCGGCCCCAGCCAGAGCGAACACCCGGTC
>DAOTVS010000043.1:0-5324 GCA_034436375.1 Anaerolineae bacterium | reverse complement strand
GGCGACCTTCTCCCGGCGCAGTGTCGCGCTCTCGCCCGACGTAGTGGCTTTCGAGGAAGGCTTTGTGAATGAGGGAAAACGCGTGCAGTGGGCTGCCTTTATGCGGCGCAGCAGCCTCCAGTTCCCTGCCACGCTTCCGGAGGCGCTGGCCGTGATCAAGCCTTTCCTGCAGCCCGTGTTGCTCGCACTTGCGGAGGGACGGGTGTATCGCGCCCACTGGCCTCAGGGCGGCCCCTGGACCGCAGGGACCGAGAGGGCACAAGAGTTTCGTGTGCGCCCGTAAGAATACACTGAGGGCACTCGTAGCCTAGATGCCTCCCAGGCGTCAGGGCACCCAAGTGCCCCAGCCCCCCTTTGCTGTCAACTGCTGCAAAGCCCCGGTGGCCGGATTCAGCAGCCACAGCCCCGCATCGGGGCTTGCCTGGTCGGCCTGCTGCAGGCCATGGCAGAGGATCTGGCGCCCATCGGGCGACCAGTCCGGAATGCCGTATTGATGCTGTGCATCCGCTGTCGCCGGGTGCGCCTGCGTGCCGTCGGGGCGCACCAGCCATATCTGCTGCCCCGCTGCCGCCTGCGCACCGGCCAGTTCTTTGCGCGTAAAGGCGATCCACTGCCCGTCAGGGCTCCAGGCGGGGGAGGTATCCTCCACGAGGTCCTCGTTGCTCAGGGGCGTTACCTGGCCGCTATCCACATTGGCAGCAGATAGATGCATGGTCAGGTTCTCGTTGTTTTCCACCGCCTGCGAGATCAACAGCACATGGCCCTGCGGACTCCAGACGGCCGGCACCCCCCCCTGGCTCGGGAAAACGCTCCGCCGCCCATCCTGAAGGTTGTAGACGGCCACACCCTGCTCGCTCGGAGAGAGATAGCTCAACCAGTGGCCGTCGGCCGAAAGCGCGGGGTACAGGGCCGGCGGGGTGTTGCCAGAGAACACAGGGGATGATTGGGCCTGGGGCAGGCGCAGCCACCACAGGCGAGCGGTCTGCGGATCGGGGTTCCCATTGCGGAGCGTCTGCCGCACATAGATCAGCCGCTGACCGTCGGGAGCCCAGACGGCCTGATCACAGACGCCCCCGGCGAAGCCGGCCACCAGGCGCCGGCCCTGCCCGTTGGCGCCCATGAGGTAGAGATCGTGGCCCCCATCCTGGCGCTCGGCGCTATAGGCAATGGTCAGGCCGTCGGGCGAGACCGTATAGTCCCAGACACCAACGCTTTCATGGGTCAACTGGGTGGCCTTGCCTCCCGGGCCCGCCGTCACGTAGATCTGCAGCGCACGGTTGGCATCCGCAGCCAGATAGTAGATGCGCCCCTCACCAGTGCGGAAGGACCAGGCCTGTGCGCGACGAAGCACCCTCCCCTGCGTGTCAGTGAGGCCGGCCTGCAGGATCACAGTATAGATCGTATCCGGTGACAGGCGAGATGAAGGCGTGAACGAAAGCACCGTCCCTTCCCACTGTACTGTACCGGTGACGGCGGGGCTGACCGTGAGGGGGGCAACCGAGCCCTGGGCCGTAATGGGCTGGTCAAACATCACGCTGATCGAGGTCCGCGTCGAGACTCCCTGCGCGTTGCTCTGAGGGCTGGTAGCAAGAATACGTACGCCCACCTGCCTGCTCCGCCAAAACAATGCGCCGGCCAGGAGGAGACCGGCAAGCGCCACTACCAGTGCGGCGGCAACGATGCGGCCGGCGGATAACCTGTGTGCGCTGGCTCGCTGCATCAACACCTCTCGGATAGACAAGAGACTGGCCGGGAGCCGGCGCCTAAGCCACGATCACCCGGGACGGATAGCCGTTTTCCTCGTCGCGGGCTATTGTAAGCCCACCTGGCACGTTGTCAAATAACTGCTGATTTGAAAATAGCGCCGGGGCCCTTCCAGGCAACTACCGGCTGGACCGCTCCGCCCAAGCCCGGCCCTATCCCAAAGGATGTGGGGCTGTGGGGCGGACGCACAGCGTCCGCCCCACAGCCCCACACCGTAAAGCCTGTTCCGGCCCCGCGTTGAGCATGGCAAAGAGTTTCAGTCTGCGACTCTTTGTTGACAAGCCCCAGCCGCAGCAAGGTCGATCAGGAACGCCTGGCCATTCAGGCTGCCTCGGAGTGTGGCCACGCTCTGTTCGGTGACGCGCAGGTCCCCGTGTGCAAGCGCCGCGTGGTGTTCGGGGCAGAGGACGAGCAAACTGCCCAGCACATTGTGGCTGCCCCTGCGTATGGGTGGTATATGGGCGACCTGGCAGCGCTCCGGCAGGCGCGTGCCGCAGCCCGGAAACTGGCAGCGGTACTCGCAGAGTTCCTTGAGGGCGCGCACGATCCGGCTGTCACAGCACAGGGTCTGCTTCACCAGCATCCGGACGCGATAGGGTGCCACGTCGGCCAGGGCAGTGCTCAGGTGCTGCAGGGCCGGCAAGACCGGTCCCTCGGGTGCGGCATCGTCGAGGGTGGTGTCATCCGCGGGCGTGGGCTTGCCCAGCCAGGCCCGGGCGATGCTGCTGTCGACACGGAGCCACCCCTCGTAGGGGAAGATCAAGCCATCGGGCTTGGGCAGGCGCAGCGCTTCCAGGGGCCTGACGGCAAAGGCCAGGCAAAAGCCTTCGTCAGGTGCATCCGGGGCGGCCCAGCCGGCAACGAGGGGCGCGCCGAACGCCTCTTCGATCCTGGCCTGTGCAGCCGCCTTGGTGCGGTATGGAAAGCGCTCGACCCGGGTCACTTGCGTCTTCCATACGATGCAGCGGGCCTGCGCCTCGTGCCAGTACAGGACGTCGCCGGCCACAAGCTCGTCGTAGGGCCAGAGCCTGGCACGCCACAGGTTGAGCCAACATTGGCGGAGATCCTCGGCAGACTTGGTCAGGTTGCGGCTGGTGATGAACTCCATATTTGCCTCCCCATACTCTTCCTTGAGCATCACAAGTCACCCGCGTCGGTGCAATACGCTTAACCTGGTGATGGCGAGGGTATGATGGATCGTCGCACCGGCCAGCTTGCTGTAGAGGGCGCGGGGGCTTTCGGCATAACGCCGAAAACAGGGGCTGTAGAGTTTCCTGGACAAAGGAGCATGTTGGTGTGATGGAATCGGCGATAGGCAGCGCGGCTTGACATGATAGCGGCTCCTGTCGGTAAGGCCAGTCCACGCCCGTGGCGCGGTCTACGCCTGGTTGACCTGGTTGCCGCTCCCGGCCCCTGCCGGGAGCTCACTGCGCTTCTCTGCGCAACAGGGCTACTTCTAATCTGCCACGGCCAAAGCCAAACAATCAGCGTGGAATGAGGAGGGCAGCGTGATGTGAAGCATGAAGATAACACATATTATGTACCATCTTGGGTCTGGTGTCAACTTGGCCCTAACGATTCTGATCGGCATACTTCCACCAGAGATAGGTGGCGACCATGCCCGCCAGGCCCGTGAAGAAGACGATCCAATAGCTGACCGGCGGCAGGGAGCTCTCCCCCTGTGCATAGAGCGCAGGCACGGCCCAGGGGAAGTAGTCGCCCCAGCCGGCTACCACCACCACGTTTGCCATCGCTACCATCAGGATCGCCACTCCGAGAGGCAGCAGGTAACCCCGCCCCACGCTGGCAACGAGCGCAAATGGCAGAGCCACTATGATAGTCAGGCAGGCCGCTATCGCCACGAGCGCGCTGCCCTGAAGTATGGCACCAGTTGAGCCCCCCGGCAGCCCGATGAACGCACCGGTGATGAGGCCGGCAGTGAGTATGACTATGGCCAGCACTACAGACCAAATGGCCACCACGATGAATTTAGCCAGGAGGATGCTTGCGCGTTGCACCGGCACCGCGAGCATGTCTTTCAGAGTGCCATCGGCGAATTCGCGGCCAAACACCCAGCTAACGGCCAGGACCGACAGGAAGAACCCACCGGCAGCGACGGTCATGCCCGACAGCCCCAGGTAGGCTGGCCAATCGGTCGCGGCATAGGCCACCAGGTTGGCTTTGGCGCTGACCAGACCGAGCTTCTGAGAAATTCCCGGATTCCTGGCGGCAAAGATCAGGAAGGCGATCCCCATGGGCATGAGTAGGGAGCCCAGGGCAGTCCATAGAGGCATTCTGGAGCGGATTGCCTTTCGCGATTCTACCCAAAACATATCCGCCAGGTCATTCATTTTGCACTCCTCCGCTCATGCCGACCAGCCTGAGGAAATACTGCTCGAGCTCCTCTTCTTCCACCACCAGTTGAGTGGGTGAGGTCCCGGCCTCAACCAGGAGGCGGTTGATGTCATCAGGGCGCTCAACCGCAGAATCGTTTCTCAGCTCGATGGCGCCGTCCTGGAGGATCTCCGCAGGCTGCCCGGCAGCTATCAATGCCCGCTGGGCCGGCTCAACCTCCCGCGCCCGTATCAGGAGCCGCCTCCTTCGATTTCGCTGCAGCTCATCGCTGCTCAACTCCTGGAGCAGGCGCCCCTTGTGGATAATCCCGATGCGCCGCGCAAGGCGTGAGACCTCAGCCAGGATGTGGCTCGACATGAAAACCGTCACGCCGTGCTCGCGCGTTAGCTCCAGCAGGAGCTCGCGGATCTCGACGATCCCTGCCGGGTCCAGGCCGTTGGCCGGCTCATCCAGAAACAGCAGCTTGGGGCTGTGGACCAGGGCCTTGGCCAAACCCAGCCGCTGGGCATTGCCCTGGGAAAGGGTGCCCGCCCGCCGGTTCGCATAGGCGGCCAACCCCAGGCGCTCGATGGTGCGGCCTACGGCCTCTCGCGGCGTGCCGGGGTGCAAGCGCCGGGCAACCTCCAGGTTCTCATAGACCGTCAGCTCCGGATAGCTGTGCGGTATCTCTACCAGATACCCTACCGACTCCCAGGGTTCCCGGCTGCCCAGACGCACCCGGGTGTGGAGCACCTCGGCGTACCCCGTGGTGGGCTTGATCATCCCCAGCAGCATGCGGATGGTGGTTGTCTTCCCGGCACCATTCAAGCCCAGAAAAGCATAGATCTCTCCCTCGGCGACCCGCAGAGAAAGGTGCTCAACGGCCCTTACGTCTCCGTAACGCTTGCCCAGGTCCTCTGTCTCAATCAGGTTCATGTCCCGTTCTCTTTTCCAGCAGCCAGCGCGGGGCTGCCCGGTTTCTGCAGCTGGAGCTCGACCTCACCCAGGCAGAAGGCCGCGATCAGCTCCAAAAGTGCATCGATACCGCCGTTCAAGTCATTCCGGTCCAGATCCAGATCATCCTCATGGAGCATGGACAGGACGAGGGGGTACACCAAGCGGGTGATCAGCTCGGGCTGCGCCTGGATGGGTATGCCCGCGTTCCGGCAGCGGGCGGTCAGCTCCTCGAAGAATGCGCGATCGTTGGCCAGGTGCTCCTGGAGCTT
>DAOTVS010000042.1:0-25661 GCA_034436375.1 Anaerolineae bacterium | reverse complement strand
TACTCGTAGAACGCATCCCGCGGCATATCGATGAGGTCACGATAGGACTTGGCGCCGATATGGACATAATACGGCACCATGATGATGTGCTGTTCCGCCAGGAGCGCATCAGGTATGGAGGCACAGCTATCGGTGACAACTCTGACCGTGGGCAGCATCTTCGCCTCACAATACGCGGGGATGCCAGCGACCGCTCGGGCATCCCCGCATGAGTGTGATCAGACCTGTAGGAATGCCTTATTCCTTCATATGGCTCTGCAGGTAATTGACCGCTTCGCCTACCGAGGTGATCTTCTGCGCGTCCTCATCGGAGATCTCGCCCCCGAATTCCTCTTCGAAGGCCATGATCAGTTCGACAAGGTCGAGAGAGTCGGCTTCGAGATCCTGCCGGAAACGGGCTTCTGGAGTGACCTTGGCCTCATCCACGCCCAGCTGATCAACGATGATGCGTTTTACCCGCTCATAGACGTCCACCGTGCACCTCCATGCAAAAGTAAAATCCGCCGGGCCGTGCTTGCGACGGGAACCGGCCACCGGGATGACTGGCTGCTGGCCCCACTCGTGCCGCATTATACTCGCGGGTTCTGCGAGCGTCAACCCTTGCCTATGGCCGCTTCGGATTTGGCCAGCTGCGCCAGTGTTGCCGTTTCGTAAAACCCCGCACACCTTGCCGGGTTACGGTGGCTGGTTGCATTGGGAAGTCGAGGCTCCCGAGGAGTGCCTTGCCCTCCCAATACAACCAGCCACCTGGGCGCCTGCGCGCGTGCAGGAGGGTTTGACAGCACAGGGGCCGCACGGTATCATGAGCCTCTAAAGAAGACGGGAGTGGGTGAGTGTGATTGCTGAGCAGCGCAAGACGGATCATCTGCAGATCTGCCTGCATGAAGAGGTCGAGAGCCGGAGTGTGACGGCAGGTTTTGAGTGTTACCGTCTGGAACATGTGGCCCTGCCCGACCTGGCCCCAACGGATATCGACCTGGGGACCAATTTCCTGGGCCGCCATTTGCGGGCGCCTTTTCTGATTTCGCCGATGACGGGCGGCACGGCGCAGGCGGGTGAGATCAATCGCCGCCTGGCCGAAGCCGCAGAGATATTGGGTGTGGCGATGGGGGTCGGCTCGCAGAGGGCTGCGATTGAGGACCCCCAGCTGGCGTCAACCTATCAGGTGCGTGCTGTGGCCCCGCATATTGTGCTGTTGGCGAACCTGGGGGCGGTGCAGCTCAACTATGGCTATGGGCTGGATGAATGCCGGCGGGCGGTGGAGATGATCGGCGCTGATGCTCTGGTGTTGCACCTCAACCCGCTGCAAGAGTACCTGCAGGGCGAGGGGAACCGTGATTTTCGCAGCCTGCTGCCCAAGATCGAGAGGATTTGCCGGGGGCTGGGGGCACCGGTCGTGGTCAAGGAGGTCGGCTGGGGGTTGGCGCCTGACATCGTGAGGGCGCTCTTTGCTGTGGGCGTGAGCGCTGTCGATGTAGCTGGCGCCGGTGGTACTTCGTGGGCGCGTGTAGAAGCTTTCCGCACGACGGCGGCTGAGGCACGGCGCCTGGCGCACGTTTTCGATTGCTGGGGGTTGCCCACAGCCGAGGCGATCCGTGAGGCACGGGCTGTGGCGCCGACGGGCGCCCCCCTGATCGGCTCTGGCGGTATCCGCAATGGGTTGCAGGCGGCCAAGGCGATTGCGCTGGGCGCCGATCTGGTGGGTATGGCGCTGCCTCTGCTGCGACCGGCGACTGTGTCGGCTGAGGCGGTGCTCGATTATTTGCAGCAATTCCTGGCCGAACTGAGGCTCGCCGCTTTTGCTACCGGCTCACGCACTGTGGCCGACCTGCAGCGGGTACGGATTCTGGCCGCGGGCGGTGAGAAAGGGGAGCCATGAGCACACCCACAACTTATATCGAGGCCGTCGAGGCGACGATACGAGACCTGTTGCTGGCGCCACGGCCCGAATTGGAGCCGCTCTACGGCATGCTGCGCTATCATCTCGGCTGGGCTGATGAGGCCCTGCGCCCTGTGCAAGCTGCCAGCGGCAAGCGCGTTCGCCCGCTGCTCTGCCTCTTGGCCTGCCAGGCGGCGGGCGGTGAGTGGCAGCGCGCCGTGCCGGTGGCGGCCGGGGTGGAATTGATCCACAATTTCTCGCTCATCCACGACGATATCGAGGATGGCAGCCGTACGCGCCGGCATCGGCCCACCGTGTGGGCGCTGTGGGGGGCGCCGCAGGCCGTGAACGCGGGCGATTCGATGTTTATCCTGGCGCGCCTGGCCGTGCTCCAACTGAGGCAGACGGGCGCTTCGCCCGATGTGGTAGCGGCCGCCATCGAGCAGGTGGAGCAGGCTTGCCTGCGCCTGTGCGAGGGGCAATACCTGGATATGGCTTTCGAGCAGCAGGCTCAGGTGCCGTTGGCGGCCTATATGCGGATGATTGAGGGCAAGACGGCTGCCCTGTTGGCCTGCGCGACGGCGACCGGGGCGTTGGTGGGCGGGGCCTCGGCGGCCTCGCAGGCGGCGTTCCGGCGATTCGGCAATGAGTTGGGCCTGGCCTTCCAGATCGTGGATGATATCCTCGGGGCCTGGGGTGACCCGGCGGTGACGGGCAAGCCAGCCGCCGATGACATTCGCAGCCACAAGAAGGCCTTCCCGCTGCTTTATGCGCTGGAGGTTTCAGCCGAGCGCGGTGACGGGCGTCTGGCGAGCCTCATGGCCCAGCCGCAGCTGAGTGAAGGGGATGTCGCCCGGGTGCTGGCGCTGATCGATGAGATGGGGGCTCGCGAGAGGGCGAATGCCCTCGCCGTGGAACACACCGACCGCGCCCTGGCCGCTCTTACCGAAGCTGCCCCACCTTCGCCGGAGCGAGAAGCCCTGCGAGAGCTGGCGCTGAAGCTGGTGGAACGCAATGCGTGACATCATAAGTAAACCGGAATGAGTCAGGCCGCCATTGCGGAGAAGGCATCGCTCTTCATGCTGTTTGCTCTGGTGAGACTGGCACGAAGCATCGAGCATGCCGGAATGGCGGCCTGACGTATTGCTTTGCTTATTACGGCCCATGGCGGCCTCACGCATTACGAATCTAGCCTACGATAACCTTGAGTTTCTTGGGCAGAATCTCCATCTCAATGCGTTTGGCATTGGTGGCGTAGATCTCGCCGTCGACGTGGGCCGCGAGGCCATCCGGTGAGGCGATGACGATCTTGCGGGCGCGGGTCATCGTGACCTCGGGCTTGTCGGTATGCGTGCCCCGGATAAAGTGGGGGATCAGCGAGAGGATGCGCAAGCGCCCCACACGCTGGCACAGGCAGAGGTCGAAGAGGCCGTCATCGATCTGGGCTTCGGGCGTGACGAGGAACCCCCCGCCAAAGCGCCGGCCGTTGGTCACCGAGACCATCATCATCGGTGCGGTGAAGACCGTGCCGTCATAATCCAGGGTCATCGTGGGGGCCTTGTAATAGACGAAGGTCGTTTCCAGGACGGCCAACAGGTACAGTGGTAGCCCGCGCAGGCTGCGGTGGTGCCGCGAGCGGATGTTGACCACCGCATCAAAGCCGATGCCCACCCCGTTGGCAAAATAGAGATTGTCGATGCGACCCACATCGATCAGGCGCGTCTTGATCTCTGCCAGGCGGCGGCAGGCGCCCTCTATGCCGTCAGTATGGATCATGTATTCGAAATCGTTGCCCGACCCGGCCGGAATCACGCCCAATGTGCCGATGGGGCCGCCGTTGACGTGGGCCCGCACCAGGCCGTTGAGCACCTCGTTCACCGTGCCATCACCGCCCACGGCTACAACTGCCTGCGCACCTTCCATGGCAGCCCGCTCAGCCAGGGCAATGGCTTCTCGGGGCCCGGTCGTGTGTGTGGCTGTATAGGCGACGCCCAACCCCTCAAGGCGGTTCCGGACATGGCCTTCTACCTGGGCCGCCAGCCCGCGCCCGGCAGCAGGGTTGATGATCAGATGAATGCTCCCCATGACTCTCCCTCAATTGGCGCATGTGCGAGACCTCTCTTGTACCTTGGAACACCGGACGGCGGGGAAGGTTGCGCAAAACGTGATGGGTGAGGCTGCCACGGAATGCAATAAGTAATGCATAACGAGCAAAGCTGCCATTTCATCATGCCCGATGCTTCACATCGGTTGCGCTGAAGCGCAAGGCGCGAAACGCAGCCAATGCCTCGCCGTAACAGCTCATACAAGCCATAGCGACTCGTTATGGATTACGCATTACAATAAAGGCGCTCAAGAGCGAAAGGGTGTTGATGCTGGCATGCAGGATGACGCCGGGCCAGATGGAGCCGCTGTACTCGTAGAGCAGACAAAAGGCAAAGCCGAGGAAGAAGAGCGGGGGCAGGACGGTGGGGGTAAAGTGCAGCAGGCCGAAGAGCAGGCCGTTGAGCGCGGCGCCGAGCCAAAGGCCAAAGTGGCGGCGCAGCGGCGGGAAGGCAAAGCCCCGGAAGAAGAGCTCTTCGCTCAGGGGGGCGATGGCGCTAATGCCCAGAAAGGCCAGGATAATGCCGATGGGCCCCTGCCCGAAGAGGGGCGTAACGACTGGCTGCCCGGACCAATGCAGGGCTTGCAGAACCAGGCCCCAGATCATGTTGATCCACAGGGCCAGGAAAAAGAGGGCGATCGCCCCCAGGCAGCCAATGAGCGGACGAAAGCTGCATACGCCCAGTTGCCGCCAGGTGGCTCCCCGCCTGCGCCGGGCCAGCACCCAGACGGGGACGAGCAGGACTGCTTCGCCCAGGGCCAGGAAGGCGGCCGCAAGGTGGCGGGCGCGCAGGACGGCCGGTGTGAGGTGCAGGCCGCGCGAGAGGCCGAAAAGGAGCGCCAGCACGGCGACGACAAGGCCGAAGGCGAGCAGCAAACCCCAGAGCACATCTCTGAGCCCCCAGGGAATGGGCGTTTCTGTGAGGGTGGCTGGGGTTGGGGGCAGTTCAGTCAAGAATCCTCCATACTTCATCAGGCCAAACAGGTTCCACAAGCCTGTCAGGCCTGGTGCGTAAAAGCGATGAGTTGCGTCAGCTTGGCGTGCGCCTGACCACTATCCAGCGCCTGCGCTGCCAGGCTGAGGGCCTCACTGAGATCGTTGCTGCGCCCGGCGACAAGCAGAGTGGCGGCGGCATTCAGGAGCACAATGTCGCGCCGGGGGCCGGGTTCGCCCTCGAGGATGCGGCGGGCAATGGCTACATTCTCTTCGAGCGAGCCCCCACTCAGTTCCGACAGGCGAGCGCGCCGCAGGCCCAACTCGAGCGCATCGAGGGCAAATGTGGAGACAGAGCCGTTGTCGAGCCGGCTGACCTTGTTCATGCCCGTGGTGGAGAGCTCGTCCATGCCGTCAGCCCCGGCTACGACAAAGGCTGCGCGGCTGCCCAGTGCCCCGAGCGCCTGCGCGACCGGCACCGTCAGCGCGCCGGAATAGACGCCGACGACCTGTGCTGACGCCGCTGCCGGGTTGGTGAGGGGGCCCAGGATATCAAAGATCGTGTGCACGCCGATCTCGCTGCGGGCATGGCTGGCATGCTCGAGCGTGGGGTGGAGCAGCGGGGCGAATAGAAAGCCGATACCGACCTGATCGATGCAGGCGGCTACCTGCTCGGGCGCCAGGTCGAGGTTGACGCCCAATGCCTCCAGCAGATCGGCCGAGCCGCAACGGTGAGACATGGAGCGGGCGCCATGCTTGGCGACAGCGACCCCGGCGCCGGCCACGACAAAAGCGGCTACCGAGGAGATATTGAAGGTGCCGGCCTGATCGCCGCCGGTGCCCGAGATATCGACCAGGTCGCGCCGCTGCGGCCGCACAGGCCGGGCGAGCCGCCGCAGAGCGCGGGCGCAGCCGGTGATTTCCGGGGCCGTCTCGCGCTTCATCTGGAGGGCCGTCAGGAAGGCGCCCGTCTGGGCCGGGGTCGCACCCCCTTCCAGGATCTGGGCCATGGCGGCCTGGGCCTCGGCCTCGGTCAGGTCGTGCCCATCGACCAGCCGGGCAATCGCCTCTCGGATGCTCTTCATAGCCCTCTCTCCTTTTGCCGGCAATACCGCAGATGAACACTGGATCTGCTTCTATGGGGATTGTAGGGCAAAGGGGATGGCCTGTCAATAAGTTTGGGCCGGCCAGCGGCGGAGCGAATGGCCTGGCCGCGACCAGGGCTGCCCGCAGCTGAAAGTGCTTTTCTCTGTTGACGCGGGTGTCATGTAGGGTTAGAATGCGGCAGCGGACCATTTTGCTGCAAGGAGGCAACCATGCGCACAATCAGGATCACGGCAGGCGCGGTGACGGCGCGGGCCGAGCTGAACGACTCCAAGACGGCCACGGCGATCTGGGATGCGCTGCCCATCAAGGCGCGGGTGAATACCTGGGGTGATGAGATCTATTTTGGTATTCCGGTGCGCCTGGGTGAGGATCATGGGCGCGATGTGATGGCCATGGGTGAGTTGGGCTACTGGCCGCCGGGTCACGCCTTTTGCATCTTTTTCGGGCGCACACCGGCAAGCGAGGGCGATGAGATCCGCGCGGCGAGTGCGGTGAATCCCATCGGCAGGGTCATCGGCGATGCTGGGGTCTTCAAAAAGGTGCGCGATGGGGAGACCATCACCCTGGAGAAGGAATAGGGATGGGATGCGCAACGCGCCGCCTGCCCCCGGGGGGCAGGCGGCGCGTTGCGCATCCCATCTCATCCCTTATGAAAGCAGGGCCCGGAGGTTGGCCAGGCGCTGGGGCCGGTCGGCGACAAAGCGGGCGATGCCTGTCAACAGATGCTGGGGGGAGAGGTGTGCCTCGGCCAGCACCTCATCGATGGTGCCGCCGGTGCGCCACCGGTTGTCCCAATCACTGGAGAGCCAGTAGGATTCGTTGATCTGACTGGGCACCCAGTCATACATCAAGCGGCGGGCCATGTTGGTGATGACCATAGCGTCGAGGCGATCTGCGGCCGATAGGACCTCGTCACGGTACTCTGCCGGCTGCAGGGCAAAGAGCTCGGGGCTGATGGCTGCCACGATCTTGACGTTGAGGCCGCGCTTCTCGATCTCAGGCAAGATCTTGATCACACCATCGGTAGTGGAAGTGCCCTGTACTACTACGACGCCCTGCTTGGGCTTGCCTGGGGTGTAGGGACGGATGATGTACGCGCCCCGGGCTGCGGCAAAATACGAGGGGATGCCCAGGGCCTGCCGGTCGGGCACGGTGATGGGCGGCCGGGTGAGGTGCAGGGCGATGAGTGGGGCCGAGAGGCGCAGGGCCGCGCCCAGCACGACGGGCACTTCGTTGTATTCCCAGGGGTGCAAGTTGATGATCTGCCCGGCTGGGAAGAGGGAGGTGACGCCGGGGGCAAAGATGCCAAAGTGGGTGCGTGAGTCATCGGCTGTTTCCGGGCCCGAGTGGCCAACCACCCAGAGCACCTTGCCCATGCGCAGCGGGTTATCCTGCGCCATCTGGCTAAAGAGGCGGAAGGGGCCGTACTTCAGGTAGCTGAAGGAGCCATAGGTGGAGCAGGCGCCCAAAAAGCCGTTGAACTCGGCCTCGGGGTTATCGGCCAGGTTCACGGCAGCCAGGCCGGTCATCATGCCGGCGTTGGCCAGCTCGGTGATCTCCTGCGGCAAAACAACGCCGGTGGGGTTGTTCTCGCGATCATAGACGCCATAGCCTTTGAACTCGCCATAGGCCTTGCCAAAGCCGGCGATGTTGGTCGACTCCGCCAGGTCGGCAGAGGCGACCAGGAAGAGCGGCCGCCCATAGTGCTCGTGACAGTAGGCGTTGATCCAGGCACCGAATTTGGCGAGGGCGGCGCGGTTGGCGGCCTTGCTGCCGGGCGCTACGTACATGTCACTGGGATAGTGCTCATAGTCATAGAGCGCAGGGTCTTTGAGAGGGTTCTTGCTAAAGCTGTAGCGCCGGGTGGGGACATCCTCTGGCACGGCATCGCCCAGCTCCACAAGGCGGTCAGCCAAATAGTCAACCAGGGGCTGATTCCGCCGCAGCACGCTCGTGACCTGCTTGATGTTATAGGCTGTCTGCTCATATTGGGCCTGCGGGTCGGTGGTGCAGGCGCCGAAACCCTGGAACTCGACGCCATACTTGTCGGCGAAGGGCTTGAGCGATTGCCAGAAGGTCTCGCAATCCTGGGCATGGGGCACGCCGTGAGACTTGTTGTCGTAGACCAGGTAGTCGCGGCCTTTGCGCGTCTTGACCCAGCCCATGCTCGGGCGCTGCTCGGGGTTGGGGTCGCCAACCATGGTGAGCAGCATGCGTGTGACGGCTGCCCAATCCATACCCTGTTCGGTGCCATACACACGCCAGCCGTGGGGTCCGAACCAATCGGCGGGGGTGCCGTTGACGACGCGGCTAACCCGGTGATCGTCGATGCCGAAATCGTTCCAATCGACGACATAGAAGAGGTTGCTTAGCCCCAGACCGAAGGCCGAGTTCATCGTCTCATGGGTGACGCCGGTGGTCAGGCCGCCTTCGCCTTCGAAAGCGAACACACGCACATCCCCGGCGCCGGCGGCCTTGAGCGCCAACGCTTCGCCAGCAGCAGCCGGGCTGCCATGGCCCGAAGGACCGGTGTTGAACTTGAAAAAGAGGGTCTTGCCCACCATCTCAGCATGGCCGGAGAGGCCCTTCTGTCGGCGAAAGGTCAGCAGATCTTCCGGGTATACGGCCCTGGCGGCGCCGCCGTGGATGGCATAACGCGAGTCGCCCGTTTGCTCGTGCTTGATGCGCAGAGCCTCGCTGAGCACTGCCAGGGTGCTGTAGACCAGGGGCACGGCATGGCCACCTACGAGGATGAAACGATCGCCGTAACGCTTCTCCGGCTGGCGGATATCCCAACGCATAGCGCCGCTGAGGAGCGTGACGATGAAAGCGTGCATCTTGGATCGAGATCCACCGGGGTGGCCGCTCTGCCGCAGGTTGAGCATGAGCGACATGAGTTGATCGGCCATATCCTTGACGGTTTCCCAGTGGGCAAAGTGAGGTTCGAGCGCACCAAAGGTCATCTCTATCGGATTGTCCTGCGATGCCAATGTCATGATACCCTGTACCTCCCTCCAGGCGGTGAATACGGATGGTTCTGCCGGCTTTGCCGATATAGGGTAATATACTCCGATTTTTCTGTCAATGTGCCCCTTCAGGTGCATTTGACTTGCCAGTCCATTCATGGGATAATATGGGCGTCCCGCGCGAGGGGGACCTGAATCTGCTATCCTAATAAAGGGGAGGTGATGCAATGTCTCATAGTAAGCGCAGCGCCCTAGCATCACCTCTGAGTGATCGCTAGGGTCAACGGGGCCGGCGCCCGCTGGCTGGCCCGCTCACCTGGCATCACCGGATGTTTGCTAGGGCGCGAAAGCAAAAGCCCCTCTGTACGTAAGGAGGGGCTTTTGCTTTCTCTAGATTCAAGTTTGCCGGGCTTGTCCAGCAGGCCCTTGCCAGCACGGCAGCGTGAAGTAAAAGGCGCTGCCTATGCCCACACGACTCTCTACCCACATGCGCCCGCCATGTACCTCGACCATCCCTTTGGCAATGGAGAGGCCGAGCCCCAACCCACCCTGCTCGCGGCGGAGCGAGTCGGCCACCTGGTAAAAGCGCTCGAATACGCGATCCTGCTCCGACTCGGGGATGCCAATGCCCGTATCGTGTACGGAGATGACCATGTCCTCGCCCTCTGGCGTGGCCTGGATGGTAATTCTGCCTCCTTCAGGCGTGAACTTGATGGCGTTGGAGAGCAGGTTCAGCAGGATGATCTGCAGTTTCCGCGGGTCGGCAAAGACGGGCGGCAGGCCGTCGGGTAGCTCGGCAGACAGGGTCTGCCTTTTGGCCTGGAGCATGCGCGCCAGGGGCGGCAATACCTGGTTGATGGCCTCGGGCAGGGGCGTCGGTTCGGGGCGCAATTCGGTAGCGCCGGCGTCGATCTCGTGCAGGTTGAGCATATCGTTGAGCAGCAGATGCAGCTGAGAAGCGGCTTGGAGGATGGCGCTGGTGTAGGTGCGGGTGTTCTCGTCAGCATCAGTGTTTTCCTGCACGAGGGTGCCATAGGTGATGATGGCGGCGAGGGGCGAGCGCAACTCGTGAGCGGCGAGGTTGATAAACTCACTCTTGCGGTGGTCCAATTCGGCCAATCGTTCGTAGGTCCGCTGGAGGTCAGTGAAAAGGCGGGCATTCTCGATGGCGACCGCAGCGCCGCCGGCCAGAATGGAAATCAGCTCGTGCTCAGCCTCGCTGAAGGGCTGTTCCTGTTCCGACTTGGCCAGGCAGATGACGCCGATGGGCTTGCCCTTGACGGCCAGCGGCAGGCACAAGGCCGATGGCGGCGCATCACCTGTGGCAAAACGGGCGCAGGAACCATCGCCAGCCAGGGCGCCTTGGATGTATATAGCCTCACCCGTCTGTGCGACCAGCCCGGCTATCCCCTGGCCTAGCTTGAGGCGCGGCGCCGGGTGCGGCTGGTTGGCGCCCTGGCTCGCGGCCAGGTAGAGCTCGCCGCGAGGTTCATCGACCAGGAACAGTGAGCAGCTGGCCGAATCCGTCTCGCGGACGGCAAGCTCGACGACCTGCGCGGCCAGGGCATCCAGGTCGCGAGTGGCGATGAGAGCATGGGTCAGCTCGTGCAGGGGCAAGAGTGCGCGCAAGCGGGCATTCTCCTGCGCCAGGCGCCTGCCCTCCAGGGCGCGGGCGATTGCCCTGCAGAGCTCTTCAGGGCCGAAGGGCTTGAGGATAAAGGCGTGCACCCCCAGGCGTACCGCCTCGATGGCCATCTCCAAAGTGCCATAGCCCGTGATAATCAGGCCCAACGTATCAGGCGAGAATGCCTTGATGAGCTGATAGGCGCGCAGGCCGCTCATGCCGGGCATCTTGACGTCGGTAACGAATAGATCATAGCGCTGTCGGCGCGCTTCTGCGACGGCTGCCGCGCCGTTGGGTACGCCGGTCGGCCGATACCCCTGGCGCACCAGGGCGCGGACAGCAATGTCCAGTACATCAGGCTCGTCATCGGCAATCAGTATGCGCTCGTGGGCCATACAGGGTATCCTTCCGGTGCTGCTGAACGGGTGGGCGCCCTCATCGGCGCCTGACGATGGATGGCGAAAGCAGAGCACCACCAGGCTGAAGCCAGGGCGGAATCCGCATGGACCCTCCCCAGGCCATGCTAGCCTTGCCCCGGGCCTGGTTCAGTCGGCAAAGACCGCATAGCCACGGCGGGGGATGTTGCGGATAAACCGCGGGTGTTGCGCATCCAGCTCGATCTTGTCGCGCAGGTTTTTGATGTGCACGCGCACCAGGTCAGTCGTACCCATGCCCGGCGGATAGCCCCAGACTTCTTGCAGGAGCAGCGCAGCCGAAAAGACCTGGCCCGGATGGCGCATTAAGAAGAGGATCAGGTCATACTCTACCGGCGTCAGCAGCACCGAGCGGCTGCCGGCGGTGAGTTCAAAGGTATTGCAGTTCAAGGTCATCTCGCCGACATGCACCTCGCCCGGGGCTGTGGCCGCCTCGCCCTGTTTGGTGCGCCGCAGCAGGGCTTTAACTCGCAACTCGAGCTCACGCAGGTCGAAGGGCTTGGTGATATAGTCATCGGCGCCAGCTTCGAAGCCCTCTAGGCGGTCGTTCACTTCGCTCTTGGCAGAGAGAAATAGCACAGGCATGCGGCTCAGGCCTACCGTGGTGCGCAGCCGCCGGCAAACCTGTATCCCGTCTATGCCTGGCATACGGATGTCGAGCACGACCAAATCGGGGCGGCGTTCCTCCGCGATTTGTAGCGCTTCCAGCCCCCGATACGATACCAGCACATCGTGCCCGGCACGCAGCAGAGTGCGCTGCACCGTTTCTGCCACATCGACGTCGTCGTCGACGACCAGTATCAAAGCGCCCATCTCGCGGCCTCCGTTAAGGTAGAGCGCACGGTGTATTATACGAGCTTCCATGGCGGCTGACAATGTCATCGCCTGACGATGATTGTATTTTCTATCTGCATGAGTCACCAACTGGCCCTGATTTCCTTTGCAGATCGGGCCAGCAGGCAGAGCTAGAGGAGATACCCAAAAGCCCAGCTTTGTGCTATAATGGGCCGCAGATTGCTGGGGGAGGTCCATTTGAGCACAATCCATGCCCTTTAATTTTGTGCAGCTTATTGCTATTCTCGTGGGCCTGGTGGTGGCCATAACCATACATGAATTCAGCCACGCTCTGGTGGCGCGGCAGTTAGGCGACCCAACAGCTGAGCGCATGGGCCGTCTTTCCTTGAATCCGCTGGTGCACCTGGATCCGCTGGGCAGCATCATGATGCTGATCACGGCGATCACCGGTTTTGGTATCGGTTGGGGCAAGCCAACGCCGGTCAATCCATGGAACCTGCGCCCGGGCCGTCGCCTGGGCATGGCGATCGTGGCTTTGGGCGGGCCGATTTCCAACCTGCTTTTGGCGCTCGTGTTCTCGGTGGTGCTGCACCTGGCGCCGACGATGCCGTTGGCCGTGATGAGTATCTTGGTCCAGATGGCGGCGCTCAACCTGGGTCTGGCCGCTTTCAATATTCTGCCTTTGCCGATGCTCGACGGCTTTCATGTGCTCATGGGCATCGTGTCCAGCATCCGCACCCGCGGGGCCTCTACACTGGTGGGGCAGCTCGAGCGCATTGAGGCACAGGGCTCTATGATCCTGCTGATATTGATCATGGCGGGCTATGTGTTTCGCTTTCCGATTCTGACGATCCTGATACAGCCGATCTTCGGCCTCCTGGCCAAGCTGGTCGGCCTGGGGTAAGGCGGGTGCGGCCTGTTTATCGTCTGTGGCAGTTTTGGCAGGCGTTGACGGCGCGGCCGCCGGCAGAGGCGCCGATAGAGCTCAAGTCAGGGTTGCGCGAGCTCTACTGCGCGATGCCTCGCGCTGACCGTGCTCACGCGCTGCGCACTTTACGTGCGTTGAGCGCCGCACTGCCGGGTCCTCTGCCACAGGAACTGGCTGTGGCAGCCTTGCTCCATGATGTGGGCAAGAGCGGGCAATGTATTTTTCTCTGGCATCGGGTTCTCTACGTAGTGCTGGGCCGTTTTGCGCCCGGGTGGCTTGATCGCGCTGCTGGAGGGCTTGCCGCGCTGAGAGACCATGCCGAGTTGGGCGCCCGGCGTGTGGCTGCAGCCGGCGGCGGGGTAGGGTCGGTTGAGCTGATCCGTCACCACCATGTGCGTCCGGCGCAGTTGCCCTGGCCGGAAGCGGATCGGGCCCGGTTGGCGGCACTGCAAGCAGCCGACGAGGCGTCGTAAGAGGGCGTGGCGGTGGACCAATCTGGAGTTTTTGATGGCTGATTTTCGCATTGCCATTATAGGTCTGGGTGTTACAGGCACTTCACTCGGGCTGGCCCTGAAAAAGGCGAGCGCCGAGTTGCGTATCACCGGGCATGACCGCCAGCCCGCAGCGGCAGCGGCGGCGCACAAGGCTGGTGCGGTAGACCGCACGCAGTGGAATCTGCCTGCGGCCTGCGACGGGGCGGATCTGGTGATCCTGGCCCTTCCCATGGAAGGCGTTCGAGAGACGCTTGCGGTGATCGGCCCGGCGCTCAAGGCCGGTTGTCTGGTGACCGATACGGCCCCGGTCAAGGCGCCTGTACTGGCGTGGGCAGAGGAGAGCCTCCCCCGCGAAGTGAGCTTTGTGGGGGGTGACCCCGTTGGCGCCCGTGGGCGCCGCCTGAGCCCCTCTGCTGAGATGTTCAGGGATACGGTTTATTGCCTCTGCCCCGGCGCAAGGGCCCCTGCTGGTGCGATCGATCGCGCCGCCGACCTGGCCCAGGCCGTAGGCGCCAGGCCGCGCTTTTTCGATGCGGTGGAGCACGACGGCCTGGCGGCGGCGCTGGATCAACTGCCCGTCATGCTCAGCCTGGCTGCTCTGCGGGCGATGAGCGACAGCCCAGCCTGGCGTGAGATTGTCACTCTGGGCGGCGGGCGCTTTTTGCAATTGCTGATGGCGCAGGGCGGTACGGCGACCGAGGGGGTGGAGGTGGCTGCGGCCAACCGTGAGCAGGTGGATCGCTGGCTTGCTGCGGCTCAGGATGCGCTGCAAGACCTGCGCGACCTGCTGGCGGCGGCGCCGGAAGAGCGGCAGGCCAGCCTTGCCCGCCTGCAAGAGGCGCGCGAGGCCTGGGATCGCGGCGATACGGCAGCGCCCCAACCCAAGACAGACTATCGGGGTGTGGGGGTGCGGCGTTTGTTTGGTCTGCGGTGAAACCCTGAGCGTGCTTCCACGTCTATAGTGGTGGCTGTGACAACGCAGCGCACCGCAAAAGAGGAGAACGCCACTGCTGGCCGGGCGGCGCGCACCGCTCCCGGATGTGGCGGTAATGGGGGAAACATCGATGCCGGTTTCGACCGGTTTCCGAGTATTCTGGGCCTGAAGAGCAATGAACACAGCAGTCTCATGGCAGAAGAGGCAAGAGCAGCAATCACCACGGCGCGTCCTCATGATTGCGCCAACTTCGTTCTTTGGAGACTATGGTTGCCATGTGCGCATCCTGGAGGAAGCCCGTATCCTGCAGCAGATGGGGCACCGGGTGACCGTGGTGACCTATAACAAAGGGCGCGATGTGCAGGGGCTTGATGTGCGCCGCACTCTACCCGTCCCATGGCACACGCACTATGAGGTCGGCTCCTCGCGCCACAAGCTTGCTTTTGATGCCCTGTTGGCGCTCAAGATAGGGGCGCTCATGATGCGCGAGCGGCCCGATGTGATCCACGCTCATTTACACGAAGGTGCCCTGATCGGCCACGTGGCCAGCCGCCTGTGGCGGGTGCCCATGCTCTTTGACTTTCAGGGCAGCCTGACTAATGAAATGGTGGACCACCATTTTCTGCACCCCAAGGGGCGGCTCTACAATCCCCTCTATCGGTTGGAAGGCCTGTTGGACCGTTCCGCAGATGCGGTGATCACCAGCTCGCACCTGGCCACGCGCCTGCTGCGCAACGAGTTCGGTTGCCGGCAGGATGTGGTGCAGACCGTGCCCGATTGCGTCAACGCGGACCTTTTCCGGCCGCGAGTCCGCGATGAGGCCTTTTATGCGGACCGCGCCAGCCTGGGCCTGCCGGCCGATGCGCCCGTTATTGCTTATGTGGGCCTTTTGGCCGAGTATCAGGGGCTGCCGCAATTGATGCAGGCGGCCGCGTACTTGCGCTCATGCCATCCCGAGGTCTATTTCCTGGTTATGGGCTATCCGGGGGTTGAGCACTATCGCCGCCAGGCGGCGCAGATGGGTATGGCTGACCGCATGATCTTCACCGGCCGCATGCCCTATGAGCATCTGGCTCGCTGGCTGGGCCTGGGCGATATCGCCGTGGCGCCCAAGCTCTCGGCTACGGAGGGATGCGGCAAGATCCTCAACTATATGTCTATGGCGATGCCGACAGTGGCCTTTGAGACGCCCGTGGCCCGTGAGTATCTGGGCGAAGAAGGAATCTATGCCCAAGAGCGCACCGGAGAGGCCCTGGCCAGCTCTCTGGCGCGTATCCTGGAGATGCCCGATAGGGGCTGTGCCCTGGGGGCGCAACTGCGCAAAAAAGCGATTGTGCGCTACAGTTGGGCTGCCGCCGGCCGGACCATCACCGCTATCTATGACTGGATGTTAAAGCGCGCCATGTGAGGTCGCCATTGGCACGATGCCGCCTCGTCGTCCTCGTGCTCCTGTTTCTGACCCTGCCGGCTGCGCAGGCTGCCGGGGGCCAGCTTTTTGCACGCCCCTCCATTGCGGTTGCGAATGCCGACGAGTGCCCTGGTCTCCGCCTGAACGAGTTTCTGGCCGACCCGCGCTCGGATTGGAACGGCGATCATGCGCTCAACAGCGGCGACCAATGGATCGAGATCTATAACAATGGCGCTTCCGGCTGCACCCTTTCCGGCTGGCAGTTGGCGGGCATCGGCGCGGCGACCCGTTCCTTTGCCATTCCCGAGGGCACCTACATTCCTGCGGGCGGTTTTCTGGTCTACTATGGCAGTGAAACAGGGATCGAGCTGAGCCCAGCGGGGGGAGAGGTGTGGCTGCGGCCTCCTTCGGGGCCCGCGGATGGGTACAGCTATACGACGAACAAGCCGGATTGGTCCTGGAGCCGCCTGGAAGGCGGCACCTGGACCAATGTGGATCAGTGCCCGCCTTCGCCACAGCGCGCCAATTGTACGGGGAGCACTATGACCCCCGCGCCCAGCCTGACCCCTTGCCCAACGCCGACACCCCTCGCGACCGCATCCCCCACTCTCACCGCAACTGCCACGGCAACTGCAACCGCCACGGCGACGCCCACAGCCGTGGAAGCGGCTGCGTCCACCGAGACGCCCTTGCCCGGTGGGGGCAATGCTTCCTCAATCTTCCTGCCCCGGGTGGAGTATTGAGCGTTGCCCTCTGACCGTGGCCTTTGTGTCTTTGCGCGATTGCGGCTAGAATTGCCTGACGCCATTACATGGTATGGGAGGGGCAATCATGCTGGTTTCTGCGTACCTGGTGCCCCATGGAATGCAGATCATTCCGGGGTTGGAGGAGCCATACAGTGAGGGCTTTCGCCCGTTGCATGAGGCGATGGAACAAGCGGGCCACGACCTGCGCGCCGAGCAGCCGGATCTCTTGCTCTTGCTGGCGGTGCATGGCCTGAGCCTGCCCGCTGCCTATGCTGTCTATCTCAATGAGCGGCTGCAGGGGTTGCTTTACCGACTGACCGAGTCGAACGTCTTTGGCGAGTTGGGCTCGCGGCGCCTGTGGCAAGCGGACCGGCCTGCTGCCGAAGCGCTATTGCAGCGCCTGGCGGCTGCCGGGCTCCCCGCCGAGGGGGTTGTGCAGGGCGCACCGTCTCACCCCATCACCCTGGCGTGGGGTGAGACGGTGCCCCTCTGCTATCTGGCGGGCGAGGCTGGGCCGCGAGTGGTGGTGATCTCGCTGCCGCGGAAGATTGCCGGCGATCTGACGGCGATGCAGGGGGAACTGGACGGGCTGGGGCAGGTGTGCGTCGAGTATGCGCGTGCATTTGCCGGGCGGGTATCGCTGGTGGTGAGCGGCGACCTGTCTCATGTGCACCGGGCCTCCGGCCCCTATGGCCAGGATCCATCGGCGCCGGTATTTGACGGGTTGGCGCAGCGTTGGGCGCGCAATCCCAGCCGTGAGTTGGTCAGTGATCTCCTTGGGCTGCGGCCCAAGGCCCTGGCCTGTGGTATGGCAGGAATCTGCGTGCTGCAGACAGTGCTCGAGGCCACCCACTTGGCCTGCACCCAGGCGACCTACGCGGCGCCGACGTATTTTGGCATGATGGTGGCGCACTGGAAGTAGCAAGGGGTTATTGATCAGGAGGATGGCGTGAAAGCAGTGCGGCTGGTCGGTCTGAACCGGCCATTGGAGGAGCAGGAATTGCCCATACCAGCGGTGGGCGAGCGGGAGGCGCTGGTGCGCATCCGGGCTGCGGGGATCTGCCACTCGGATGTGCACTACCGCGCCGGCACATCACCCGCAGGACCCTTTCCGTTGACGCCGGGGCATGAGATTGCCGGCGTGGTCGAGGCGGTGGGGAAGCAAGTGGCTGGCCTGCACCCGGGGGACCGGGTGGCCTTGCATTACCTGGTGACCTGCGGTGATTGTGAGTACTGTGCGCGCGGCACAGAGCAATTCTGCGTGCAGGGGACGATGCTGGGCAAGCATCGCGACGGCGGCTATGCAGAGTATATCGTTGTGCCGGCGCGCAATTGCATCCCCCTGCCCCCAGAGATCCCTTTTATACAGGGGGCAATCATGATGTGTTCCTCGGCGACGTCGTTCCATGCCCTGCGCAAGGCGGGTGTGCAGCCGGGGGAAAAGGTGGCCGTTTTCGGCGCCGGGGGGCTGGGCATGTCGGCCATCCAGTTGGCGCGGGCGTTCGGCGCATTGGAGGTGTATGCGGTTGATATCAACCCCGGTAAGCTGGCGCTGGCAGAGCAACTGGGCGCGACGCCGGTGGACGCGAGCGCGGGCGACCCGGTGGCCGAGATCCGCCGCCGCACGGGGGGCTGCGGAGTGGATGTGGCGCTGGAGGTGATCGGCCTGCCGGCGACAATGCAGCAGGCGGTGCAGGCGCTGGCTGTTTTCGGCCGGGCGGTGCTGGTGGGCATCTGCGGCCGCCCTATCGAGATTGATACCTATCACGATCTGTTGGGCAAAGAGGCAACCGTCATCGGCTCGGATGATCATCTGCTCTCCGAGCTGCCGCTCTTGATGGAGCTGGCGCGCCACGGCAGGCTTGACTTGAGCAAAGTGGTGACGCGCACGGTGCCCCTGGAGGCCGGCGCTATCAACCAGGCGCTGGATGAGCTGGAGCATTTCGGCGGCCAGGTGCGGACGGTGATTGTGCCTCAGTAGCCTGCCCTGCCCTTCAACCCTTGATGCCGTAGCTGGGCGGTCAGGGCCGCGAGAGCGCTCTCGCGGCCCTGGCTTTCTGCAGGGTTCCTGGCGCCAGTCATTTCTGCTCGCGCTTACCGGCGCTCTGAGTGGTCGCCTGAGCCGGCGTGGCGGGTTTACGGGCTGTGCTCCCGGCAGCAGTGGTCACTGAGCTGATGCGCTTACCGAGCGAAGGCGGCTTTTCGGCCGCCGGCTCCTCACTTGTACCGTACCCATAGTGGTAATACCCATAGCTGCCCGGGCGGGCACGCACCTTGTTGAGCACTACGCCAATGATGGGGGCCCGCACCTTTTCCAGAGCAGCGACGGCGTGCCAGAACACATCGCTGCGCACACGCCCCATTTCAGCCACCAGGAGCACCCCATCGACCTTTTGCGCCAGGATGGAGGCATCGGTTACGCTCAGCGCAGGCGGCGTGTCGATGAGCACATAGTCGGCAAGGCCGCGCAGCTCCTCGATAATGGCCGGGGTCTCGGGCGAATCCAGCAGTTCCGCCGGGTTTGCCGGAATGGGGCCGGCCGTGAGCACGCGCAGGCCTTTGACGCTCGTTTCCTGAATGGCCTCATTGGGATCAGCTTTGCGCTTCATGAGCAGGGTGGTCAGGCCCATCTGATTGCGCAGGCCAAAGGGACGGTGGAGCGCGGGCCGGCGCAGGTCGGCGTCGACCAGGATCACCTGCCTGCCGATGCGGGCCAGGCTCACGCCCAGGTTGGCCAGGGTCGTTGTCTTGCCTTCCAGGGGCTGTGAGCTGGTGATCATGAGCACCTGCCCCCCGGCCTTGACATCGCTCTTGGTCAAGAACTGCATATTGGTGCGCAGTTCGCGGTATCCTTCAGCCAGGGGCGATTTGCCGCGCAGGGCCACCAATGGCTCCTCGCCTTGGGCGCCCATATGTGCGCTCCGCAGCACGCTGGCCAGGGTCGGCAGGTGGGAGATGCGCTCCACGTCGCTGGGGCTCTTGATGGTGTCGTCCGCATATTCGAACAGGAATGCAGAACCAACGCCGATCACCATCCCGGAAAAGGCCGCCAGCAAGGTATTGAGAAGGGTGCGCGGCAGAACGGGCACAGTTGGCGTTTTGGCCGGTTGAGCGACAATGATACTGGCCAGTCGCGCCGATGCCTGAAAGTTCTGCTGGATCAGCACCTGGGGCGCAGTGTTGGCGATCCTGGCGGCCAACCCGGCATCGGCGCTGCGTACTTTGAGGGTGATGAGCTGGGTATCACGCACCGGCTCGACAATGATCATGCGATCCATCTGCGCATCGCTAAAGTTGAGCTTGAGCAGCGCGCGAATCCCCTCATAAATCGGCGGTCCCTTGAGCAACTGGCTGTATGTGCCGACCAGGCGCTCGCTCATCAATACTCCATTGTAGTCTGGGCCAGCGGCGGTCTCTCCGCCATTGACTAGCAGGATCGATGATGCTTCATAGATTGGAGTCGAGAGACGGCTTGCCACATAGGCAGCCGCGGCGGCGACCAGGGTCGTCAGGACAATGAGCCACAGCCAACGCTGTATGACCGCCAGGTATCTACGGACGGCAGAGCTTTGCGATTGCTCTTCCACAATTCTCCTTTCGATCAAGGAAACCCGACATGGGATTTCCACTATCACGCGAGGCCCGGAACGACCGCCCTGGGGTCGCCGGTCTCAGAGAGTTGTTCTGTAGTCAGAAGCGTGGGATCAGGCACGGCGGCTGCGCCTGCAGCTGTGAGTGCAGGGAGGGGCGGCAGCTCAACGATCTCGCGCATCTGTGCGGTGATTTCCTGCTTGTCCATCCGGCGAGCCAGGCTTATCAGAGCGCTGAGCCGGCCGCGCAGTTCGGCCGCATCCGGCGAGCGCAAGGCCTGCACGCGCAGGATTGCAGGGTGGGAGGTGACGACGACTTGTTCGTCGGCCCCAAGCAGTTCCTCGTGCAGTTTCTCGCCCGGCCGGATGCCGATGTACTTGATGGGAATGTCTACTCGCGGCCGCAGTCCCCGCAGGCGTACCAGGCGCTGGGCCAGTTCCTCGATGCGGATCTGTTTGCCCATGTCGAGCACAAACAGATCGCCCCCGCGGGTGAGGGTGGCGGCCTGGATGACCAGGCTGACTGCCTCGGTGATGGTCATAAAGTAGCGCGTCATTTCCAGGTGAGTGATCGTCAGGGGCCCGCCTTTTTCGATCTCCCGCTCGAATATCGGCACGACCGAGCCCCGGCTGCCGAGCACATTGCCGAAACGGACACAGGTGCAGAGTGTGTGCGATTGGGCGAGCGAGGAGACGATCATCTCGCCGATGCGCTTGGTGATGCCCATGACGCAGGTTGGGCTGACCGCTTTGTCGGTCGAGATGAGCACAAAGCGTTCGGCCCCGTACCGGCACGCCAGATCAGAGAGGGTGAGGGTGCCATGCACGTTCACCCGCACGGCTTCATCGGGGTGCTCTTCCATCAACGGTACGTGCTTATAGGCCGCGGCATGGAACACGGTGTGCGGGTGGTAGCGCTCAAAGATGGCCCGCATCTTTGGACGGTTGGTCACATCGCCTACAATGGGGTGGAGTGGCGGCATGTTGGGGTCCATCTGCATGGAAACGACCAGGTCGTGCAGGCCTGATTCGTTGTTATCGATCATGATCAGATGCTGCGGACCGAAGGAGGCGATTTGCCGGCATAGCTCCGAGCCGATGGAACCAGCTGCCCCGGTCACCAACACGGTCTTGCCAGCGAGAAGCTGGCGGCAGGCTTCATGGTCCACCTCAACCGGCTTGCGCCCCAGAAGGTCTTCGGAGCTGACATCGCGAGTCAGCGGCACGCCCTTGTTGCTGTGGATGAACTCAAAGATATTGGGCAACACTTTGATCCGCGCCGGTGTGCTCTCACAAAGGGAGAGGATCTCGCGAAAGGACTGCCGGCTGAGGTTGTAGATGGCGATGATGATGAGGTCCACCTGCTGGCGGGCCACGATTGAGGCGATGGCCTCGCGGCTCCCCAGCACAGGGCGGCCATGCACACGCATGCCCAGTTTGGCCGGGTCATCATCGACAAAGCCAACGACTTTGTATGCCTGGCCTTCCTCCTGATTCAGAATGCGCCAGGCCATGAGTTGCCCCGCTTCGCCTGCACCGACGATGAGCACCCGGGTGCGCGGTTTATTCTCGTAAAGGTTCCGCCAGTGATACTGAAGGCCGGTCCATAGCCGGCGCCGGTAGCGCACGGCGGCAAAGCCGACAAAGCTGAAAACCCCGGTGACCAGCACGACACTCAGGGGCACCGCACGCCGGCCGGGCCATAGGAGGTCGACTACGGTGAGAGTGAGGGTGCTGACTACCACCGCATAGGTGATGAAAAGGACCTCATTGGCCGATGCGTAGCGCCAGATGCAGTCATAGAGCCCAACGAGATAGTTGACGCCGCACGAGACGCCGATAGCCAACAGGCCAAAGAGGAGCAGCGAACCAACGTCGAGGATCGCAGTAATCGAGCGCGCTGACCAGGCCAGGAAGAGGCTCGCGGCCACAACCAGCGCATCCAATGCCGCCCAGAGCACATACTTGCGCCACAGGCGTACTGCCAATGCCATCATTTCGATACGCCTCGTAGAGTAAGGTTGGAGTAACCAGCCATTTCCAGCTTTTCCTAGGTCCTGACGCCTTTATCGATCAGCGTGCGTTTCAGGTCGGCGATAGACTGTATTGCGACGACTTCGGTCGTGGTGAACTGGCAGTGGAATTCCTCTTCCAGGCCGATAATGAGTTTGACGTGGGTGAGTGAATCCCAGGCCGGAAAGTTGTCCCGGGTCATACCATCGTAGATCTCGAGGTGGTCATCGTCGAGCACCTCACGGAAGACTGCCTGGATGCGTTGATCCAGCGGCGTGATAAGCCTGGCCGGAGAGGCCATGGTGTGCAACTGTGTTGTCATCTTGCGCTATTCACCTCCAAGCGAGGGGCAACACCGCTGTATGGGTGCTGCGTCCAGTCATTGATTTGGATCCCTTGGGGCCAAGGCGGGGCTGGTTGTCGCAGGTCCCACTGATAGCGACGCTCGCCGGTGCCTCTCTGATGGATCAGGGTAAAGCCCAACCGGTCGTAGAGGTCACGCACCGGGCTGTTCTTGGCCGTAGGCCAGTATTCACCGATCAGTCTCCGGCAGCCCAATGCTTGTGCAAAGCGCGCCACAGCAGCGAGCATAACCTCCTCGACCCGCCGGCCCATGACCCGGCAACTCAAGAGCCAGAGGTCAATGCGCAAATCGCTGCCTTCTGGCCGGGCAATGAGCACACCGGTGAGGCCGTTATCGCCAAAACGGTCGCGCAGGCGCATGGACTGGGTGTAGCAGCCCGGCGTGGCCATCAGGGCGCGTACCTCGGCCTCTGTGAGTCGCCGGGTTGTCAGGTTGAACTGGTTGGTCTTGTTGATCAACTGGACGATGCGGGGCAAGTTGGCTTCTGTGAAGGGTTGTAGCTCCACGGTCATCTGCAGGGCGGCAAGGAACTCTTCCAGGCTGGTGGCCGCCCGTTGCAGGGCGCTGCGCTGGATATTGCCGTGATAGGCCGTGGCCCGCTCGCGATCCTCTGCAGTGAGAGACAGGGCCTCGAAGGCCATCTGGGCATCCAGCGTGCGCACATAGAGCGCCGGGTCGGCCGGCAATTCTGGCACCTCGACCTGGGGCAATTGCCGGCGCATCCAGGCTCGCTCCAGGGGATTGTCATCGACAAAGACGATGCTCTCCAAGCCGATGTTCAAGGCCTGGGCAGCCTGGCGCAGGTTCTCGTCTTTGGGCTGCCAGTTGGCCTGGAAAACGGCGATATCATCGAGCTTGAGCACCATCTCCGGGTGCTGTTGGAAGGGAAGGAGGGCATCCTGTTCGTTGTTCTTTGAGATGACGGCCAGGATGATGCCCCGCTGGGCCAATGCCTGTACATAGCGCTGAAACTCGACATAGGCTTCGCCGATGCCATTGCCCCCCAGGATGATGCCCTTCAGCCCATCTTCCCCGATGACGCCGCCCCACAGGGTGCCGTCGAGGTCGAGGGCCAGGCACTTGGCGCTGAGGCCGAGGGCCGCCCGTAACATGGCGGCTTGCCGGCGTGCCAGCGCCGGCAGGGCTTCGGGCGCTGGGTACTGGCGGGCCGTGTGCCAGAGGGCGGGGTCGCTCCATACCGCTTTGCCGTGCACCGCTGCGCACTGTTCCAGGTCCAGAATGTGAACGCCAGGCTCCGCTGCCGCCGCATCCCAGAGCGCCAGGTTGATGCGACGCAGCAGGCGCCCACGGCCACCGGGCAGGATGGCGCTCAGGCTCCCATTGGCATCCCAGGGCGGCACTTCCAGGTTGTACTGGAATACCAGGGCGCCCCAACGCTCGCGGCAGGTGCGCCAGAGGGCGCGCAGGGCGGCGACCGCCTCAGCAACCGCCTTCTCCGGGTCGGCGGCCTCCGCAGGCAGGCCGATGGCGCGCCAGTCGAGCGCGATGATGATGGCAGTGGGGCGCAGGGCATCGAGGGGCGAGTCGGGCGCGAGGATTTCCTGTTGGCACTGGCCAAAGGCGCCGCTATGGACCTCGGCGTCAATACCGGCGGCATAGCAGGCGGCACGCAAGGCAGGCGCCCAGAGCTCTAAGGTGCCCGTGCCTAGCAGGGCGAGTCTGACGTGGCGCTGCGCCGGAAGGCTCCCCGGCTGTAAGCGCCCCAGCAGGCGGTCTACGGCACACAGGCTGCGGTAGGAAACTGCTGCCCGCGCCGCTTCGCGCAGCGTCCAGCTTATCTCGCTCAAGGGGGCCTGGGAGCGCACCAGGTTGCGCGCCTGGGCCAACAGGCGCAGGGCCCGGCCTTCGGCCGGGTCATCGTCGGGCACAGCAGCCAGGAGCGCCGCGGCTTGCTCGGGGCAGCCGGCTACCTCCAACAGCAGGGCGCGCATGAGGGTGGCGGCCGGGCCAGCTCCCTCCAGCGCCTGCTGCAGCGACTGGGCCTGCACCGGGTCGCCGGCCTGCAGTGCGGCTGCCAGGACGGTCATCTCTCGTGCGGCCTCGGCGCCCCAATGAGGGAAGCGGGCCAGCGCAGCGGAGAGAAAGGCTAGCCTCTGCTGCCCCTGCATCGCCCCGGCCAGACGCAGCCCCAATAGCAGGGGGTCATCGGCCTGCCCGACCATGTCCAGAAGGCCAGCCAGATCCAGCCCGTGTTCGGCACTCATCGCCGCACCTGCACCAGCGCCCGGCCGCGCAAGGCTATCCGGTCAGGAAGGATGCGTATCTCGGTGCGGATCCTCAGTGTCCGCAAGGCCTCCTGCCGGTACTCCACTTCGCCCCGCACCTCCAGCATATCGCCGGCATAGACCGGGTTGATAAAGTCGAAAGATTGGGCCAGGCACAGGTTGCGGCGCCCGGGCAGGTACATGCCTAACAGGCGTGAAAGGAGCCCTGCGGCCAGCATACCGTGCACCAGACGCCGACCGAAGCGTGTTTCGGCGGCGTAATGATCATCGGTGTGCAGGGGGCTCATATCGCCCGAGAGTGCAGCGAAACGGTCGATATCATCCTCCGTAAAACGGTGCTGGAAGGAGGCCTGGGCACCGATTGGGATATCGTCGAAATCCAGATCAACCGCCATCACCACGCGTTTTCCTCCCCTGATCATAATCCCTTTGTAGAGACAAACCGGCGCCTCGTGTCATTCGGGGCCCGGCAAGTGCTCTTGGGCCGGCACCACGCCCAGGGTGTTTTCGGGCCAGCGGAGCACGGTGGCGGCCCAGGAAAGCCCGACCCCAAAGGCAATCATGAGCACCCGATTCCCTGGCTGCAGGCGGCCGGCGCGCCAGGCATCGGTGAGCACCATGGGCGTGGTCGAGCCGCTGCAGTTGCCCACATCTTCGATGTAAAAATGCGTTTTGCTGGGCGGAATGCCCAGCTTGCGCAGCAGGTAATCGAGCATGTATTTGTTGGCCTGGTGAAACAGGAACAGGTCCACATCCTCCACTCTCAGCGAAAGCCGGGCCAGGATTCGCTCTACCGTCGGTGGTACGACCGAAATCGCAAAGTGGAAAATGGCAGCGCCATTCATGTAGAGGTTCTGCTGAGAGCGGATGTTGCCCTCTCTGTCGGCCACCTCACGGGCCGTCTCGGGCGTAGCAGGCATCCGGAATCCCCCCGCCGGCAGCATCAAGTAATGGTAACCGGAGCCGTCAGTGCCCAACTCAAAGGCCAGGAAGCCCTGCCCTTCCGGCACTTCGCCCACCAGGGTGGCTGATGCGCCGTCTCCCATCAGAGGAACGAGCGCCCGGTCCAGCGGGTGCACGATGCGGGTCATGGTGT
>DAOTVS010000041.1:0-7291 GCA_034436375.1 Anaerolineae bacterium | reverse complement strand
AAGCGATCCTGGACTATCAACTGGTGCACCCGGACGATGGTTACCGGCGTCTGTGCTTCATGATGTTGGACGCCGACGTGGTGGCGGTCAGTCCCAGCAGCGTCTACCGGGTGCTGAAAGACGCCGGGCGGCTCGGCTCGCGCACCTATGGACCTTCAGCCAAGGGCCAGGGGTTTGTTCAGCCCGACAAGCCCCACGAGCACTGGCACATCGACGTCTCGTACCTGAATATCTGCGGCACGTTCTACTACCTGTGTACCATCCTGGACGGCTACAGCCGCTATATCGTGCACTGGGAGATCCGTGAGGCCATGACGGAAGCCGACGTAGAGATGATCTTACAGCGTGGGCGTGAAGCTTTCCCGGGCGCGCGGCCGCGCATCATCTCGGACAACGGGCCCCAGTTCATCGCCCGCGACTTGAGGAATTCGTGCGCCTCAGTGGGATGACCCACGTGCGCACGTCGCCGTTCTACCCGCAGAGCAATGGCAAAGTCGAGAGCTGGCACAAGACCGTCAAACGCGAGTGCGTCCGCCCCAAGACGCCACTCAGCCTTGAGGACGCTCGCCGCATCGTGGCCGAGTTCGTGCGCGAGTACAACACAGTGCGCTTGCACAGCGGGATCGCCTATGTGACCCCGCGAGCCCGTCTTGAGGGACGCGACCAGGCGATCCTGGCTGAGCGCCGCCGCAAGTTGGCTGTCGCACGCCTTGCCAGGGAGGCCGGCCATCAACCGGTTCCGGCCGAGATGTCGTCCCAGTCACCTGCCCTGGCAGTAGCTTAGTGGAACGGGGGAGTCTCCATTTGACACTGAACCAATACAATGTAGCCACTCATACTGAAGTGCAAACCGATTGGGGGAGATTCTGTGACACCAGAGACAATACTGCGGCCTTTCCGCGACGATGACCTGCCCTACCTGCTGGATATTGCCACCGCTGCCTGGGAGCCCATCTACGAATCCTATCGCAGGCTCCTGGGCGCAGAGCTTTTTGCACGGGCCTTTCCCGACTATCGGACGGACAAGCGCCGGCAGATCGAGGCAGCCTGCCGGGGAGAGCGGGGCATGATTGTCGTGGTGGCCGAGCAGGCCGGCAAGCCAGTAGGCTTTATCAGCTACTACCTCAACCACGCCACGTGCGTCGGGGAGATCGGCAACAATGCGGTGCACCCTGCCCATCAGGGCGAGGGCATCGGCACACGCCTCTATGAGCACGTGCTGGCCCAGATGCGTGCTGCGGGCATGCAGGCCGCCCGGGTGACTACGGGCGGGGATGAGGCTCATGCCCCGGCGCGGCGCGCTTATGAGAAGGCAGGCTTTGACCGGGGGCTGCCCAGCGTCACCTACTATCAGAAACTTTAGCATCTGACCGCTACTACAGAGCGCCGGCGGTGTTATAGCCTGCGCGGGGGCTAGCGGCCCCTGATTCCCCAGATGAACGCGGGGCTATTATGGCAGTACGGAGGCAAGGAATGGCGAATGAGCCGGTTGACGATCATGCCGCGCAGTCGGAAGAGTTTAATTTTGTCTCTTTTGCCCAGGATAGGGCCTACCGTGAGGCGAACCGCGCGCTGATCGCGAGAGCTTTTGCGCGGCTCCCCTCGCCGTTCGTCCATGTGGACCTGGCTACGGGCACAGGCCTGGTGCCACAGGAGGTGTGCGCGCTGTGCCGCGAGCAGGGCAAGCAGGGCACCATCATCGGCCTCGAGCCCGATGGCTTTGCCCTGGAGAGCGCGCGCCGGAACACCCCCTCTGGCCCCGGCTATGCCGTGGAGTTCGTGCAGGGGTTCGCCCAGGATCTGGCGCGCCTGCTGGCAGGCAAGGTCCCTGCTGCAGGGATTGACTATGCCAGCATCCACGATGCGATCCACGAGATCAAGCGGGAGGACGACAAAAAGACCGTCCTCGCCGCTGTGGCGAGTATCCTCAAGCCCGGCGGCATCTTTACCTACAACAGCGCCTTTACCACCGCCGCCATGGAAGAGGGGGCGATGGACTGGGGCCGGATGAAGGCCCGGGCCTTTGCTATCCTTGGGGGCAAGCGCGACCGGCAGATGGTGGCCATCACGATTCATACGCCGGAGCAATACCGGCAGATGATCGTTGACGCGGGGCTGGCGGTGATCTATGAAGCCAAGCGGGTGGTCCGGCTCTCGCGCACAGCGCTCGATGCCATTGCCCGTTACCCGGCCTTTGTCGAGGGCGTCTTTGGCGACATGGCAGGCGCAGCGCAGGTGCCACTGGCCGAGAAGAGCCGGGCGCTGCTGGCGGCGATCGATGCCCTGGGGTTTGTCGAGCTCCCCCGTGTGTGGCACGAGATCATAGCCCAGAAGGCGATCTAGCGCTTCCAGGCATTCTGTCAAGCGACAGGGGCGGCCAACCGAGGATCCGATTGGCCGCCCCTGTCGCTTGACACTTTTCCGCTCAGGGATGATACTGGACTATAGAGTAGTGCGCTGTTCGAAGCTGCGCCCAGCCCAATGGGGGGTATGCGGCGCATGCGCTGAAGCAGGAGGCTGACCATGACGGATGGGGCAACCGACGATCGTGTCGCGCAATCGGCGGAGTTCAACTTTGACGCCTTTGCCCGCGATGAGGCCTATCGTGAGGCGAACCGCGCGCTGATCGCCAAGGCCTTCGCCCTGCTGCCCTCAACCTTCTTCCATGTGGATGTGGCTACGGGCACGGGCCTGGTGCCACAGGAGGTGTGCGCGCTGTGCCGCGAGCAGGGCAAGCAGGGCGCCATCATCGGTATTGACCCCGATGCCTATGCCCTGGAGAGCGCGCGCCGGCATACCCCCGCCGGGCCATCCTATACCGTCGAATTTGTGCAGGGTGTAGCCCAGGACCTGCCCCAACTGCTGGCGGGCAAGATTCCTCCAGAGGGCGTCGATTACGCGAGCATCCACGATGCGATCCATGAGATCCCGGGGGAGGATGTCAAGCGGGGCATCCTGGCGACCATGGCGAGCATCCTCAAGCCAGGCGGCGTCCTGACCTACAACAGCGCCTTTACCACCGCCGCCATGGAGCAGAGCGCCCTGGAGTGGGGCCGCATGAAGGCCAAAGCGATCGCCCTGCTCGGCGGCAAGCGCGACCGGCACAAACCGGCGGTCAAGATCCACACGCCCGAGGAATACCGCCAGATGATCACCGAGGCGGGGCTGGAGGTGATCTATGAGGGCAAGCGGGCGGTCATGATGACGCGCGCCTCGCTGGGGGCCATCTTCCACTATCCGGCCTTTATCGAGGGCGCCTTTAGCGATATGATCGGCACCGAGCAGGTGCCACTGGCCGAGAAGCACCGTGTCATGATGGCGGTGATCGATGCCATGGGGCCCATCGAGCTGCCGCGCGTCTGGCACGAGATCATGGCCCGGAAGGCCGGCTAGGCCCACACCGGCAGCGATCAGGAGGGCGCCATGAGTGCAGGTCGTGGAGAGGTCACCGGCCCGGCCCGCAGAACCATATGGCGCTGGGAGTTGGCCGGCATCGTTTTCATCCTCGTGGCCGGGTCGGTGTTGCACTTTGCCTACGCATGGGCGGGCTACTGGCGGCCCATTGCCTGGCTGGCTGCCGTGAACGAGAGCACCTGGGAGCATTTCAAGCTGGCCTTCTGGCCTGGGCTGTTCTGGGCGCTGCTGGAGTACCTGACTATCCGCCGCCTGACGCACAATTTCTGGCCGGGCAAGGGCTTTGGCCTGTTCGCCATGCCGGTCACCATCGCGGCCCTCTTTTACGGCTACCAGCTCGTGCTGGGGCGGGACTATTTTGTGGCCGATATCCTCACCTTTGTCGCGGCCGTCGTGCTCGGGCAATGGCTGAGCTACCGGCTGCTGACGGCAGCACCGTTTGGGCCTGCCCTGCGCCTGGCCGGTGTGGCCCTGTTGTTGCTGCTGGTTGTGGCGTTCGCCCTCTTGTCCTACTTTCCACCGCGCATCTTCCTGTTCGAGGACCCGCTGTCGCACGGGTATGGCCTTGCGGCCGGGGACTGAGTGGGTGCCTAACCAGGAGGAGTTGACATGGCCGGGACCCGATTGACCATTCTCACAGTCGGCACACGCGGTGACGTGCAACCCCACATTGCCCTGGGTGCAGGCCCGCGGCCTATCCCGCAGAAAAAGCTGAGCGTGGAAAGCCTGGCGCAGGCCATACACCTGGCGGTGACCGACGAACCGATGCGCCGGCGGGCGGAAGCCCTGGGGCAGAAGATCCGCGCCGAGGATGGCGCCGCGCAGGCCGTGCAGATCATCAGTGGCCGATTGCACGAGGCTACTGGCAACTCAGTGTCGTAGTAACGGCTTCAGCCGTTCGTTTCCTTGCGCTGCGCGGAGACGAGCGACTGAAGATCGCTACTACGACATTGAGCGAAGGCACTGCCCATTTCACGGCAAACGCAAGCCGTCGCTACGCTAGATGCTACTGATCAACCTTGTCGCTCAGTTGCTCCCCACTGTCAGGGGATGATAGGGCGGCTCGGGGACCGCCCTTGGCTCTGCCACGAGGAGGGACCCATGAGCATCGACCGGGACGAGATCGCGCGGCTGACGGAGGAGTATGGCGGGGCCTGGGGCATGAACCACACGCTCCGGCTGCTCAAGCTCATCACGATCATTGGGGCGGGGCAGCTGTACGACGAGGAGGTAGTCTGGCTGGCTGCACATCTGCACGATTGGGGCGGTTACCCCCAATGGGCGCGCAAGCGGGTGGACCACGCCATCCGCTCGGGGCAGGTGGCCGAGGCCTTTCTCGCGGAGCGGGGCTGCCCAGAGCCCACGATCCAGCACGTGCTCGAGTGCATCGAGTTGCACCACACGGGCGGGCCCGACCGGAGCATTGAGGCCATCCTCCTCTGCGACGCCGATACGCTGGATTCCTTGGGCGTAGTGGGCGCTCTGCGCGATTTCTCCCGGCATCCACAGGACCTGCGCACGGCCTATGAAGTGGTGCGCAGGCGCCGGGAAAGGCTTCCCGGCCTGCTCACACTGGAAGCATCAAAGGCGCTGGCAGCCGAGCGCATCCGGCAGATGGATGCGCTGCTGGCGCGCTTTGAGCAGGAGTGCTTCGGCTGCTTTTAAGGAGTTATGATGATCCCAACCCTCGCCGATATCCGCCAGGCGGCGGAGCGTGTTCGCCCCTATGCCCACTGCACGCCGGTGTTGACCTGTGAGAGCCTGGACCGGCAGGTGGGCGCACAGGTGTTCCTCAAGTGCGAGAACCTGCAAAAGGGGGGCGCATTCAAGTTCCGCGGCGCCTGCAATGCCGTATTCTCGCTCTCTGAAGCCGAAGCGGCGCGTGGGGTGGTCACGCAATCGTCGGGCAACCATGCCCAGGCCCTGGCCCTGGCGGCGCGCCTGCGCGGCATTCCGGCCTATATCGTCATGCCCAGCAACGCCCCAGCCGTGAAAAAGGCGGCAGTCGCGGGCTATGGCGGCCACATCACCTTTTGCGAGCCCACCCTGGCCGCGCGCGCAGCGGTCCAGGCGCAGGTCATGGCCGAGACCGGCGCCACGGAGGTGCATCCCTCCAATGATCCCCGGGTCATCGCCGGGCAGGGCACAGCGGTGCTGGAGCTGCTGCAGGATGCGCCGGACCTGGATGTGGTCCTGACCCCGTTGGGCGGCGGGGGCCTGCTGAGCGGCACGGCTATCGCCGCGACAGGGCTCGACCCCCGTATCCGGGTCATCGGCGCCGAGCCGGAGGGGGCCGATGATGCCTTCCGCTCGCTGGCGGCGGGCCAGATCATCCCCTCGGTCAACCCGCACACCGTCGCCGATGGCCTCTTGACCTCGCTGGGCGACCTGACCTTTCCCATCATCCGCGAGCGGGTGGAGCAGGTCGTCACAGTGAGCGAGGAGGCCATCATCGCTGCCATGCGGTTCGTGTGGGAGCGCGCCAAGATCATCATCGAGCCCTCGGCGGCCGTGCCGGTCGGCCTGCTGTGGGAGCGCAAGATCGACCTCACCGGCCTGCGCGTGGGCGTCATCCTTTCGGGCGGCAATGTGGATCTGGACAGGCTGCCCTGGCAGGGGCGGTAGCCCCGGCTATAAAGGGCTCAATGCCGGCTTTCACGCTCTGCATGATCCCGGCCCGGACCCCTTGAGCGGGGAGTTGGTATTGCGGTGTCGCGTGGTACCCGGCTGCCACCCGGGCACTGCCTGAAAGCGCGGGCAGTGGCAAGGTGCTCACGTACAGGAGGCATCAATGACCCAATCCGAGGCTTCGGATGCCAAAGGCCTGCACCGCGAGACCGGGGCCGCCTGGGAGATTGTGGCTCGGGCAGGGTATATGGCCGCGGTCGCGGAGGATGTGGCCTTGATCCGCGCCGGGGGCAACAGCCTCATGGCGCAGGAGAGGCGCCTGCTGGGCGATCTGCACGTCGGGTGCAGGCGCGCCATCCACCTGCAGTGCTCGGGCGGGTTGGATGCGCTCTCGCTCTGGAGCCTGGGTGCCCGGGAGGTGGTGGGGATCGACATCAGCGAGACGCTCATCGGCTATGCGCGGGCCAAGTCGGCGGCGCTGGGGGCGCCGGCGACCTGGTATTGCTGTGACGTGCTGGATGCGCCCCACGAGCTCGACGGCACGGCGGACCTGGTCTACACCGGCCGCGGGGCGCTGCCCTGGATCCTGGACCTGGAGGCCTGGGCGGCGGTGGTGGGGCGGCTCCTGGCGCCCGGCGGGCGAGTGCTCGTGTTCGAGGGGCACCCCCTCGACGCCCTCTGGGACCGCGACGGCGACACGTTCCGGCTGGCGGCGGATGGCGCGAGCTACTTTGAGGAGGCACCGCGCGAGAACCCTGGCTTTCCCGCCTCAGTCGTAGCCCGCGAGACGGCGGAGGACCCCTGCCGGCCCAAAATGCGTGAGCGGCCCTGGCGGCCGGGCCAGGTGCTCAACGCCCTCGCCGCGCAGGGCCTGCAGTACCTGCACTTTGACGAGTACCCCGATCTGTTCTGGAACCAGTTCGAAGCCATGCCCGGGGAGACGGCGCGCCGCCTGCCCCATACCTATGCCGTGTTGATGCGCAAGCCTTTGCGCTGACAATTCCGGCCAGACCTGACACACCGAATTCCTGGTGAGCAATGCAGGCCGATCTCTTGGCAAAAAGTCCAGCCGGCTTTATAAGGGCAGACGCCGGGTCACTTGCTACGCCGCTCACCGGCAGCCTCCTTGAGGGGTGTAGGATGGGTGTCATGGTTTATCCCGTATTTAACAAAGGCAGTCCGTTGGGCGGGAATGCCAGCCACAAGCGGCTGATTGCCTGCCGTAGACGGTACAGGGGTGCAGCTGTCT
>DAOTVS010000040.1:0-5584 GCA_034436375.1 Anaerolineae bacterium | reverse complement strand
TCTGCCCACCCGGGTCGATGAGTGCAAAGCTAAAGGTCAGCTCGGGCGCGTCGCCCTTGTCGTGCGCGTAAAAGACCTTGATGGTCCGCGCATAGGGGGCGGGAATCTTGACCCCGGCTTCATCTTGCGCTCTGACGATCTCCATCGCTTCCTTCCTTTCGTCTGCTGGCTCGCTGTGGGCAAACCCGTTGCATGATCGAGAGTCATGCGGGGCTTGTCAGCCCTGTCCATGCCGATGATGTCTGTTCGTGCTGCAGACAGCGTCTCGGGGTCTGGAACTGTCGGGCCAGCTCACCCTCCGCGGGCAGGCGCATGCCCAGGTGTAGTTTGCCCCGCATCGCATCCTGACGAAACCCCTCGATGATCTCTTCGACCAGACTGAAGCGGCGGACGGGCCGGAAAGAAGCGCTATGCGGCTGCACCGGTCACCCTTTCATATGTGCAGGAGCCATGAACATCGGATATTTCGATTATAGCATGATTCACAGAGAGCGCCAACGGCCCTATCCGCCTTGCGGCGGGCTGCAACAGGCCCTATACTGCGGGCGGATGGCAGTTTGGCCCTTTCACAAGTCGTTCCATCCATGGAGGTGACGGCATATGAGGCCAGCGGCGGAAGGCGCCGCGCCCGGGTTCATCGCTGAGTGGCTCGCAGGGCTGCAATCCCTGCCCATAGCCAGCGCCCTGGCTGAGCCACAGCACGCGGCAGTGTTCAGCACCGACATGATCGAGTGCTTTACGCGGCGCGGCCCACTCGCCTCCGAGCGGGTCAAAGCCCTGATCCCGGCTATTGTGGATCTCTTCCAGCGCGCGCACGCGCTGGGGGTGCGCCACTTTGTCCTCCTGCAGGATGCACACCACCCGCAAGCGCCCGAGTTCGAGGCCTTTGGTCCACACTGCGTGGCCGGCTCGCCAGAAGCCGCCATGATCGCCGAGCTTGCGGCGCTCCCCTTTGCGCAAGAGTACGTGGTCATCGCCAAGAACTCGCTGAACCCGGCCATCCTGACCAGCCTGGACCCGTGGCTCGACGCGCACCCCAAGGTGCAGACCGCCATCGTGGTGGGCAACAGCACCGACCTCTGCGTCTACCAGTTGGCGACGCACCTGCGTGTGCGGGCGGATGCCCTGGATCTGCCGCAATACCGGGTCATCGTGCCCGTCAACGGCGTGGATTGCTACGATCTGCCGGCTGCAGAGGCAAAGCGCACCGGCGCTATGCCCCACCCGGCCGATTTCTTCCACCCGGTGTTCCTCTACCACCTGGCGCTGACGGGCGTGGAGGTAGTCAAAGAGTTGGGCTGGTGACAAAAGCCCTCGGTCCTTTCCATGCTGCAGTGGAAAGGGCCGAGGGCTGCATGTATCAGATACGGCGCGAGTACGCCCAGCCTCACGCTTTGGAGATTATCAGTACACGGCGATACTGGAGGCTTCGCCAAACTCTTTGACAAACGTTGCGCCGCTAACCACCTCGACGCCCGGGAGCAAGTCCTCTGCACCGATCTGGCGCGCTTTGACGCACGGCGCACAGAGAAGCAGCCGGCCCCCACCCTGGACATAGAGGTCAATGAGCTGCTTGAGCGGCGGAAACCCAGGGGCAAAGACGTGGTCGGCAATGCCCTTTTTCAGCAGCAGCCCGCCATTGGCCTGGAAGCCAATCACAGCCTCCATACCCGAAGCCTGCGCTGCTGTGGCCAGAGCAAAGGGAATGGTAGCCCGCTCCGGATCTTCCGGGCCATGGGTACACATGAAGACGATTTTCTTCCCGTCAGCCATTTTGGGTTCTCCTATCAACCGTTTCCACATCGTGCCATGCCCCGCACCCGCGCCGGCCCATGGCGCTCACCAGAGTGTCCTACGGCTTGCTTGCTACCTTGATTGCACCCATCGGGCAGGCCGGGATGCAGGCGCGACAGCCATAGCAGCGGCCCGGGTCCACGAAAGGCGGCTCATCGGGATCGATACGCACGAGCGCTTTGGAGCGGCACGCTTCCCGCGCGCGGCAGCGCCGACAGACAACGCAAAGGGCATCATCGACCGTAGGTATTGCCGTGGCTTGGGCCTTGGGCTCAGCGCCAGACATGGGGGCCTCCAATATACCTCATACCCGCTAGAGGTATATCAGGAATATAGCATTCTGTGCGGAGGCTGTCAAGAAAGGGGCGCGGGGTGGGGTCATAGTTCAATCAGGGGGGCAGATCGGAGGCTGCTGCTCAGCCGCGGCATGACGCCCATCCCCCCTACCCCCTTCTCGCCAGGGTGAGAGGGGGGGCCTGGGACATTGGGGGTGCTTGCGGACCGCCAGCACCCCCAATGTCCCAGCCCCCCCAGCTTGCATTGTGCCCACCCTTACGGGAGGTCAGGAGAACGGGTATGTCGCTCAACCGCTGACGTCTGAATCAGTGCTCGATTTTGACCGGCTGCCCCTCGGCCGCGCTCTTGTAGATGGCATCCAGAATCTCCATGACCAGGATGCCCTCTTCCCCGGTGGCGATGTGGGGCCGGTTGTTGACGATCGAGTCTACCAGGTGATACATGGCGCTGTGGGTGTATTGCCCCGCTGTGTGCAGCTTTTCATCGAACTGGGAGCCGTTGCGCTCGACATAGATCTCGGCTTCCCATTTGTAGGTCTCCTCGATATTGCGTTGCACCAGGCCGCCCTTGGTGCCCAGCAGCCGGGTCTCCATCAGCTCAGCCTCTTTGATATTGGCGCCCCAGGAAGCCTCGATCTCCACCGTGGCGCCGTTGGCGCATTTGATCAGTCCGACGGCCAGGTCCTCACAGTCGTAGCGGGCGCCCTGGGCTTTGGCCAGGCCGGAAGCAAGGTGATCATAGGTCGAGCCCATCACCCACACAGGCTTGGGATAATCCATGAGCCAGAGGGCCAGGTCGAGCCGGTGCACGCCCAGGTCAATGAGCGGGCCGCCGCCCGAAAGCTCCTTGATGCCAAACCAGCCGCCGAACTTGGGGAACCCGCGCCGGCGGTGCCAGATGGTGCGCGCAAAGTAGATATCGCCAACCACGCCGCTCTCAACCTCGCGCTTGAGGGCCATGCTCTGCTCAGTAAAGCGGTAGGAAAAGTTGATCATGAGGCGCTTGCCCGCCTTTTCGGCGGCGGCCTGCATTTCGCGCGCCTCGCCGGCATTCATGGCCATGGGCTTTTCGCAGAGCACGTGGCAACCCGCCTGTAGCGCCGCGATGGTGAGCGGCTTGTGGAACTTGTTGGGAGTGGCGATGCTGACGATGTCGAGTTTTTCCTCCTGCAGCATCTGCTCGCCCGAGGCATAGCGCTTGGGCACGCCGAACTTGTCGCCCATCTCTTGGCGCAGCCGCTCATCCAGGTCAGCGACGGCCACTACTTCTGCGTTGGGGTTGGACTGGTAACCCACAATATGGTGGCGGCCCATGCCGAGGCCAATAACGCCGATACGAAGCTTGGACATGCTCTTTACCTTCCTTGAGTAGACTGGGTTAGGATCTCACACGGAGAACGCGGAGCCGCGGAGGCAGACCGGACTGCCAAAGCCTTAGAGACTTCGGAACCTACCTGTGTCCGTCCTTCATGTGCTTCGCGCCCCTTCGCGCTCTTCGTGCTACTTTTCTGTCTTGCGCCACGGATCGTTATCGATCAGCACATGCCCTGCCCCCAGCACCTGGCGCGGGGCGCCGTCGCACTGCAGCTCGATGACGGTATCCAGCGGCTCGGGGGCCTGCGCAGGCAGGCCGTGCAACACCAGGCGGTCGCGCACCTGGGTGAACTGCACCTCCGGGCCGCCTACGATACGCGCCGAGAGCACCCTGGGTACCAGCCCACCGATAGCCAGCTCCTGGCCGGGCCAGCGGTTGCAGTGGAAGTAGGCCGTGTTGCCCTTGCAGGTAAAGGCGCCGGTGATGCCCCATTCCTGCTCCATCGGGTCCGAGGCGTCATAGATGGTGTGGCCGTACTTTTGCATCCACTCGCCGACCTCCAGCAGCGCCCGCTCGCACGGCTCGGGCACATCACCCTCAGGGGTGGGACCGATGTTGAGGAGCAAATTGCCGCCGCCGGCCGCGACCTGGCGCAGCATGGCGATCACATCCCAGGCGCTCTTCCACTTTTTGTCGATGGGCGTATAACCCCAGCTCTCGTTAAAGGTCATGCACGCTTCCCACATGCGGCCGCCCTTTTCTGCCCGAATCTCCTGCTCTGGCGTGCCGAAATCCTCGTCGAGGCCGGAGCGGTTGTTGATGATGATCTCGGGCTGGAGCTGGCGCACCATGGCATTCATCTTGGCCGCCTCCCACTCTTCCGCCGTGAGCGGCCAGTTCACATCGTACCAGAGGATATCGAGCTTGCCATAGTTGGTGCAGAGCTCGCGCACCACACCCTGGGTGAAATCAACAAAGCGCCGGCGGGCGGCCTCGTCGTGCTTGCAGCGCGCACCATCGGGGTGATGCCAGTCCATGAGCGAGTAGTAAAAGCCTACGCGCAGGCCCTCGGCGCGGGCCGCCTCGACGTATTCGGCCACCAGGTCGCGCCCGGGGCCCCGCCTGGCCGCATTATAGTCGGTATGCCGGGTATCAAAGAGGCAGAACCCCTCATGGTGCTTGGTGGTCATGACCATGTAACGCATGCCCGCGCGCCTGGCCAGCCTGGCCCAGGCGCGCGCCGCATTGGGCTTGGGGCGCCAGCTATCCGCCAGCGGCTCATACTCGGCCACGGGGATGCGCTCGCGGTTCATCACCCACTCGTGGCGGCCCAGTTGAGCATAGAGCCCCCAATGGATGAACATGCCGAAACGCGCGGCCCGGAACCACGCCAGGCGATCCTGAGCGGACGATGGGGTTACGGACATTGCTCTTGCTCCTTTCCTTTATCTACCTGACCTTGCGCAGGTCCTCAATCTGCGCAAAGCTTCGCTGCCGGGCCGCCCCGATCATCGCATCGACGGCCGCGGGCTCCACGTTGCATGGAAGAGGTCCGGAAGGCTTCCAAAGCTCAAGCCTGGGACATGAACGCCTCTCTCGCCCAGCGCGCCCAGGCCGGCCGGACGTTGATGGCATTCCACGACGGGTAATCTTTGGCAATGAAACCGCCGTTGAAGCCGCCCAGAAGCTCCACCATCCGCCGCGCCTCGGCCTGGATCGTCGCCTTGTCGCCGGTCTGCATGACCTTTTGGATATCAACCGGGCAGAAGAACGCGATACGGCCGCCAAACTCGCGCGCCAGCCGCTCGACGCCGATCAGCTCGGGTTGATCGAGCTGCAGCACATCGATGCCAACCTCGATCAAGTCCTCGATGATCTCATAGATATAGCCACAGGAGTGCATGATCACGTGCATCCCCAGCTCGTGGGCGCGCCCGACCAGCACCTCAAACGACGGCCTGAACAGGCGGCGCCAGACGGCGGGGCTCACCAGCAGGCGGTCCTGCGTGCCCCAGTCCTCGGCGAACATGACGCCATCGGCCCCGAGCGAGGCATAGATCTCGATACAGTCCAGGATCATCGCCACGACCTGCTCGTTGAGGCGCAGCACCTCGGGCTCGTGGAGCAGCACGTCCATCAGGAAATGGTCCAGGCGGCGCATGTAGCGCATGATGGCAAA
>DAOTVS010000039.1:0-4667 GCA_034436375.1 Anaerolineae bacterium | reverse complement strand
GCAAAAGTAGGAGAGGAACTTCCAGGCCGCCTCTTTGTTGGCCGATTGCATGGGGATACCCAGGGTGCTGCCCCCATTGGAGGCGCCGATCTTGCCGGGCAGGGGCAGCATGCCCCAGTCACCCTTGGTCGGCTCGCCGCCATAGACCTTGACGAGGCCCTGCAGCCAGTCGCCGCTCAAGTAGGTGGCTACCTGGTCATTCTTGAATGAGTTCTCCCACTCCGGCGTCCAGGCAGAGAGTTTGGCATCGAGGCCCTTCTTGCGCGCGAGCTGCGCCAGCTTGAGCCCCTGGAGGTTCTCCGGGTTGTTGATGTTCAGCGAGCCGTCTTCCTTCAGCCAGTTGGGGCTGTTCTGGTTGCGATAATTGTCAAAGATAGCTCCGGCATAATCGATGAACCAGGGCCCACTCTCCTTGGCGATCTTCTCACCGGTAGAGATGTAGCCTTCCCAATCCTGACAGATCAGCGGGCGTACCTCTTCAGGTTCGGAGGGCAGGCCGGCATTCTTGAACAGGCTGCGCCGGTAGTGGATCACGGCCGGCGCCGTGGAATAGTAGATGAAGTAGAGCTTGTGGTCCGGCGAATAGCCAGCATCCCACGCGAACTTGGGAAAGTCCTTCTGGTACACGCCTGCGTTAAAGGGATCCGCTGCCAGGTCAACAAAACCACCCTGAGACGTGTACTTGCCGAGATAGCCCTGTTCCAGGTCAACCAAGTCGGGGGCGCCAGTGCCGCCCACCAGAGCCGCCGTCAGTTTTTGGTCGAGATCGCCTGTATCAAGCTTGACGACCTCGAGCGTGATATCGGGGTTATCCTTCTGGAAATCTCCATTGGCTGCGTTAAAGTAGATATCGTCATCGGGATAGGTCCACATGGTGATCTTGGTCTGCCCCTTGGGCGCGGGAGTGGCCGGCGCCGTAGTGGGCACTTCTGTTGCCTGCGGCGCTGCCGTAGCCTGAGCCTCCCCAGCTGCCGGCGCCTGGGTAGGTGTGGCAGCCGGCGCGGGAGCGCAGCTCGCGAGGAGTGCCCCGGCGGCCCCGAGGCCCAGCATCCTTAGCATGTCACGGCGGGTAATCTTGCGCGCTTTCATGGTTTCCTCCTTGAGTGGGAACACAGCTTGTAATTCGCGACAATACTCAATGGGCCAGGTGTTGGATGGCCCGGTGAATACCCCCGATCATGTGCTCGATCTGACCATCGGTCAGATGGTTGTAAATGGGTAGCTCGATCTGCTGCTCAAAATAGACCTTTTCTGCCACGGGGCACTCGCCGTAGCGATGCCCCAAGGCGCGAAATTCGGGCAGGAGGTGCAGGGGCATGTAGCGGACCTGGATTTGGATGCCCTCCTCCTGCTCGAGGTAGCGTAGAAAGTCATCCTTGCTGGCGCCGACAATCTCGGGGTGGTAGAAGAAGGTATAGAGGTGGTAGATGTGGTAGGCGTAGGGCTTTTCCAACTGGAGCTCGATGCCCTTGACGCCGCGCAGGCCATCGTTGAGGCGTTGGGCGATGAGGCGGCGGCCCTCGTTCAAGCCGTCCAGCTTGCGCAGTTGTACTCTGGCGAGCGCGGCGTTCAGCTCGCCGAGGCGGTAGTTGTTGCCCACCTCAAAGGGGCCGGCATAGTCATGGGTGTAGCTGTTGCGGGCGTGGCCATCTTGGTAGTAGGCCGGCTTCTCATAGGGGCCGATGCTGGTGGTGCGGCGCTCGCACATCTCGCCCATGGTGCCGATGGAGGACATAGCCCTGGCGAAGCGGAAGAGGGCATCGTCATTGGTAACGAGCGCTCCGCCTTCACCCGCCGTCATGTTCTTGAGCGAGTGGAAGGAGAAACAACCGAAATCACCCAGGGTGCCGACAAAGCGGCCCTTGTAGCGGGCGCCGGGGGCATGGGCGCAATCCTCGACCACGCGCAGGCCATGGCGATGGGCAATATCGAGGATGGGGTCCATATCGGCGGCCTGGCCGCCATGGTGGACGACATAGATCGCCTTGGTCTTGGGGGTGATGAGGGGCTCGACTGTGGCCGGGTCCATATTCAGGCTGTTGGCGTCCATATCGGCGAAGCGGATGGTGCACTTGCGGGCCACGAGCGGCCAAGCGGTGGCCCAGAAGGTCTGGGTGGGCACGATGACCTCATCGCCCTCCTTAAGGCCAAGGAGTTGGGCGGAGAGGGCGAGGGCGGCGGTGCAGGAGCTCGTGCTGGCCACATGCCTGACGCCAAGGTACTGGGCGAATTCAGCCTCGAACTGGTCTCTCAGCGGACCGTAGGCAAGGGTGTCCTGCTGCAAGGCTTTGATCAGCGCCTCGGCCTCTTCCAGCCCGAGACGGTTTGAAACGCCGCTATAGGGAACCTTCCATGCCATTGCGAGCCTCCTCGATCTCCCTTTTGCCTGATGATCTGTCTTATGCTACAGTAGCGATGCTGACCGTGCCGCTTGGCTGCACTGCTGGAATTATAGCATACACACCGGGTAAGTGGGGGCCGATTTGACCGAAAAGAGGACAGATTCTGACCAGCCGGCTGATGCCGACCGGGCTACGCCCAGTGCTACATTTGTGCGCGCCGTACGGCATGCATTGCGTCATCTCTACGATCCCGATGAGCTGCGGCACAGTGAGCTGCTGCAGCTCTTGCCGGTGGATGCACACAACCGGGCCAGCTCGCTACAGCAGATGCTTACAGCAGCCATCGAGGCACTGAAACCCAAGAGTGGCATGTCACTGCAATCGAGTGCCTGGGCCACCTACTTGACGCTTTCGGCGCGCTATCTGCAGCAGTTCCAGCAGGCCCAGGTGGCCCACGACCTGGGCCTGAGCCCCCGCCAGATGCGCCGGCGCGACAGCCAGGCCATCCGTTGGCTGGCCGGCTACCTGTGGACGCGCTACGACCTGGCAGGGCGCGCCGACGCCATGGCGCATCCGCTGGCGCCCCCCAAAACGGAAGCAGAGGCAGCCAGCCGCGCAGCCGAGCTGCAGTGGCTGGAGCACTCGGCGGAAAACGAGCCGGCGGCAGCGGCAGAGGTGCTGCAAGCACTGCTCAAGACGATCGGCCCTATGGCGCAGGCATACCGCACCCGCATCGAATGCACGCTGCCGCCGGACCTGCCCCCCCTCCTGGTGCAAGTCGGGGCCGTGCGCCAGGCCCTGCTCAGCGTGCTGACCGCAGGTATCCGCGGCGCACCGGAGGGCCAGGTCGTCATTACGGCGGAGGCTGCCCCTGGCCGCGTCTGCATTTCAGTGCGGGCCATTTCCGTGCAGCCGGCGCCCGAGCCTCAGGCTGAGGCGCAGCGAGAGAATATCGAGATGGCGCGTGAGCTGGCTAAACTCTCCAGAGGGATGCTTGAGGTCAGTGAGGGTGAGAGGAGCGCCCTGGCGGTGCGGCTCACACTGCCCGCTGTCGAGCAGGCCACCGTGCTGGTCATTGATGATAATGCCGATACGCTGCAGCTCTTTGAGCGCTACCTGGCCGGCAGCCGCTATGCGTTCTGTGGCGCCAAATGCCCGGCACAGGCGCTGGCCCTGGCCGAGAAGCTGGCCCCCCAGGCCATCGTGCTCGATGTGATGCTGCCCGGCACCGACGGTTGGGACCTGTTGGGCCGGCTACGCGAACACCCGCAAACGCGGAGTGTGCCCGTCATCATCTGCACCATCCTGCCCCAGGAGACGCTGGCCCTCACCCTTGGGGCCGCGGCCTTTTTGCGCAAGCCGGCCAGCCGGGCCGAACTGCTGGCCACGCTCGATGAACTCGTAGGAACTCATGGGAACTCGTAGGAACTCATGGTAACTCGTCGGAGCTCTTGGGAACTGGGGGAACTGAAGGGAAGATGGGAGATGCCGCCCGCTGGGCCATGGGGTTTGTTGCACCACGAATCCAACGGAGCATGAGATGCGTCTTATCCTTCAGGAGCCCCGGCGATTGGAAAGCACCCCTGGAGGGCGTGCACGCCGATCGTCCATCTCCATGGGCGAAGCCCGGAACCTGTCGGCGGAGGCCGACAATCGGCCCGCAGGCCCTGAGAGCCCGATTTCTAATCGGCCAGGGCAATTCCGGGCAGGTGCCAGGTCTTCAGGAAGGTCGTGCTACGCATAACCTTGTTGGAAGCATTTAGTTCCTTCAGCTCCCATGAGCTCCCACGAGTTCCTACGAGTTCCCATGAGTCCGCGCCAGGATACGGCTGATCGCCTCGATGCAGGCTAAGAGCTGCGGTACAGAGAGACCATCCCTATGGGTTACGGCCAGGGTGTCGCTGACGATGGGGTGGCCAGCAGGGTCGAGTGCCGAGATCACGACAACCGGTATGTCGCGCAGCGTGGGGTCTTGGGCACGCATCTCCAGCAGACGAAAACCATCCATCTCCGGCATCACCAGGTCCATAAAGACCACGTCGGGGTGTTGCTCGCGCAGGATGGCGAGTGCCTCCTGGCCATTGGGGGCCAGCAGCACCCGATAGCCACGGTCCATAGAGACCAGCATGCGGTGAAAGAGCTGCAGGGCTTCCGGCTCGTCATCCACAACCAGGATCGTCTTGCCCCGGGGTTGCAGACGGTCGAGGGCAGACAGCAGCATCTCGCGGGAAATGGGCTTGACCAGGTAATCGGTCGCGCCCAGGGCGCCGGCCGCATCGGCAGGCTCCGGCAGTGAGCAGACGATCGCCGGTGTGCCACCGTAGG
>DAOTVS010000038.1:0-14014 GCA_034436375.1 Anaerolineae bacterium | reverse complement strand
CAGGTTACACGCTGTTAACCGATGGCTCACCCACCAGCAGTGTGCCCCCGGGTTGGCCCTCCAGGGCTGCACGCACTCGCTCCGGCTCGAGGCCCGAGAAGATCGATACCTGCAGCCCCGGCAAGTTTTCCGCCAGGCTCAGCATCTGCCGCACCTTGGCGCGCATGCCGCCCGTCACATCCACCCCGCGCGAGCCCCCCAGTTGCCCCTCGGTCGCCTGCCAGCTTGCTGGCGTCAACAGAGAGATGGGCTGCGCTCCGGGCTTCAGGAGTGGATCGGCCGTGTAGACTCCATCGACCTCACCGGCCAGGAGGATGCGCTGCGGCCGCAGGCGCTGAGCCAGATACTCAAAAAGCTGTTCTGTAGAGATGATGGTTGACCCCTGTGTCGCATCCAGCGCCACATCGCCGAAAATGACAGGCGTCAGGTCTCGGTCAAGCAATTCACTCACCGGCCACACGGGCCAATCCACAATCGCGCCCCCGCGGGCCCGCAGTGACGCCGAGGGCTGCAGGCTGACTGCAGGCACGCCCATCTCCAGGCAGGTATCCACCACCAGCCGATTCAGCCGGGCCGCCGCCGCACCTGTCTCCGCATAGCCCCACCAGTCGGCCAGGTGCCCGCGGTGCACGCCATAGCGCTCGGCGGCAAAATGTCCGTAGGACCCCGACCCGTGCCCCAGCACCAGGCGCAATCCCGCCCGGTCGCGCAGGGCCGCCCCGATCTCCGCGGCCACCCGCCTGAGCACATCCAGCCGCGGCGTCTCACGTCTGGATTTCTCGGTGATCAACGAGCCGCCCAGCTTGAGAAATACCGTCTCACTCGGCAACGACGACTCGCCCCCCTTCCTCAATGCTCACCCAGGCGCCGTTGGCAATCTTAGTTATGTCAATATCATCCACGGTCGGGATACGCGAGATGATGGCGCCAACCGCCACAATCGCCTCGCAGCGCGCATTGATGATCGCTGCCGGCGCGTGGCCGTTCCGCGCCAGCTGATACAACACATAGGAGCCCACGGTGCTGCCCTTGCCGGTCGGGAAGATCAATACGCGGCCGCCGACATCCTGCCCGGCCAGCGGGTGCCGTGGATCGACCACCCGCCCCGTCTCGGGGTCGATTCCCCCTAGCAGGCTGAGCGGCTCAGCCGACACCAGCGCCTGCCCATGGGCACAGCCGGCGTGGATCACACGCCCTTCGAATACCTTCATCTGAACCTCAAACCTAATGCGTAAAACGTAATCCGTAAAGTAATGCTGGCGCAGTCCATGTTGTACAACCATACGCCAGCCCAAACTGATGCCTGTTGAGCAAGAAGCCTCCCGCAAAGGGATCTTTACGCATTACGTTTTGCGTTTCGCGTTTAACGTTTTACGTTTTACGTTTTACGCATTATTCCTTTCACTGCCGCCTCGACGCAGGCCTCCATCGCACCAAAGCGCGTAGCCAGCCCGCAGTGCCCCGGCGCATAGGTCGCCATCTTGGCCGAATTGGTCGCCAGCACTCGATACGGAAAGCTCGCCATCGGCGCCACCACCAGGCAGGTGTCGGCCATCAGCCTGGCCCCCGCCCGCTCCAGAAGCTCAGCCAGGCCCTCCCGCCGCGCCTGTTCCAGCGTGGCCCGTGCGGTCGTCACCCACAGCGCGGCCTGCACCCGCCGCCCAGCCAAGCGCTCCGCCACGGCTGCAATCTCGGCCAGTGAGGCATGCGGGCAGCCGATGCTGACCAGGTCCACCGGCCCCTCCGGCCCCGCCGTGCTCAGCGCCGCATATGCAGGCCCAAGGTCCTCGACGGCAACCCTCTGCGCGCCGGGCGCCACCAGGTCATCCCCCCGCCGCGCTTCGGGGGTCACCCCTTCGATGTGATAGAGCCCCACCGCGCCGCTGGCCGCCATCGCCGCCCCCAGCGCCTTGAGGTGCGGCAGGAAGGGCGAGTGCAGCAGATCCTCCGCCCCCCGCAGCCCCTCAGGCGCCCGGTGCAGGCGCAGCAGGGGCACGCCATCGCCAGCCAGGCGGCCCACCAGGTAACCCAAAGCGCCGAAATCCTCGGGCGCAGGCAGCGGGCAGGTCACATCCACCACCAGGGTCGCCCGGCGCCCCTCATCGCAGTGGAGCCCATAAGCCGCCGTCTGCCCCAGAATCGCCGCTGCCAGCGCCCCCGGCCCACCCTCACGGTTGGTGCGCGCGCCCAAGACGCTATTGGCAAAAGCCACCGCCGAAGACTCGCTCCAGGCCAGATGCTCACCCAGCCGCGGCACGTTGCCCACCTGATAGGGCGTGCAGGTGCAGGCGGGCGCCACGCCCAGGCGCCGGTAGGCATCAATCACCAGCAACTGCTGGCGCGCAAACTCCTCGGAAATGCCGTGGACGCGCCAATCAGTGAGGTCCATGCCGGCGGGGTTGAGCGTCGCCGGCACGCGGGCAGTAGCCCCATGCGAGGCCCAATCGCGCAAAAAGTCGAGGCCTGCCGCCCCCAGATTGCGATAACTCACCCCCGCCACCTGCACACTCGCCGCCGGCGCCAGGCTCTCGGCCCCATAGATGCGCCCCAGGGCCGTCACGAGTTGCGCCGCCAGCCGCACACCCTCTCCGCGCGCACCCGCCAGCGCTTCGCGCACGTCCGGGCTCAGTGAGAGATCAGAAGATCGTCTGCATTCTGCGCTCATAGCCCCAGCCGATCCAGTACAAAATGGAGGAGCAGGTAGATCGCCAGCGCCACAACCAGCATCAGCCCCAAAAGCTGCACCCAGCCCAACTGCACCACAAAAAAGACGCGCACTCGCTGCAGGACCAGGATAGCAGCCAGGATCACAGCAATGAGCGCCACCCATGCGCGCAGCCGGTGATGCATGATATTCATACCCCATCCGAGATATAATCACGCGGATCAACTCGCCGGTAGCAGACACGCTGGAACTTGGCCAGGGAGCCCTCCGGCAGCGTGGCATCAATACCCATCTTGGCTGTCCGCGTCTTGCGGCCGGGCTCGTGCAGCGCCGAGGGATCCAGTGAGCTTCCCGGCTGGTCCGGCAAAATCACGACATCGCGATCGGCCTGCACACGCGTGGCAATGGCCCATTCCACCTGGCGCATATCAAAGGGATCCACATCCGCATCCACCACGACCACATGCTTGAGCGAGCCGTGCCCGCGAAAGGCGGCTTGGATGGCGCGCCGGCCGTCGTCAGGATGCTGCTTCTCGATCTGCACCACCGCATGCAGCCAGGAAGCGCCGCCAGGGGTGATATAGACGTTGCGCACCGCTGCAACCGCCGCCACGGCGTCGTAGATCGAGGGCTCCCTCGGCATACCCATCAGCAGCTTATGCTCCAGCCCCCCGGGCAAGAGCGCCTGGTAGATGGGGTCCCGCCGGTGCGTGATGCGCTCCACAACCAACACAGGCTGCCGACGCACGATGTCATAGGTCTCCGTCAAGTCGATAAAAGGCCCCTCGTCAACCAGATCGTGGGTCAGCCGCCCCTCCAGCACGTATTCACTCTCGGCCGGCACCCGCAGAGGAACCGTCTGGCAACGCGCCAGGGGCGTCGGCGCCAGCGCCTCAGCGATACGCAGTTCATCTTGCCCCGGCGCTGGCGACATGGCCGCCGCCAGCAGCACCTGCGGCGGCACGCCCAGGCAGACTGCGATCGGCACATCCTCGGTGCTCCGCGCCCAGGCTGTGTGTGTGCCGCGGCCCTCCACCAGGCGGGCGGCAAAGCGGCGCCGGTCCAGGCGCATCAGGCGGTGAAAAGCGATATTGGGGCCCGTATCCGGGTCGTCGATCACAGCCACGCCCGCGGTCACATAGGGGCCGCCATCCACGGGTGTGTGGGTGAGAATGGGCAGGGCTTCCAGGTCAACCTCCGCCTCTACCACCTCCTGGCAGGGCGGCTGTGCGCACAGATCGGGTGTGCGTGGGCCGCGCAGGGCGCCCACCAGGCGCGGCAAAAGCTCGTGGGGCGCGCAGCCCAGGGCCAGGGCCACCGTCTCGCGCCGCGCGACCAGGTTCGCGGCCACGCGCACAGGGGGCCGCCCGCTGCCCTGCGGCGCGTCCGCAAAAAGCACCGGCCGGCCGGCAAGCGCGTCGATGACCGCAGCCATCTCACCTTCCAACGCCACCGGCCGGCGCACCACGGCCAGCTCACCCTGCGCGCGCAGCGCGTCCAGCAAGCCTCGTAGATCCATGCTCATTCCACCGGCTCACACACATCGCGCAACACGCGATAGTGATCCAGGTCACGCGGCACAATCGTGTGCGGGAAAATGGGCGTCGCCTCGGCCAGCACCATGCGCTCCGAGTACCGTCGAGAAATGTGCACGAGAAACAGGCAGCGCACCCCCGCCTCGCGGGCCAGGGTTGCGGCCTGCACTGCCGTGATATGCCCGAATTGCGCCGCCAGCTCGGCCTCAACCTCCAGGTAGGTCGCCTCGATCACCAGCGCATCGGCCCCGGCCGCTACCTGCACCAGATCCTCCACCCGGCCCGTATCGCCCACATAGACCAGCTTGGTGCCGGGGATCTCTGGCCCCAGGACCTCCTCCGGGTAGACAATGCGCCCGCCAGGCACCTCGACCGGCTGCCCATCGACCAGGCGGCGCCGCTCTGGCCCGGCCGGCACCCCCAACTCCTCGGCCTTTTCAGCCAGGAACGGGCGCCGCGCCCGCTCCTGGAACACATAGCCAAAGCAGCCCGTCCCCCGATGGCTCACCGGGAAAGCGGTGATAGTCATCGTGTTGTCCGACCAAATCGGCCCGGGCGCGATCTCCTGCAAGGAGATATTCATGCCCGGCTCGCCGCCGCGCAGCACGACGTTCATCAAGTCGCGCACACGGTCCAATGCCCAACGGCCCCCATAGATCTCAAACTCATTGATCGCCTCCCAGCGGGCAAAGGTTGACACCAGTCCCCCCAGCCCCAGGATGTGATCCAGGTGCCCATGGGTGAGCAGCACCTTGTCGAGCCGCTTGAAACCGAGCCTGCTGCGCAACAGCTGCCGCTGCGTACCTTCACCGCAATCGACCAGGAAGCGCTGGTCACGGTAGATAACCATACTCGCAGGCAGCCCGCGCTCTACGGACGGCGCCGATGCCGAAGTGCCCAGGAACAAAATCTCGAACATCGCAGCTTGCTAACCTCTCAACGACTGTTGGCTTCCGGCAGATAGCGCCGATATAGCGTTCTGTTGAACTCGAGCGGCTGCCGTCGCCGATAGGCGCGCAGCGCCTCATAGTCCAGATCGCCAAATACCACTTGCTCGCGCTCCACCTCTGCAGCGGCCGCCAGCACCCCATCGCCAGATGGAGTCAAGTCCAGCGGGGCATAGATGCCGCTGCGCCCCTGGAAGACGATGCCGGCCACACGGCCGATGGCCCCACAAAAGACTCCATAACAGCGCGCCTCCTGCACGCGGTTCCAGACGCCGCGCGCCTGAGCGTACGCTTCATAGTACTCATTGTTGGCCGCGGGGTCAATCAGCAATTCAGCCCCCTGTAACACAGCAATGCGCGCCGGCTCGAAATAGGTATGATCCATGCAGACCGGGAAGGCCAGCTTGCCGGCGGGTGTATCCGCCACGACAATCTCCTCCCCCACACCATAGCCCATCAAGACCTCGCTGGGCACCAGGTGCGTCTTGACCTGCCGGGCCAAAAGCGCCCCATCGGGCCCAAAGAGATACGCCACATTGAACAGGCGCCCCCCGGCGCCCAGTTCGATCGCACTCCCCGCCAAAAGCGTCACCCGGAAACGCACTGCCAGGGTCGAAAACGTCTCCCAGTACACCCGCCGCGCTGCCGGGGCCGCCAGGCGCAAAGCCATGGCCATCGTGCTATAGGCTTCTGCAGTCTCGGAGACTTCCAAAGTCTGGTTGGGCTTGTCGAGCCAAGCCGCCAGCCGCTGCGCCGCGGGCAGCAGCCCCAGTAACGGCAGTGTGGTGTATTCGGGAAAGATCACCAGGCCAGCGCCACCCGCCACGGCCTGCCGCGCGCAGTTGTAGGCATGCCGGGCAAAGGCCTCGGCGCTGGGGGCCAGGCCAATGTCGAACTGCACCGCCGCCACGCGCACCCTGGGCAGTTGCGGCTGAGCAGCCGGGGCATAGTCGAGCCCCGCCAAGGCCGCCTGCACTCGCCCCGGCCGCGAGCGGAAGCGGAGCCAGGGGGCCAGGGCGGTCGCCAAGATGCGCTCAAGCACGGTCATGGTCCTCACTCCGGTCATAAATAACCGGCAGGTAGCGCCGGTACAGGCCAGGGTTGCGCAGGGCATGCAGAGGGTAGGCGCCGGTCACCTGCTTGAGGCGGTCGAAATCCAGGTCAGCCACCACCACAGCCGGCTGGGCGTCATCGGCAGCACGCGCCAACCACCCGCTGCGGTCCGGCGCCATCTCCACCGGGCAGTGAATCGCTGAGCGGCCCCGGCAGCCCTCGGCAACACTGTAAGCCTCGACCCCGAAAACCTGGTTGGCCTGCACCTCGCGCCATAGGCGAGAGAGGGCCAGCGCCTCGCTAAAGCGCGCCAGCATACCCTGATGCACCAGAATCTCCGCCCCCTGCAGGCAGAGGATGCGGCTCACCTCCGGATATTCCACGTCGGCCCCGGTCACCAGGCCCACCCGACCCACCGGAGTATCGATGGGCGAGAGCGTCGTCTCCACCAGCAAATCATGCTCGCGCTCGGCAGGCGAACGGTGCGTCTGCCCCTGAAAGCCCAGCAGGTCGCCCTTGGGCCCATAGAGGTAGGCCACGCGCACCGTCCCTTCCAGGCGGCGCACAAGCACCGAGCCCAGCGCCAGCACCACCCGGTATTGGCTCGCCAGGGCCCGCCCCAGCGCGTCGAAACGTTGGCTCAGGGCCATGGCCAGCTTCTGCTCGGCTGCAAAACGGCGCACCTCGGGCGCTGCCGGCGGCTCGGCCTCCCGGGCCGCGAAGGCAGCCAACGCCTGATCAATGCCGGGCGCGAACACCACCAGTTGGGCGCCGGCCTGCGCCGCCTGGGCCAGGGGCGGATGGATCAGCGCCGTCAACGTCCCCAGCGCCGGCTCCAGCGGCGCCGCCCACTGGATTGCCGCCACCCGTACCACGCGCCCCTCAGCCATCGCCTATCCCTCCGCTGCCACAGTCGTCCGCCCCGCCTTGGCCTGATGCAGCGCCGCCACCTGCGCCTTGACCGCCGCCAGGCGAGAGCCATGCAGCGGGAAGAGCCAGGTAAAAACAAAGCTCACAGCCAGCCCGAGAATCGGCAGCGCCGCCAGCATGACCCGTAGCCCCACCTCCACAGCCGGCGGCTGCGCCTCGACAGGCAGCGACGCATTGTAGCCCGTCATGGAAAAGATGGTCGAGATGGCGATGGCCTGCATGGCAATGGCAAAACGCACCACAAAACCGTTCATGCCGAAGAACATGCCCTCGCGGCGCACGCCGGTGTGCAGTTCATCCTCATCCACCACATCGGCGATCATAATGTCCGTCAGCATCAGCAGGCCGGCAAAGCCAACCCCCATCAGGACCATCACCAGCACCGCCGCCATAAACCCTCTGATGAAAAGCAGCGGCGCCAGCCCGACGGCAAAAGCCCCTTGCGCATACAGCAGCGCCGTCCGCGCCCCCTTGCGGATTGATACCCATGTCCAGAGGGCGAGCATTGGCAACGCGGCAATCAGCGCCAACCCCAGCAGGATCGAGGTTTCCGTCTCACCCACGTGCAGCACATACTTGGCATAGAAAGGCAGGCCGCCCGTCAGCATCTCAAAGACGAAATTGATGAAGAGGTTCAGCACCAGGAAAAGCAGGAAAGACCGGTTCCGGAAAGTGGCCTTGAGAGCATCCACCAGGCTCAGCGCTTCCTCCTGGCTGAACTGCAGATTCTCCTTGCTTCCCAACAAAGAGATGAGGAGCGTCGCAGCCGTGATAACGGCAAAGCTAATGCCCATGGCCGCATAGCCGAACTGCCTGGCCACCACGAAAGGCAGCGCCACGCCCACAATCAGGCCGATGATGGAAAACACCTGCCGCCAGCCCGAGACCTCCGAGCGGTCGCGATGCTCCGGGAACATCTCGGGGAAAAGCGCCGTCCAGTTGAGCACCACAAAGGTCCACAGCCCATCGAACAGGCAGATAACCACCAGGAAATAGATGAACAGGGGGGTCATCTGGCCCGGTTGATCACCGCGGAAAGGAGGCAGCCAGACGGCGATGAACAGGAGCGCCATGGGAACGGTTAGAAAGAGGATGTAGGGAATGCGGCGCCCCCAGCGAGTCCGGGTGCGGTCGGAAATCTGCCCGGCCAACGGATCATTGAGCGCGTTCCAGATGGCATAGATCGTCATCGCCACGCCAAAGAGCGCAGGGGCCAGCTTGAGCACATCCATATAGAAATAGGGGACCACAGTGTTAAAGCACTGCATGCTGAGAGCGGTGCCCAGGGAACCGGCGCTATAGGCAATGATATGGCGGCGTTTCATGTCGGCTCAGTCTCCTATGGCTCAACCCGATACGCATGTTAAAGGCCGGAACAGAAAGGAGGGGAAAGGGAACCGCGGAAGAATGCTCGTCGCGGTCCCTTTCCCCTTTTCGCCCCTTCCTCTACTACAAGTCGGGGGTCAGATCATTCGCCCCCACCACGGGCTTCCAGGGCCCATGAATACCTTCCTCGGTCACTCCATAATACACGCGCAGGCCGCCATCGGGCAGACGTTGCACCAGGTCAAAGCGCGTGCGGCGCCCCTGCTGATATTTGCGCCACAGCCCCAGCGGCCCCGCCCAGGTCACCTCGGCATCGTCCAGTTTGTGCTTCTCTTTGCTGGCAATGGCGTATTGCCACAGGCGCCGCGCCGACGACCGCGTCACATTCTGCACCTGGCTGCCGTTCCGCAGGTCGCGCATGGTGTGGTAAAAGACACCCTTGCGCTCCTCGGTCTGCACAATCTCCACCCCTGTGCGTGGCGGCTCAATACCATCCACCACCGGCACCGCGCTCACTGCCTCGGGCCTATCCACCGGAACGTCAGCGCTCTCGGCCTGACCCGCCTCACCCATGGTCGCCGGCGCGCCCTCGGCGCTGATGGCCTGGCGCACCAGGCGCACGATCTCGTCACGCATCGCCAGGTTGGTCTCTGACTCCTGCCGCACGTAAATCAGGCTGCCATCCACTACATAGGGGATATTCTCCCCCTTGGGCACCACGATGCGCACGATATTCTTGCCGTCACTCTGCAACACATCGATCACCACATCGATGGGCGGCGTGATCGTGCGCTGGATCTCTGCCCGCAGCTCGGTGATCGCATCCTCCGGGCGTTCCACGCCCACCGGGGTCGCCTTGGGGTTGGCGCTGACGCCGACGAAAATCGTCCCGCCGTTGGTGTTGGCAAAAGCCACAATATCGCGCAACACCGCCTGCATGCGGCCGCCTTTGCGAGCCATGCTCTCGTGGAACGATTGCACGATGCTGGCGCCCTGCTCGCGCGCCGCGCGCACATGATCAAAGGGCGCCGTCGCCGGCCGATAGGGACGTGTGCGTGCGAAATCAGCGCCTTCGAATACGCCCTTGATGGCCTCAAAACTGATCTCCGGCAGCAACATCTCGGTCGCCCGATCGCCCACGCCCAGGTTCGTCGGGTCGTCGGGGTCTCGCGCCAGGCGGTGCGCATCGGAGCCCTGAATGCAGTGCATGCGCCGCGGATACTCGGGCTTGGAGCCATTGAAGAAGGAGGCCGTCGAGCGCCGCCGCCGGCTCTCCAGGTCGGTTACTTCCAAAGCATGAAGGTGCGGATCCTGCGTGTACGAGATCTTGGTCTGGCCGCCAAAGTCGAAATCCTGCATGGCCACACCGTGGGTCGAGTTCGCGTGGGCCGCAATGGCAATGCCGCCGGCTTCGTGGATCACCCGGTAAGCCTGTAGCACATCGGCCGTGGCGCCGACTTCGCTGGACCCCAGATCGAGCTTATCGGGCGGGATACGCAGGTTAAGCAGGATATGCTCCAGCTCACGCACACTGATCCGCTCCGAGAAAATGCCCAGGATATGGAACCCCAGGGTCGCTGTGAACTCAAAGCCGGGCAAAACTAACAGCTTCTCCGAAAGCCGCCGATACTGCTCCAACTGTTCCTTCTCTTCCGGCCGCAAGCGGTCCAGCCGCTCCAGGAAGAGGAGTTGCTCAATCTCCCGGCGCATCGCGGCATAGCCTGCCACCGTATTGTGGTCGGTAAAGGCGACCACATCCAGCCCCCGCGCCTCGGCCCGCAGCAGAATATCGAGAAAGGTCGCCTCCGGCTGCTGATAGCAGGCCGACGCGGGCGTGTGGATGTGCAAGTCAACCCGCCGCCACTGCATATTCTTTTTTTTGTGTGTCACACAATCCTCCGGAAAAGGGCACCAACAGTGGAATGGCCCCTACTCCCGCCCGCGCCTGCGGAATCTGAGGTCCACAGAATAGGCATGAGGATCAATGGTTAGCGCGCAATCCATCAGCCCTGCCACCTGGCGCCTCGGTTCGGCACGGATTACCGTGCCATTTGCATAATGAGAATAGTCGATCGATGGAGCAACGGGCTATCTAGCGAGTTCGCTTGCCTCCTGACCCAGGGTAGGCGCCATACAGGCGCCCACCCCGAATGCGGTCTATTCACTTGCTGCCGGCGCCTGTTCGCGCTCACTTTCGGCCTTGGGGTCTGCCAGCGCCGCATCAAAGACCTGCGAGACTCGATCAACCAATATAAACTCCATCTTGTCTCGCACCTCGGCCGGCACCTCCTCCAGGTCCTTCTCGTTGCGGCGCGGCATGATGATCGTCGTCAGCCCGGCGCGATTGGCAGCCAGCACCTTTTCCTTGAGCCCACCGATGGGCAACACCTGGCCGCGCAACGTGATCTCACCAGTCATGCCCACATTCGAGCGCACCGGGCGCCCGGTCAGCAGGCTGGCCAAAGCTGTCGCCATCGTCACACCGGCCGACGGCCCATCCTTCGGAATGGCCCCTTCTGGCACATGCAGATGAATATCGGTGTGATCATAAAAGTCCGGATCAATGCCGAGCGCTTCGGCATTGGCGCGCACGTAACTGAGTGCAGCCTGCGCCGACTCGCGCATCACCTCGCCCAGTTGCCCGGTCAGGGTGAACCCCTTGCTGCCAGGCATACGAGTCGCCTCGACGAACAGGATGTCGCCGCCCGTAGGCGTCCAGGAAAGCCCGGTCGCTACGCCGGGCACCTCAGTGCGCTCTGCTACTTCGTAGGTGAACCGGGCGGGGCCCAGGTATTCCGCCACCAGCTCGGGTGTTATCTCGTAGGGGCCTGCCTGTCCTTCCGCAATCTTGGTGGCTACCTTGCGGCAGACCGCCCCGATCTCTCGCTCCAGGTTGCGCACGCCCGCTTCCCGTGTATAGTCGCGGATGATCCGGCGCAACGCATCCTCAGTGAAAGAGATCTCTTCCGGCTTGAGCGAATTCTCGCGCACCTGCCTCGGCACCAGGTACCCCTCGGCAATGTGTAGCTTTTCCAATTCCGTATAGCCGGAGAGTTGCAGAATCTCCATGCGGTCGCGCAGCGGCCCCGGGATGGTATCCAGCACGTTAGCCGTGGTGATGAACATCACCTGCGACAGGTCGAACGGCACATCCAGATAGTGATCACGGAACTCGCGGTTCTGCTCGGGATCCAACACCTCCAGCAGGGCCGAGGCTGGGTCCCCCCTGAAATCGGCGCCGATCTTGTCGACCTCATCCAGCATAAAGACCGGATTCTTGCTTTCGGCCCGGCGAATGGCCTGGATGATACGCCCTGGCAGCGCGCCGACATACGTGCGCCGGAAGCCCCGAATTTCGGCCTCATCGCGCACACCGCCCAGCGATTGGCGGATAAACTTGCGCCCCATGGCCCGCGCGATCGACTGGCCCAGAGATGTCTTGCCGGTGCCCGGAGGGCCTACGAAGCACAGAATCACGCCTTCGCGCTCACGGCGGATGTGATCCCCCGGCTCGTCGGGGTCAGCTTCGGCGTGGCCGCCCCGCTCCTGCCGCAGCTTGCGCACCGCCAGGTATTCCAGGATGCGGCTCTTGAGCTTCTCCAGATCATAATGATCTTCATCAAGGACCCGCCGTGCCCGGCCGATATCGAGGTCGTCATCCGTCGTCACCTGCCAGGGCAGCTCCGTAAGCCAGCCCAGATAGGTGCGGATCACCGAATACTCGGCTGCCGCCGTCGGCATCTTGGAGAGGCGATCCAGCTCCTTCAGCGCCTCCCGCTTGGCCTCTTCCGGCATGCCGACCTTTTCCACCTTCTCGCGCAGCTCGCGGACCTCGACGGCCTGCTCATCCTCTTCGCCCAGCTCCTTGCGGATGGCCTTGAGCTGCTCGCGCAGCAGATACTCACGCTGCGCCTTTTCCATCTCGCCCTGTGCCTCGCTCTGGATCTTTTTGCCCAGCTCGAGCACATTGACCTCACGGGCCAGAACAGTGCTCAGCTTTTGCAGCTTGCCCTGCAGGCCTTCGATCTCCAGAATCTCTTGGGCGTCGGCCAATGACATGCGCACGCCCGTGGCCACCATATAGACCAGCTGCCTCGGGTCATCCGTCGAGAGCGCGGCCATAGCCAGCTCTTCGGGCAGGTACGAAACCAGCGACACCAGCTTGCGGAACAACTCGGAAACGTTGCGCGTCAGGGCCTCGATCTCCAGACCCTCCTCGCGCTGTTCAGGCGCAGCCTCCACCCGCGCTTTCATATAGGGGGAAGTCTGCGTGAACTCACCCAGCCGAATGCGCTCCAGCCCCTGAATAATCAGGCGCGTGGTCCCGTCGGGCGCCTTGGCCAGGCGATGGATCATCGCCATCGTGCCAACCCGATAGAGGTCATCGGGCTTGGGCTCCTCAGTCCCCTCATTCTTAAGGGCCACCAGGGCCACCAGCCGGTCAGCCACCACGACCTCATCCACGAGCTGAATCGAGCGAGGCTGGCCCACAATGAGCGGCTGCAGGGTCATCGGGAAAATAACCGTGTTCTTGAGCGGCAGAACGGGCAGAACCTCTGGGACTGCCGGGGAACCGCTTTCGCTATCTACTTTGTCAGGTTTCATGCGTTCTTGACCAGATCCCTTGGGCATAGCCCACAATCACCAGTAACAATATCATTCCAACAGGATCGAGACACACCAAATGAGCACGAGGGCCTACTCATCCACCGACGAGATAGGAATCCTCCGCTGCTGCGGCTGCCGGGGCACCGATACCAGTAAAAAGCCCCGATCATAACTGGCCTCGACCTGCTCTTCTTTCACAACATGAGGCAACCGGATGTCCAGGCGGAATTCGCCATAGTTGACCTCCATGCGCTGATAGGCCAGTTTCCCGGGCGTATCGCGCCGGATGCCGCTAATGGTCAAGAGATGCCCATCCAGAGAGATGTCGAAATCCTCTTCCTGCATGCCGGCGATCTCGACCTTGATCACGATGTGCTGTTCCGTCTCATATACGTCAAAGGGCGGCCTGAAGGTGCGCTTTTGGGCCCCAAGGACCCATTCGCCATGCAGGCGCCTCATTGCGATCGAATTGGCTAACTCATCCTCAAACGCCGGCCCCACATGGTGCTCGTCTTGCCTCCAGCCACCCATCCTACCAATGCCTCCACCAGCTTGCCCTGTTGCACAATCGTGCGATTCACTGTATCGCATCGACATATTCCATAGGCCTCGATTCTAGCACATTCTCTTGCCCATAGCAAGCGTCTTTGGCCAATGCGCTCACGGCTGCCGGACCTCACCCCAACCCCTCTCCGGCGCAGTGCGATACGCAACGCTCGCCCAGCGCCGGCGAGGGGCGTGTGCGATGGTAAAGCTCGCCAATTTGCCACTGTGGTTCCCCGTCCCCGGCACGGGACGGACTCGCTCAGACACAGGCGCACCAGGAGGGAGGGTCACGGGGTGAGGTCTTTGACTCGCCTCCGCCATGCGGAGTATAATCGCCCCCATCAATGGCGATCAGCCAGCAACCGCAGGCGGTTGGCGGCTGATCGCTTTTTGTTTCCACAACA
>DAOTVS010000037.1:0-3139 GCA_034436375.1 Anaerolineae bacterium | reverse complement strand
AAAAGGTTCACGCCGGGGTCCATGCAGCACGAAAAGCCGGCCTCTGGCGGCTCTGGCATGCTCACGAGAGAAGGTAGCTCATGATGACACTGCAAGCACAAGGCAAGGAAATCCGCATCCGGACGGGCCTCCGGCCGGGGGACATCGGCTCTATCATCTATCTGCACGGCACCCTGTACCAGGGCTATGGCTGAGACTCTGTGAGCCACTCATGCAGCCCAAGCATCATCTGCTGCAGCGCACGGATCGACTCCATAACGCCGTCCGCAACTTCCAGGCTGTGATCTGCGCCCTCGATGACGACGCTCCTGCCCCCCGTCGCCTGCTCGGCCGCGGCGAGTTTGGCCGCATCGTACTGGGGATCCGCCGTGCCGATGGCAAAGAGTGAGCGCGGCCGGGCCTGCTGGATCTGGGCCAACAGGGGCTCGCTCCGCAACAGAGGGGTCAGCCACACGCACTGGGTGCGCGGCAACCCTCGAACCCCGGTCAGCAGGTAGCCCATGGCCAGCGTGCCGATGGACTTGCCGACGAGCGTGAGCCGGTCATAGCTCCGCTGCGCCAGCGCCGTGCGGCATGCCGCCGCGGCATCCGCATGGAGCCAGCGATCTCGCTCATCGCCGGGCAGGGCCTGAAACTCCGGGCGCTGGTGATAGGCATAGTCAACGCGCAGGACATCGGCGCCGCGTTGGGTCAGCAGGCGCCCGGGGTAATACAACACGGGCATCTGCGCCGAGTAGGCGAACCCCGGCAGGAGCAGAGCGAGGTGGCGTGTCTCGTCCTGCTGCCGGAAAAACGTGTTGGGGATGGCCTCATCCCGATAGCCTCGGATATCCAGTGTCTCGAAGGTATACATGGACCCCGCACCTCCTCACTATACTGCATTCAGCCGGCTCAGCTGCCCCGCAGAAAGCGACGCGTGCGCGGCAGGGCCTTGGGGGGCGTGACGGCGATGGCCACCTGCACCCCGGGCACGGCGTGCGCCAGGGCCACCGTATCCCACAGCAGCGCCTCGTAGAGCGCCGCCGCCTGCTGCACCGTCAGGGGCGGGCAGAGTCGCGTCTTGGTGCGCCCGGGCGCGGGCTCTTTGGCCATGATTGCCAGGGCCGGCTTGAGTGCCATGGGCAAGCACCTCCTATCGGGCGGGCTGAAACGCCAGGGTGCAGCCCCTATCATCATTCAGTATAGGCAGGAGACGTGCCGCGGCAAGCCTGGGGGCCCTGGCGATGCAGTCCAAAGTGGATAGAGTAGCCTCGCCGGCGAACCTTGTTGACAGCGCCGCCCGCCTGCGACATAATAGGGCCGCTCCTGGGATCCTACGCAAAGGCAGGCAGTCGTGCGTATGCAGCCTCAAGGCCTACGCCGCTGGCTCACTCTCTCCGCCGCCTTGCTGGTGCTGGGGGCGGGGCTCTTTTACACGCCGCTGGGCGGATGGTTAGCCCGGGGTTTCGATAGCCTGCAGGAGGGGTTGGCTCAACTGCCGGCTCGCATCGGGGCGCGTGGGGCGGGCACAGGCTCGGCCGCGGTCAGGGACCTCTTGGCGAAGGGGATGGCGCTGCAGAAGGAGCAGAGGCCGCAGGAGGCTCTGGATTGCTACCGCCTGGCCCTGCAGCAGGACGCCAACTATCCTCCCACCCATGCGGCGTTGGGGAACGTCTATCTGCAACTGGGGCGCGGCGACGATGCCCTGCGCGAGCTGGAGCGGGCGGCCGCGTTGGCGCCCAAAGATGGTGGCATCCTCTTCCAGTTGGGCCAGGTCTACCTGCAGCGCAACGATTTTGAGCGGAGCATTGCGACGCTGGAGCGCGCCAAGCAGGCCGCGCCGGAGGATGCACAGACCCGCACCCTGCTGGGCACGGCCTATTATTACCGGGGCCGGGCCGATATCCAGGATGCGGTCCGGGAGCTGGAGCAGGGCGCCGTGCTGGATCCGCAGGATGCCGATCTCCAGTTCCGCCTGGCCCTGGCCTATTTGCAGCGCGACGACGCCGATGATGACGAGCGGGCCAGGCAGGCGCTGCAGCGGACGCTGGCGCTGGACCCCGGGCAGAGCGAAGCCTATCGCTACCTGGGGCTGGTCTACCTGCGCGCGGGGCAGCAGGATGCGGCCGCTGAGGCCTGGCGCCGCTATGTGAAGGTGGGCGCCGACGCGCAGGCCGTCGCACAGGTGCGCGAGTGGCTGCGCAGCCTGCAGGCCGGCGGCGTGCCGTAACGGATTGACTTGTCTGGGAGATATCATGGAAACGCCGGACCCCCTGGCCCAGCTCGAGGATTACGACAGCTACTGCCGGCTCTTTACCGATATTGCGCTCTGGGCGCCCTATGTGCGCCGGGCCTGCCGGCGCCATGGCCTGATGCCCTGTGACGAGGTGCGCCCGACCCTGCCCGGCACCTGCCCCACCTTTACCGTGGAGGGGCGCTGGGTGGTCAAGTTCTTCGGCCGCCAGTTCGAGGGCGCCAGGGCCTTTGCCGCTGAGCGGGAGGCCAACCGCCTGGCAGCCGGCCTGTTGCCCGGCCCCGCCGTCGTCGCCTCGGGCGAGCTGCGCGACTGCGCGGCCGGCTGGCCCTGGCCGTACCTGATCTTCGAGTACGTCCCTGGGGTCAGCATTGGCGAGGTGTGGGCCGGGGTCAGCCCGGCGGACCGGCTCACCCTGGCCCGACAGTTGGGTGAGGGCACCCGCCGGCTGCACAGCATTTCCCTGGCCGGTTCCCCGGTTTTCCCAGCCTCCTGGGAGCCCTATGCTGCCCTGCTGGCGGAGCAGCGCGCCCTCTGCCGCCACAACCATGAGGAATGGGGCCTATTGCCCGCGCCCCTGCTCGATGAGCTCGAGGCGTTCCTGCTGCCCACGGCCGAGCTGATCGACCCCGCTGCCGCCCCACACCTCATCCATGCCGACCTGACCCGCGACCACATCCTCGGCCGGTTCGATGGGGAGCGCTGGCAGACGCTCGCCCTCATCGACTGGGGCGATGCCATGGTGGGCAACCTCCTCTACGAGTTGGCCGCCCTGCACCTGGACCTCTTGCACGGCGACCGGCGCCTGCTGCATGCCTACCTGGATGCCTATGGCCTCGATGCGGAAGCGCGCCGCCGCCTGCCCCGCCGGGCCATGACCGTGGCGCTGCTGCACCGCTTCAACGT
>DAOTVS010000036.1:0-24249 GCA_034436375.1 Anaerolineae bacterium | reverse complement strand
GTCGCCCCCTGGCAGCGCGCACTGACCTGGCCCGCCGCCTGGGGCCAGGCGCTCAGCACGTGCTGCAATTGCTGCGCCGCAGCCGGGAGATCCTGGGCCGCCAACAGGGCATCGGCCCGGCCTAATTCGGTGCGCAGGGCCAGGTCCGAGTGAGCCAGGCCCTGCCGCTCCAGGGCAGAGACGGCGCAGGCAAGGGCATCGGCCACCTCAGGCGCCTGCTCCGGGGCGGCGGCCAGCCAGGCCGCCGCGTGCCCGACGGCATCGTGCAGCGCATCCTCCTGCCCCAGGCGGGCCTCGGCCCACACCAGCAGGCTCAGGATGCCAGCCTGCCCCGGATAGTCCTGGGCCAACGCCTGCAGGCGCTCGTGGGCCTGCGGCAAAGCCTGGGCATCATCCAGGGTCAGCGCAAGGGCCGCCAGAGCGCCCTCGATATCGCCCGCAGCGATGCGCCCCTGGGCCCGGGCCAGCCCGAGCGCACCGGGCAAAGCGCCCTTGGCCCCCGCCCACTCATCCAGCCGGGTCAGGGCCTGCTCCCGCGCCTCCGGGTAACCCTCGGCCACCGCACCCAGATGCTGCGCCGCTTCCTCCAGCCGCCCCTGGCGGTAGAGGGCCTCGGCCAGCGCCAGGCTCGGCTCCGGTGCATTGGGGTGCTCTTTGGCCAGCCGACGCAGGGCCGTTTCGGCCTGGCCGACCTCGTGCGGCAGGCCCTGCTGCACTGCCTGCAGGAACCAACCCGTCGCCCGCACTGGGTCGCGCCGCGCTGCTTCCACATCCCCGCGCAGAAGCCATACCGGAGAGCCAGCGGGCAACTGGGCCGCCAGGCGATCGACAGGCTCCACCGCCACGGCTCCGAACTCGACCAGGGCCTTGCGCAGCACGTCAACCGCCTGCGCCGGGTCCAGCGCCGCCAGGGCCTCCGCCTCTAATAAGCGAATGCGCAGCAGGTCGGGCCCCTGCGCATCAAGCACCTGGAGCCGCTCCCAAATGGCCTGGGCCGAGCCCTGGGGGTCGGCGTGCAAAGCGCTGGTAAAAGCATCGAGGGCGCTTGCCACCGCGGGCTCACTGCGCTTCAGGCAGGCATCGCCCAGGCTAAGCCAGGCGACAGTGAGGTCGGGCGCCTGCTCGACCAGGGCTTGCAGGCGCTCGACGAGGGGCTCCGGGGCAGCTTGCGGGTGGCCCACCAGCCCACCCCAGGTTGCGGCCGCGGCAGCGGGTTGCCCCAAAGCGGCCAGGGCGTCGCCCAGTAGAAGGGCGCCGTGGGCATGGGCAGGCGACAGGGGCTCGGCCTGCTCCACGATACGGCGGCAGAGGTCCACCACTTGCGTGGCCTGCGCGGGGCCGGCGTCATAGAGGGCCTGCACGGCCAGGGCGGCCTGTTCGAGCGAGGCGGGATCGCCGCTCTGCAGCAGAGCGGTCGCCAGCAGGGCCAGCCCTTCTGGCGGGCACTGCCCGGCATTGACGAGGGTGTTGAGGCGCTGCACTACCGGGGCCGCAGCGCGACCCGGGTCGCGGCCAAAGGCATCAGCCAGGAGAGAGACGGCGGCCGCTTTGGCGCCAGTGTGCAGACGCACATCGGCCGCTGCCAGCAACGGCTCGGGGCGTTGTGCATCGGCCTGCGCCAGGCGCTCAAGGCGGGCACAGAGGACATCGGCCGTCTCGGCGTCGAGGGGCACTTGCAGGTAGGCCGCCAACGCCGCCGCATAGTCACCTTTGGCCAGGCAGGCATCACCCTGCAACAAATGCGCCCCCGTGGGATCTCCCAGCAGCAGCCCCAACACATCGAGCCGGTTCAGCACCGCTTCGGCATGGCCCGCTCCCAAAGAGGTCAGCACCCGCGCCAGGTACGAGACGGCCTCGGCCGGGGCGGGGGCGGCCAATTCCTCGGCCAGGCCATAGAGGGCGCCGCCCAAGAGTAACTCGTGGCCGATCAGGCTGTTGCCTTCCGCCTCCACTCCGGCCAACAGGCGCCGGTAGGGCTCGACTGTGACGCCGCGCTTGATGTGCATCTCGCGGCGGATCGCTTCCAGGGTATCGAGGGCGCCGCGCCAGTCGGCAGCGGCCAGCTGCAGGTCGACGAGCTGCAGGCGGGCGGAAAGGAGCGCCGGCGCCGCGGCGATCAGGTCGTGCAGGCCGGCGATGGCGCGCGGCGTAGCGTTGCGGTCGGCGCTCACGGCTTCGCGATAGGCAGCCAGGGCGCCTTCGGGCGAGCCGGCCAGCAGGCGCGCCCGCCCCAGGGCCAACAGGACCCCCGCCATCTCGGGCGCCTCGACCTGACGAGCCAGACCTGCAAGCCGGTCAACCAGGGATTGGGCAAAGAAACGATCATCGCCCGTGACGACTGGCCCCTCGAGCGCGCGGCTGTAGTGATCCAGGGCCTCCGCAAAGCGCTCCTGGCGGCGCAGCGCATCGCCGCAGATGCGCTCGATGGTGCGAGCCATCTCGCCCTTGGCATCGGGTAGGGCAAGCGCCTGCTCGCAGCGGCGGCTCAGGGCAGCATCCTCATCGCCCTGGTCCAGCAGCTTTTGTAGCACTGGCAGCAGGGGGGTAAGGCGCCCCAGGTCGAGGTAGGCATCGGCCAGGGCCAGAAGCGCAGGGGAAGACAGGTCGCCCAGGGCCAGTGCTGTGGCCAGGTGGGTAGCCGCTTCCGCGGCGTGCCCCTGCCTCAGGAGCACGAGCCCCAGGGTCTCCTGGGCCAGCTGAACGCTGGGCGCCGTTTCGGCAATGGCCCGCAGGCGCGGCAGGAGCCCCGGGCCCTGCTCGGGCAGGAGGTCGATGAGCGAGCGATAGCGTGCGGAGGCCCCGGCATAGTCGCCGGCAGCGGCAAGGGCATCGCCCAGGGCCGTGATGAGCAGAGCGCTGTGGGGAAAGCGGCCGTCAACAGCGATGCGCAGGTCAGGCACCACTTCGGCCAGGCGGCCCACCTGGCTGAGCCAGGTCACAATAGTGAGCAGCCCATCCTCACCGACCAGCCCTGTGCCCGCCAACTCCAGGGCGCCATCGGCCGCTGGCCCCGCTCCAAAAGGGTAGCGCCGTAATTCGTCGAGGGTTGCGAGCGCCGCCTCGCCTTGCGTCGCCTGGATCTGCAGCCCAGCCAGGGTCAGATAGGCCTCGGCGACCACACGCGAAGCCCCAGCATTGGCGGCGGACTCGGCATCTTTGTCGATCGCCAAGCGCAGGGCCTCGATGGCGTGCTCAATAGAATGGTGCGGCTTGACCGCGCTGGCTGTGGCCGCACTCAAGCGGTCCGGCGCTCTGCGGAAGATGCTTGCAATGCCCATACGCGCGAGCTGACCTTTCTGTGAATAAACAGGCCTCTAAGGAGTCGTCGGCGGTGATGGGCTAGAGCCTGCGCCCGGCGCAGGTGAAGGCGAAAGAGTCTCAACTGTCGGGGTCTCTGCGGCAGGCGTCTCGGTGGGCGCAGGCGCGGTGGGCGTGGCTTCCTCTGCCTCAGGCGTCGGGGATGGCGGCGCCGGGGTTGCCGTGGGCGACGGCTTGGTAGTGGGCCGTACCGTCGGCTTGCGTGTGGCCGTGTGGGTTGCCGTAGCCGTCGGCGTGGTCGTGGCGGTTGCCGTGGCCGTCGGCGTCTCGGGGGTGGGCGATGGCTGGCTGATGACGACCAGGGTGGGTGATGCCGTCGGCGCCGCTGTGAGCGTGAGCGTAGCGGTGGGTGTGCTGACTGCGAGCCCCGGCAGCCTGAGCGCATGCGCCGCCTCCAGGGCCGAGAAGGTCGCCAGGGCCAGGATGGGCACGCCGGCCCCTACCCAAACGAGCCAGGGTGGCCGTTGCCCCCGGCGGCTCTGGGCCTGGGCCAGCAGGTCGGCTGCACTCACACCATGGCGCGTGTAATCGGGCTGCTGGCGCACCACGTCGCTCAGGAGCCGCTCCGCCTTGGACCAGCGGCCGTGGCGGCAGGCCGCCGAGGCCGCCGCAAAGAGTGCGGCCAGCTCAATATCATCCTGGCGCACCCGGTTCAGGATCAGCCGCATCTCGCCGGCGCTCTGGAAGCGCCCCCCGGGATCCAGGGCCATAGCGCGCACCAGCCAGGCGGCGAGCCCGGCCGAAACGGCGCCCCCCGTCAGGGCACGCGGTGAGGGCAGGGGCTCACCCGCCTGACGCTGAAGCGCCGTGGGCGGCTCTTGCCCCGTCAGCAGAGCATAGAGGGTGGCCCCCAGGGCATAAATATCACCGCGCGCCCCTGCCACGCCATACCGCCGCTCCGGCGGGCTGTAGGGCGACGGCGCGGGCCCTAACCCCGACAGGCCAAAGCCCACCAGGTAGATCCAATTGGCGGGGGTCACAAGAATATTGGCCGGCCGCACATCGCGGTGTACCACACCGTGGGCATGGCAATAGGCCAGGGCGGCCAGCAACTGATCGGCCCATTCCATCACCTGAGCCACAGGCCAGGGGCCGCCAGTCGCACTTTTGCCCTCTGGCGCCAAAGCGGGCCTGGCCTGCTGCGCCAAAATGTCGGCCAGGTCGCGCCCCTCTACCCAGGCCAGCGCCAGGTAACCTGCATCGCCCTGCCCAAAGTACTCGATGACCGCCGGGATATGCGGATGGCCGAGGCGAGCCAGCAGGCGGGCCTCGCGCATAAAGTGATCCAGCGCCCGGTCGTGGACGGTAAGAGGCAGGGCGGCATCGCCCGCTGGCGCTGATTCGCTGGCCGGCCCCGGCGGGGCCAGCGCGAAGACCTCCAGCAGGCACGGTTGGCCTTGCAGCGTATCAAAGGCGCGGTAGGCCGTCGCTGTTTCCGTCGAGCCTAGAGGAGCCTCAATGCGGTAACGATCGTGGATCAGGTCACCGGAACGGAGGGACATGGATCGCTTCCTTGTTGCGATCGAACATGACAGCCAGGCCAGGGGATTATACACGGATTAGGTCAGAGCGGCAACCTGCGCTCATGCATGAATGGGAGCGATTTGCTTTTATCGGGCTTTCGGCATACTTTTTGTATGTACACGTTCCGGTCGGCCGATCTGCCGCGCCATCCGGTTCCCCCTCTCCCCTGCTGCGAACCGGTCTAGTCCACAGGCCAGGCCGGGAATGAATGGAGGTTGATGTGACGGAGCTGCTCTACCAGACCGATTCCTACCTGCGCGAGTTCACCGCGCGCGTGGAGGCGTTGGAGGGCCAAGAGGTGGCCCTCGAGCGCACGGCGTTCTACCCTGGGGGCGGCGGGCAGCCGCATGACCTGGGCGTGCTGGTTGGGGCTGATGGGCAGGCCTGGCCGGTGACCCGGGTGCAGAAAAAGGCCGACGCGGTCTGGCATACGGTCACGGGCGAGCCGCCCGCAGTCGGCGCAACCCTGATGGGGAGGCTCGACTGGGAGCGCCGCTATGGCCTGATGCGCCTGCACACGGCGCTGCACATCCTGTGCGGCGTGATCTATCACGATTACGGAGCGCTGGTGACGGGCGGCAACATGGAACCCAACGGCCGCCGGGCGCGCATGGATTTCGAGTTTGAGCGCATGCAGGCGGAGCTGGTGCACGAGATCGAAGCGCGCGTGAATGCCCAGGTCGCCGCCGGGCGCCCGATCCGGGTGCGAATTCTGCCCCGGGAAGAGGCCTTTCAGATTCCGGACCTGATCCGCACCAAGATCAATCTGTTGCCAGAGGGGATCATGCAGGTGCGTACAGTGGAGATCGAGGGACTGGACCTGCAGGCCGACGGCGGCACCCATGTAGCCAATACGCGTGAGGTCGGCGCGATCCGAGTGGTAGATTACCACAGCAAAGGCAGGATCAACAAGCGGCTGGTGATCGCCCTGGAGCCATGAGCAAAAACGCTTCCCACTTTGTCGCCCTGCGCGCTATCGCCCGCCGGCAATGGGCTTTGGCCACCGCGCGCAGGGCTGATAACCGGACGATGGTCGTCCTTTACCTGGCCCTGCCGGCGGTGGGTGAGCAGGTACTGAACATGCTCGTCGGCCTGTCGGACACCTTCCTGGTGGGCCACCTGGGGGCGGCGGCCATCGCCGCCGTCAGCATTTCCAACCAGGTTGTCATGCTGGCCAACGTGCTCTTTTCCTCGGTGGCCACCGGCGGCACGGTGCTGATCGCGCGCGCCGTGGGCGCCGAGGACCCCGACCTGGCTCACCGGGCTGTGAACCAGTCGATCGTGCTCGGGGCGTGCATTGGCCTGAGCACCACCATCCTGGGGGTGGCCTTTGCCCGGCAGGCCATCGGCTGGATGGGCGCCGAGCCCGATTCTCTCCCCTTGGGGACAACCTACCTGGGCATTGTCGCCTATACTTTCTTGCTTTCCACCTGGATGTTCATCGGCCTGGCCTGCCTGCGCGGCGCCGGCGATACCATGTCGACGATGCAGATCATGGGGCTGGTGAACGCCATCAATATCCTCGTCGCCTGGACGCTGATCTATGGCCCCCTGGGCTTGCCCAAGCTGGGTGTGATGGGCTCGGCTTTGGGGGCCGCCGTAGCGCGCTCGATTGGCGGCATCGTGGTGCTCTCGATGTTGGCCCGTGGGCGGGCAGGGCTGCAGCTAGACGTGCGAGCCATGCGCCCGGATTTCTCGATGATCATGCGTATGCTGCGTGTGGGCGTGCCGACAGGCATTGAGCAATTGCTCTTCCGCATGGGCGATATGTTCTATTTCCGTGTCGTCGCCTCGCTGGGCACCGCGGCCTGTGCGGCGCACGCAGTCGCCCTGAACGCCGAGTCGCTCAGTTACTCGCCGGGCTTTGGCTTTGCCGTGGCGGCGACCACGCTGGTGAGCCAGGGGCTGGGCGCACGCAACCCCAAGCGCTCCGAAGGCGACGGTTACCTGTCTTATAAACTGGGCGCGTCATTCATGAGCTTTATGGGCCTGCTCTTTTTCTTCTTTTCGCGCCAGATCGTGGGCATCTTTACCAACGATCCGCAGGTCATCGCGTTGGGCGCGGGGCCACTGCGACTGGTGGCCCTGGGGCAGCCATTCCTGGCCTCCTCGCAGATCTTTAGCGGCGCCCTGCGCGGGGCCGGCGATACACGGTTTCCCATGCTCTCCAACGGCATCAATGTCGTCCTGGTGCGCTTTGGATTGGCGCTGCTCTTTGTCAACGTGTTCGGGCTCGGCCTCATGGGGGCCTGGTACGCGCTGACCCTCGACATGACATGCCGGGGGGTGCTCAACTTCCTCCGCTTCCGCTCGGGAACATGGAAAAAGATTCAGGTGTGAGGCGGCGGAACTGGGGAGAGTCTGAAGGAGCTTGAGCTCAATGGTCAAAATCGTTGTTTTGGGCGGGAGCGCGGTAGCGACGCCGGAGCTGGCGCGGGCGATTGCGGCCTGCCCGGGCCGAGCGACCCCGCTCGAGTTGGTGCTGGTGGGCCGCAGCGCCCAAAAGCTGGCTACGGTAGCGGGCGCGGCGCGTTTGCTGGCCGCGGGCGACCCCCTGCTCGCCATCTCTCATACGACGGATGTGGAAGCTGCGCTGGCGGGGGCTGAGTTTGTGATCAACCAGGTCCGCGTGGGTGGCCTGGAAGCGCGCGTATACGACGAGACCTTTCCGCATTCTCTCGGTCTCTTTGGCGAGGAAACGATCGGCGCAGGCGGGTTCGCCAATGCGGTGCGCACGGTGCCGGTGGCGCTCGAGTACGCGCGGCAGGTGGAGCGCATCGCACCCAATGCGCTGATGCTCAGTTTTTCCAACCCGGCCAGCCTGGTGCAGTATGCCGTTTCGCGCTACACTCGCGTGCCGACAGTGGGCCTGTGCGATGCGCCGGTGACCCTGGTCGAGTCAATTGCCCGGGCGCTGGGGGCGCCTGCCAGGGAGCTGGTGGTGGATTACGTGGGCATGCACCATTTCGGCTGGGTGACGGGGCTGTGGTGGCGCGGGCGCGATGTGCTGCCCGAGGCCCTGGCACGGGCCAGTGAGATTGTGAAGGATGTGGAGCCCGCCATCACCCAGGCTATGGGCGCTATCCCCAGCCCCTACTTTCGCTTTGTCTTCCATCCAGAGCGTATGCTGGCGCGCCAGGTGGGCAGGCGCGCACGGGCCAGGGAGTTGATCGACCTGCAGGGCGAGATCCTGGCCGATTATGAACAGGCGCTGGCGACGGGCGCTCAGCCGACGGCCTTTGCGCGACGGGGGGCGCGCTGGTACAGTATGGTCATTGCCCCCGTGCTCGTGGCGCTGGTGGAGGGGCGCTATGCTCAAAGCCAGCCCGGGCCAACACGGCATATCCTGAACGTGGTCAACGGCCCGGCCATCCCCTGGCTGCCAGCGGAGGCGATCGTCGAGGTGCCTGCCATGGTGGATGGCGGACGCATCCGGGCGCTGGCCGGGGGCGCAGCGCCTCTGGCCGTGCGCACGCTGGTGCAACAGAACTGCGCCTATGAGATGCTGGCCGCCGAGGCCATTGTGGAGCGAGACCGGGCCAAGGCCCTGCGGGCACTGCTCCTGAGCCCGTTCATCCAGACGTACGAGCAGGCGGAAGGGATTTTGGCCAAGGCGTGGTAAGGAGAGGGGTATGCCATGACATCTCGCGTACGACTGGGCATTGCGGCGGTCGCGAGCCCATTGGAGGTGGGGGCGGGGGAGGCGCCGGCCCTGCAGGAGAGGCTGCGGGCGGCGTTTGCCTCATTAGCGCCTCAGCAACTGGAGGCCGTGCCAGCGCCACGGGCCGCCGTGGACCCCGATTCAGCCGCAGCAGCAGGGCGCTTTTTCTATGAGCAAAGGGTCGATGCCATCTGCCTGGTCGCCGCCTCGTGGTTCGAGGATTACCTGGTCCTGGACCTCCTGGAAGAGTGCAATACTCCGCTGGTCCTATGGGCGCGGCCGGGCATGGAGACGGGCTCCCTCTGCGGCATGCAGCAGCTCGGCTATATGCTCAAGGCGCTGGGCCAGCCCTACATCCTCCTGTTCGCCGAGCCGGGCGCGCCGGTAGCCCTGCAGCGGACCTGGGATTACGCACAGGCGGCGGCCTTGAAGCGCTTGCTGCGTCGGGCGCGACTGGGCATGTTGGGGCACCGTGTGGAGGGCATGACCGAGACGACAGGGCACGAGCTGGCGCTGAAAAAGGTCTTTGGCCCACGCATCGTCGGCATCGATGCGCCGCTCTTCCTGGAGCGCGCCCGCGGGGTGGCGCCCAAAGCAGTGCAGGGGCGCTGGGAGGAGCTTGAGGGCCAGGTGGGTCAGGTGAAAGTGCCTGCCGAGGTGGGGATCGAGTCGCTCCAGGTCTATACGGCGCTACGACAGGTAGTGGAAGAAGGTGGCCTCTCAGCGGTGGCCGTCGGCTGCTACCCGCACCTGATGGGCAAGGTGTGCCTGGCTGCCTCGCTATTGGGCGAAGCGGGCACACCGGTGGCCTGCGAGGGCGACATCAACGGCGCCTTGGGCATGCTGATGCTGACGCGGCTCACGGGCCAACCGGTGCACAATACCGACCTGCTGGACCCCATCCCGGAGCATAACAGCATTGTGCTCTCACACTGCGGCTCGGGCGCGTTCTCACTGGCCTGCAGCCCGCAGGAGATCACCCTGGGCCCGGTGCGCCTGATGGACCGGGGGCTCTGCTGTCTCTTTACGGCTAAACCCGGCCCCTGCACCCTGGTCAACCTGGTGCCAACACTGGCCGGCTACCGGCTGGGCGTGCTCTATGGTCAGGCCATCCCCACGACCATGATCTTCCCGGGCAATCCGCTGGAGGTGCGGTTCGAGGCCGATCACCACGAGATCCTGGAGTGGATCGTGGCCAACGGACTTGGCCATCACTGGATGGCCGCCTATGGCGACCTGCGTGCCCCCCTGGCGCACCTGGCCGATATGGTGGGGTGCGAGATTGTGAGCAGGTAGACCCTCGCGGGGGAAGGGTGGTGAGGCATAGGCGCACAAGGCATCACCCTGGCAAATCCGCGCCAGAGGCGGGAGAGGGAACCATCGGTCCAGGGCACGCCCCTCTCCGGCGCCAAAGGAATCTGGCTCCGGGGAAAGATAACTACACCCGCAGGGCTGCGCTGCCGCGGATCTCACTGCGCTTGAGCTTTTGCAACACCTCGTTCGCCTCACTCAAGGGGTAGAGCTCCACCTCGCTGTGCACCGGGATCTCGGCGGCCAGGCGCAGGAACTCCTCGGCATCCTGCCGGGTGACGTTGGCCACGCTGCGCAGTGTGCGCTCACAATAGAGGAGGTCGTAGGGCAGCTCGGGGATGGGGCTCATATAGATGGCATTGATCGCGAGCGTACCCCCCGGGCGCAGGTGACCCAGGGCGAGCGGCACCAGGCGCCCGGCCGGGGCAAAGATGATGCCCGAGTCGATGGCGGCGGGCGGAGTATCCTCCGCGGCGCCGGTCCAGGCGGCCCCCAACTCGCGGGCCAGCCGGCGATGCTCCTCGCCGCGGGTAAAGACATAGACCTCGCAGCCCCAATGCCTGGCGACCTGGATCACCAGGTGCGCGCTGGCGCCAAAGCCGTACAACCCCAGGCGCCCGCCGGGCCGGATCTCGCTCAGCCGCAGCGACCGGTAGCCGATGACCCCGGCGCACAGGAGCGGCGCCGCCTCGGCGTCACTGAAACGCTCGGGGATGGGGTAGGCAAAGCGCTCATCGACCACGGTATACTGGGCATAGCCGCCGGGGGCCTGCAGGCCGGTGTAGCGGGCGTGAGGGCAGAGGTTTTCCTGGCCCGCCCGGCAGAACGCGCACTCGCCGCAGGCCCAGTTGAGCCAGGCAACCCCCACCCGTTGCCCCATCCGGAAGCGCCCGGCGCCCGGGCCCAGGGCCTCGACCGTGCCCACGATCTGGTGGCCCGGAATCAGGGGCAGCTCGGGCAGGCTCAATTCCCCCTCGACCGTGTGCAGATCAGTATGGCACACCCCGCATACGCGCACGCGCAGACGCACCTGGCCGGGGCCCGGCTCCGGCAAGGGCAGCTCGGCCTCGACCAGGGGGCGCTCGGCCACCGGTTTGGGTTGGGGCAGGATCATGGCGTGCATAGCTCAGCCCTCCTTGCGCAAGAGCAGGACGTAGTGATAGCTGCCCAGCTCCTTCCGGCTCTCCTCACGAAAGCCGTACGGGCGGGCCAGTTCCGCCGCCCGCCCGGGCGCCACCCGCACCGCCTGCGGCGGGCCGGGGCGTGAATCCAGCTCCGGCCGGAAATCGACGATAGCCAGCACGCCGCCGGGGCGGAGCAGCCGCGCCATCTCCCTGAGGGCGCCCTCGGCGACGCCGTTCTCGGTCAGCTCGTGCAGCACATTGGTCATCAGGCCGCGGTCGATGGATGCCGCCGGCAGGGGTATGGGGCCGGCCAGGTCGGCGGCGATGGCCTGTACATTGGTCAACCCCTGTTCCTGTGCCCGCGCTTCCAGGGTCGCGACCCGCTCCGGCTGCACATCGACCGCATAGACGCGCCCCGCGATGCGGGCGGCCGGCAGGGCCTGATTCCCCTCCCCGGCCCCCGCATCCAACAGCGTCTCGCCCGGCTGCAGGCCAATGGCCGGCAACAGCATTTGCGGGTCCAGCATCCCGGCAGGGGTGCGGCCCAGGTGATGATAGTGTCTCTCGGTTTCACTCATGATCTGAACTCGCTATCTGAACCCATAGGGTTACCGTTACAAGAGCGTCGCCAGGTCGTACTCCGCAAAGATCTCGGGCACCAACACGCGCGCCCCCGGCGCCGCTCGCTCGAGCATTCGCTGCAGCTCCGCTATGTCGAGGCGCCCCAAAGGCGGCCAGCGCGGCTGCGGCGGCCGGAAAAAGGGCCGCAATGGCCGGGAGAGCGGCCGGAAAAAGTCATCCCAGTGGATGGGGATGATGACCTTTGGCTGCACCACCTGCGCCAGCTCGCGGTAATGCGCCTCCGGCGCTGGCGCCCCCACCCAGAGCACGTCGGCCCGCTCCGCCCCTTCCACACTGGTGCTGGCCCAGTCCAACATGCGCAGACCTCCGGCCGTGATGAGGTAACTGTAGCACGCGTCCATGCGGTAATCCTGCGCGCCAAAAGCCGAAACGGGCCAGTTGGGCAAGTCGCCGGTCAGCAGGGGGCGCCCCGCCACAGTGATGTGAGAGCCGGGCAGCACCGTCACCGCAAAGCGGCCGAGCCCCATGTCATCCCCAACATGCACCTCCTGGTAGCGCAGGCTGGGGATCTCTGCCCCCTCCAAGACCCGGCAAGTGTTGCGCGAGCCGAGCACCAGGGCGCCGGAGTTGCGCACCACATCGGGCACATCCAGCACGTGGTCATAATGGCTGTGCGTCACCAGCACCACATCGCAGTGCGGCAGATGCTCGGCCACCAGCGCACGATCGCCATGGATCGGGTCGATCCAGACCCGCCACCAGGGAATGCGTGAGAAAAAAGGGTCGATGGCCAGGATCTCGCCCTCCACCGTCAACTCGATGCCGGCTACCCCCAGCCAGCGGAATCGAACCTCCTCCATACCAAGCCAGCATTACTCCTCTAATCAAAGTCTGCCGGCCAATCCGGGTGCTCTGTCAATTCGTACAGGCGCTCGATCTCCGTGGCCGTCACTCGCGTAACGGAGAGCTCGGGCAGCGCATCCACGGGGAAGAAATCGACCTCTGCCGTCTCGACGCTCTGTGCAGGTGCGCCACCGGTGATCTCGCACTGCATAAAGAGCTTGTAGATGGGAAAGAGATACGGCGGATGGCCGTGCTTGTTGCGGTCATAGAGCGCCAGCAGGCGCGTCGCCCGGGCGCTGTAGCCCGACTCCTCATAGACTTCGCGCTCGGTCGCCTCGGCCGGCGATTCGTTCACATCCGCCCAACCGCCCGGCAGCGTCCAGAGCCCATCCTGGCGCTCCCGCACCAGCAGCACCCGGCCGTCGCGGAAGATGACGCCGCGCACATCCACCTTGGGCGTGGCATAGCCCACCTGGGCGCCAAAGATCTGGCGCACGAATGCCGGGTCCACACCGGTGCAGCCGGCCACCATCTCCGCCGCGATATCGCGGATCGCCTCATAGCGTTCAGTGTCGTAGGCATTCTGACTGTACGCCAGGCCACTCTGTGCCAGCGCCTGCAGCTTTTGCGCCCAGGCCAGCCATTGTGGTTGCATAGCATTCTCCTCTACCACAGGACATCCTGACGTGTATAGCATTCTCAGTGCCAAAGCGCCGCTGGCGGCTGCCTGGGGGTCCCTCACTCCTGCAGGGTGAGAGACCCTGCGCGTTCCCACCATGGGCGATCGCATCGAGAGTGAACGGCGCTCACTACAAGCCAGTCCCGATATCCAATGAGGCGCAACGCACGATGAAAACGCCCTTCAGCTTCCGGGCATCGAGCTCCGCGCGCGGCCGGAACAGGCCTTCTATACGGTGTGGGGCTGGGGGGCGGCCGCCCCACAGACCCACACCCTCTGGGATAAGGCCGGGCCCGTGAAGATGCTGTAGAGGGGCGCCATCCGCTTGATCAGATCGATCTTGGGCATAGCTTACCACCTCGCAAATCACTGCTGCTAAGCGGAGCGCACGCTGATAGCAGGCCATGGGGTCATGAGCCAACACAATACATTATAGTGGAAAGGTCTCTGCTTCGCGCTGGCGATAGCGCGTGATATGCTTGAGCCCCACCCGCCGCGCCAGGCCACAGGCCCGCGCCACATCGCAACCGACGTCGGCAGCCCGGTGCGCGTCGGACCCGATGGTGACGCGCTCTCCCCCCAGCTCGACGTAGCGGCGTAGGATGCGCTCACCGGGAAAGGGCTCGCCGGGCGCCTGCCGCCAGCCCGACGTGTTGACCTCCAGGGCCATCCCCTGCTGCACCAACCGCCGCAGGATGCGCTCGATGTGCTCCCAATGGGGCCCGGGGTCAAAGGGGCCGCACACCGGGGTGCCGTAGCGCTTGGCCAGGTCCAGGTGCCCCAGCGCATCGAAAAGCCCGCTCCGCACCACATCCTCGACCATATCCAGGTAGCCCTCATAGGCCTCGTGAGGGCTGCGCCGGGTGAAATAGGCCTCATCCACAAACTCGCGCCGCACATAATGCGCCGAACCCAGGCAAAAGTCCAGCGGGCAGGCGCGCAAAAAGGCGGCAACCCGGGGGGTGAACTCGGCCTGGAAACAGACCTCAGCCCCTATACGGATCGCGAGCCGGTCGCCATAGAGGCGCCGCGCTTCCTCCACCTCCAGCAGCACACGGTCGAAATCATAGGTGCCATAGCCGAAATCGTGCGGGTCCGTATCGAAATGATCGGTGATACAGACCCCGGCCAGCCCACGCGCGAGGGCGGCCCGGCAGAGCGCCGTGACCGTCTCGCAGCCGTCGCTGGAGCATCGTGAGTGCATGTGATCGTCAAAGAGCAAGGCCACGCTCACGCGCCCCGTCCTACCAGCCACACCCCGCTGATGATCAGCGCCACCCCCACCCAGCGCAGGGCGGTCACCGGCTCGCGCAGGAAAAGCCACGAGACCAGAACGACCGCTACGTAACCCAACCCCAGCATCGGGTAGGCCACACTCAGATCGAGCTTGGAGATGGCCGTCAGGTAGAGCAGCGACGACAGGCCATACGTCACAAAGCCCAGCAGCACCCGCAGGTTGGTGAACATGCGGATGACGGCGCCCGGCGCCACCCCATCCAGCGGCCCCACCTGCGTCATGCCGCTCTTCATCAGGAACTGCCCCAACACACTCAAAGCAATGGAGGCAAAAAGAAAGGCAAGGGGAGACATGTGCTCATGCTCCTTCTATGAAGGTGACACGTGATGCGTGAGGTTGCATGGAGCGTAATAAGTAAACCGTAATAAGTAAGGCTGCTATTTCGGTGTGCTCATGCTTTGCACAGGTGTCGCCAAGGGGATTCTCCCAAAGGCAATGGGAGCTCCGCCATGAGGCAAAGCATACTTTGCCGCTTGGTGACCTTTTACCTATTACGGTTTACTTATTACGTCACGCGTTACGCATCACGAGTGGCCGTTCGGCGTGCCCAGGTCGAACTCGGCGTGGATCAGGCGCACCGCCTCGGCCATGCGATCCTGGTCCACGCAGAAGGAGATGTTATACTCCGAAGACCCCTGGGCGATGGCGATAATGTTGATTCCGGCTCGCCCCAGCGCCGTGAACGCCCGGCCCGACACGCCCGGCGTGCCGCGCATGCCCGCCCCCACGATTGCCACAATAGCCACGGGCGATAGGGCATCGACCCGCTCGATATCGTGCTCACCCAGCTCGGGCGCCAGGTTGGCCTGCAAGGCCGAGAGGGCGCGCGCCGTCGCCTCCTGGGGGATGACCAGGCAGATATTCTGCTCTGAGGAGGACTGAGAAATCATCAACACGCTCACCTGGGCCCGTGCTACCGCGGTAAAGACCTTGGCGGCGATACCCGGCACACCCATCATGCCGCGCCCTTCAACCGTGATCATGCTCAGGTTGCGGATAGCTGTGATCGCCTTGACCGCATGGGTCGAAGGCTTGGGCTGCGAGACGATCAGCGTCCCCGGGTGCTCCGGCTCGAAGGTGTTCTTGATGCGCACCGGAATGGCGCGCTCGATAGCGGGGCGCACCGTCTTGGGGTGCAGCACCTTGGCGCCAAAGTAGGAAAGCTCTGCCGCCTCCAGGTAACTGATCTCCGGCAGTGTGCGCGCCTCGGGCACAATGCGCGGGTCGGCGGTCATGACGCCGTTGACATCGGTCCAGATCCAGATCTCTTTCGCGTCCAGGGCGCTGCCCACGATGGCGCCCGAATAGTCTGAGCCGCCGCGCCCCAAAGTGGTGGGCACGCCCGCCTTCGTGGCGCCGATGAACCCCGTCACCACCGGCGTAATGCCCTTGGCCAGCAGGGGCAGCAGCCGTTCGCGCGTACAGCGGCGCGTATCCTCCCACAGAGGCTCGGCGGCGCCAAAGCGATCACTGGTGACCACACACGAGGTCGCCTCCACGGCCTCGGCCGGGCAGCCAATCTCCTGCAGGGCGCCCGCGACCAGGTGAATGCTCATGCGCTCGCCCAGCCCCGAAACGAGATCCAGCGCCCGGGGGGTGCACTCGCCCAGCACATAGATGGATCGGCACAGCGAAACCAGGGTATCGAGATGCCGACGGATCGCCGCTAGCGCCTGCGCCCGCCGCTCCGCATCCGCCAGGCAGATCTCCGCCGCCTCTTGATGCTGCGCCCAGAGGGCCTCGGCCGTCGCCGGGAACAGGTCACCCTCGCCCGCCGCCGCCCGGGTCGCCGCCTCCACGAGCTTATCGGTCACGCCCGACATGGCCGAAACCACCACCGGCCCCACCCCGTACCGGCCGTTGGTCGCGGCCACAATACGCGCCACATCCTGAATCCGCCGGCCATCGCCGACGGAGCTGCCGCCAAATTTGCAGGTGATCATGACGGTGCCCTCCTGAACTCATCGTATCCAAGGGCGCCGTCGCCCGCGGGGGTCCCCCTGATGCAGCGAGGGGCGGCCGGCCGCGGCAAGGTCCCTCCAGTGCTGCCTGTACCTGCATTGTACTACAGGGAACAAAGGGCGGCAAAGAAGAAGAGTGATTGTCTTTGGCAGGCCCTCTTTTCACGAGTATAATCGCTCATGTGAAAGGCCATCGGGATACCCGGCGGGTGGGGAACGGCGTCACCTTTCATCACCGGGCGGTGCCGCCAAAGGATGGCCTCCTGTACCACATTCCCAACCCGGTGGCCGGATCCTGTTTCCAGCTCGGGCCCGGCACAGACCCCACACATATCCTCTGTGCCGGGATGCCTGTGCCCGCGCAAGCGGGTGCTCGACGCCCTGGAGGCGGTGAGAGACACTTTGAAGCGGCTGGCTGCCTTCCTGGATCGTGACGGCGTCATTATCGAGAACCGCGCCGACTATGTGAAGAGCTGGGACGAGGTGAGTTTTATCCCCGGGGCACTGCTGGCGTTGCAAGAGCTGGCATGCTCGCCCCTGGCGGTGGTGCTCTTTACGAACCAGTCGGCGGTGGGGCGGGGGATCATTACCCTGGCGCAGGCCCAGGCGATTAACGCGCGGGTGATCGAGACGGTGCGTGCAGCCGGGGGGCGCATCGATGGCAGCTACCTGTGCCCCCACGCCCCTGAGGCCGGTTGCGCCTGCCGCAAGCCTGCCCCGGGCCTGCTGCTGCAGGCCGCCCAGGAGCTGGCGCTCGATCTGAGCCGCTCCTGGGCGGTAGGTGACGCCGCTACGGACCTGCAGGCTGCCCGGGCTGCCGGCGTGCGCGGCATCCTGGTGCGCACCGGCCGTGGGCGCACGCAGGAGGCCCGCCTGCCCGCCCTTGGCCTGGGCACCTGCCCCGTCGTGGACGATCTACCGGCGGCGGTCAAGCTGATTCTCGACCGAATCGAGTCCTACCGAATCACAACTCGCTAACGCAGCCATCCGCAATCCCAGCAAGCTGGGGATTGCGGACGGTAGTTGGTGACCAACGCCGTAACCCATCTGCGTTTATCTGCGTTCATCTGCGGTTCCATCTTGTCTTGAGGGGGGTGTATTTGATTATCTCGCGCACGCCCCTGCGTATCAGCTTTGCTGGCGGCGGCTCGGACCTGCCCGCCTACTATGAGCACGAGCCGGGCATGGTCGTCAGCACGACCATTGACAAGTACATCTATATCAATGTCAACCGCAAATTCGACCACAAGATCCGCGCCAGCTATTCGGTGACGGAGATCGTCGATACCGTCGCTGAGCTCAAGCACGAGCTGATCCGCGAGGCGTTGCGCATGACCGGGCTGGATGGGGGCATCGAGATCACCTCCATCTCCGACATCCCCTCCCAGGGCACAGGCCTGGGCTCTTCCAGCACCTACACTGTGGGACTGCTCAACGCGCTCTATGCCTACATGGGCCAGCACGTCGGCGCCGAGCGGTTGGCGCGCGAGGCCTGCCGCATCGAGATCGAAATCTGCGGCAAACCCATCGGCAAACAGGACCAGTACATCGCCGCCTATGGGGGGCTCAAAGCCACCCAGTTCAATCCCGACGGCAGCGTCTTTGTTGACCCCATCATCTGCGACCGGCGCACGCGAGAGGCCCTGCAGGCGGGGCTGCTGCTCTTCTACACCGGCCTCACCCGCTCTGCCGATGCCATTCTGCAGGAGCAAAAGGCCAACACCGAGAGCGATGCGGCCCGCCGGCAGGCCCTGCGCCGTATGGTGCAATTGGCGGCGGACCTGCGCGATGCACTCTGCCGCAACGACCTGCGCAGTTTCGGTGAGGTGCTGCATGAGGGCTGGCTGGAGAAGAAAAAGCTCGCTGCAGGCATCTCCAACCCGGCCATTGATCACTGGTACGAAGAGGCCCGCCGGCAGGGGGCCATTGGCGGCAAGATCAGCGGCGCCGGCGGGGGCGGTTTCCTGCTTCTCTACGCCCCGCCCGAGCGGCACAAGGCCATTATCCGCGCCCTGCCCGAGCTGCGGCCCGTGCCTTTTCGCTTCGAGCCGCAGGGCAGCAAGATCATCTACGTGGAGGAATCGGGCTCCTGATAGAGGGGGACGCAATATGAGCTTTGTCCAGGGTCTGCGCTGTGTGCTCTGCGGCGCGGAATATGAGCCAGCGGCAGTGACCTACGTCTGCCCCAGGCATGGGAACGAGGGCATCCTCGACGTCATCTACGACTATGCAGCGATCCGCAAGCGGCTGACGCGCGAGGCTCTGGCCGAGCGACGCGAGCCTTCCATCTGGCGCTACCTGGAGCTTTTACCCGTGGAGCGGCCCGATCTCATCCCGCCCCTGCAGGTCGGCTGGACCCCACTCTGCCGCGCCCGGCGCCTGGGCGAGCGCCTCGGCCTGCAGAGCCTGTGGGTCAAGGACGATGGCCGCAACCCCACCGCCTCGTTCAAGGACCGCGCATCGGCGGTGGGTGTTGTCAAAGCCCTGGAGGGGCGCCGGCGCACCGTCACCGCCGCCTCGACCGGCAACGCCGCTTCCTCTCTGGCAGGCATTGCGGCGAGTGTGGGCCTGCCCACCGTCATCTTCGTGCCCGAGCGCGCCCCCGAGGCCAAGGTGGCGCAGCTCTTGCTCTTTGGCGCCACCGTGTTCATGGTACGCGGCTCTTACGATCAGGCCTTTGACCTGTGCCTGCAGGCCTCGCACAAATACGGCTGGTACAGCCGCAATACGGCCTACAACCCCTACCTCTCCGAAGGGAAAAAGACGGCCGCCCTGGAGATTTGCGAGCAATTGCAGTGGCAAGCGCCCGATCGCATCTATGTCTCCGTGGGCGATGGCTGCATCATCGGCGGGCTGGGCAAGGGGCTGCGCGACCTGCTGGCCCTGGGACTGATCGAGCAAAGCCCCAGGCTGATCGGTGTGCAAGCCGAAGGGTCGGCCGTATTGGCGCGGGCCTGGGCGCAGGGCGGCGAGGAGATCGAGCCCTGCGCGCCCTCGACCCTGGCCGATTCCATCAGTGTGGGCATCCCGCGCGACCGGGTCAAGGCCCTGCGCGCCGTCCGTGAGACGGGGGGCGCCTTTACCGTCGTCAGCGACGAGGAGATCCTCGAAGCCATGCGCATCCTCGCCCAGGAGGCAGGCGTCTTTGCCGAGCCCGCAGGCGCCGCCCCCCTGGCCGGCCTGCGCCGTGACCTGCACGAGGGCCGCGTGGACCCCCGGGAGCGCATCGTCCTCCTCGTGACAGGCAACGGCCTCAAAGACGTCGGGAGCGCCATCCGCGCCGCCGGCACCGCGCCGCACCGCATTGACCCGACGGCAGCCAGCCTGGCGCAGGCGGTGAAGCAACTGGGGCTATAGTACATGAGGTTGGTTATGCGTAGCTTGCTGGAATCGCTTTCCGAATATGGCGATGTGATGCTGCGCACCATTGCCGAGCAGTGGCAGGCGCCGGCAGCCGAGCCGGCGGCCCTGGCGGCGACGATGCTGGAGCCGGAGCGGCTGCGGGCCTTTGTGGCGGCACTGCCAGCCGAGGCGAGGGCTGCCCTGGCGCAAGTGATCAATGCGGGTGGCGCCATCCGCGGCCACCTGCTGACCGCCCGCTATGGCGAGCTACGCCGCCTGGGGCCGCGCGCTATCGAGCGCGAGCAGCCCTGGAGGCAACCAGCGGGGGCCACTGAGCGCCTCTGGTATGCCGGGTTGCTCTTTCGCCGCTATGGGCGCCTGGGCAATTATCACGGCGAGGTCTATTACATCCCACCCGACCTGCTGGCCATCCTGCCGGGGTACCCGGCGGCCGGGGCTCCGGCCATCGCCCTCACGCCGGTCGCGGTAGAAGGTCCTGGCCAGGAGGCGAGGGATGACCTGGCCCTTGACCTGGCAACCTGGCTGGCCCACCTGCGCTGCACCCCAGCGCTGCTGCTCCGCGACGGCTCCGTAGCGCCTTCGGCGCTGGCCCCCCTGAGCCAGCGCTGGCGCGGCCCCGCTGACCCCGAGCGGTTGGCGCTCCTGGTGCGGCTGGCGGTGCGCACGCGGCTGGCCGTGCGCCGGGGCATGCAGTTGGGCGTAGGGAACTCGGCGCGCGCCTGGCTGGAAGGGGGCGCCTTTGAGCGACAACAGGCGCTTTTCGATGCCTGGCGCAGCGACCCGCGCTGGAATGAGCTGCGCCGGGTGCCTTCGCTGCGCTGCGAGGATACCGGCTGGCGCAATGACCCTCTGGCAGCGCGCGCGAGCGTCGTCGAGGCGCTGCGCCGCCTGCCAGAGGGATGGCTCCGCCTGGGCGATTTCATCGCCGCCATGCACGAGGCGCAGCCCGATTTCGCACGCCCCGACGGCGATTACGATTCCTGGTATATCCGCGACGCCGCGACCGGCCAATACCTTTCCGGCTTTGCCCACTGGGAGGATGTGGAGGGCGCCCTGATCCGGCATCTGGTGCTGCGCCCACTCTACTGGTTGGGCGCTGTCGCCCTCAGCGAGCCCTCCGGGCCCTCGCCCTGCTTCCGCATCACGCCCTGGGGCTGGGCCCTGCTCCGCCTGGCGGCGGCGCCGCCAGAACCCGAGGCGGCGCCGATTGCCGTGAGCAGTGACCTGCGCATCGCCGTCCCGCGTGGGGCGAGTGCCTATGACCGCGTGCGCATCGAGCGCTTTGCCCGTTGGCAGGGGCGGGAGAGGGATAGTGATCTCTACCAGCTCGACCCCGAATCCGTCTGGCAGGCGCAGAATAGCGGCATTCAGGCCGCGCAGATCGCCTCTTTCCTGCAACGGGCCAGTGGCGCCGCCCTTCCCGCCGAGGCGGTGCAGACTCTGAAGAGCTGGGGGCAGGGCTTTGGCCGCATCACCCTGCGCCGCGCTATCCTCTTGCAGACGGCCAACGCGGAAACGCTGCGCCAACTCAAGAGCGATCCAGAGCTGGCGCAGCGTTTTGGAGCCGCCGTATCAGACCGTGCTATCCTCGTGCCTGAGGATCAACTTGCCCGCGTGTTGGAGCGCCTCAAGACGTTGGGGCACTGGCCTCGTCTGGAGGGTTTGCCGGAGGCGCCGCCGGAGTAGCCGGCGGTGGAGAAGGGGTAGCAGGCGTTGCATTCGCCTTGCCGGTGCGAGGCGCGCGCGCCGCCTGGTCCTCACCGCAGTAAGGGCACACTTCCCAGTGCGGGTTCAGCAGGCGCTTGCAGGCCGAGCAACGATTCTTGAGCGAAGTACGGCAATAGGGGCACACCACGAAATCCTGTGCGACATGCCGCTTGCAGGTAGGGCAGGAATCTTGCTCTTCCAGGCCCTGCATCAGCGCCTCTTCCTCCAGCGCCCGGCCATAAACCTCCGCCAGAGTCTCCCGCGGCCGCAGCACAATGTAGAGGATCAGCCCGGGGATGTTGAAAACCGCTACCAGCAACACTGCCAGGAAACGGCCCAACCAGTCGCGGGTGCGGCTGGAGATATCCCGCGCCGTCCAGACGATCAACCCCAGGTAAAAGGCAAGCAGGTAAGCGCCCAACACGAACAGCACGATCTGGATGATCGAGTTGACACTATCAGGCAAGGTCATGCCTCATCTCCTCCCCGATTGCTGGCTGCGATTATACCATCATGCCTGCGGGTTGTCACGCCGGGAATGATGCCGCACTCAAATTGACTTGTTCAGGGGAACGTATCAGAATAGAGAAAGGCATGAGCCGCCTTGACCAATCTCCTGCCCCTGGCTGCTGCCGCCCGGCCACACTTTTGCCATCCATCCCCATCAGGGCAAAACGGACCTGTTGCACAGGCTGCCTGGCATCTTGAGGGGCTATCGTCAGTGGTTGCCTCTGGACTATCGCATCAAGGAGGTCAGCATGAGCGTCAACACCTTACCTCAAATCGATTTCGGCCCCTACAAGCTCTCGCGCTTGATTGTGGGCTCGAACTGCATCAACGGCGGGTCGCACCTGTCGCGGTTCGTGAACAATCAGATGCGCCGCTATTTCACGACAGAGCAGATCCTGCAGCATTTCGCCGATTGCGAGCGGGCGGGGATCACCTGTTGGCAGGCGGGCCGGGGCAGCGAGGGGTTGCTGCGGCAGCACCGGGAGCGGGGCGGGCAGTTGCAGTTCATCGCGCTGGCCAGCGAGGACCCCAAGGACCCCGATTGCCTGCGTAGCCTGGCGGAGGTGGGGACGCTCGGCGTGGCCCACCACGGCGAGGTGACAGACGTGATGTTCAAGGAGGGGCGGCTGGCGGAGGCGCGCGAGTTCTGCAAAAAGGTGCGCGACGCCGGGATGCTGGTGGGCGTGTCGACACACATGCCAGCGGTCGTGGATGCCATCGAAAGCCAGGGTTGGGATGTGGACTTTTACATGACCTGCGTCTATGAGCGGCACCGCTCGCGCGAAGAGCTCAAGGCGCTCTTGGGCTATGTGCCCCTGCCCCGTGCTGAGGTGTACCTGGAGGAGGACCCGCCGCGCATGTGGCAAGCCATGAGGCAGACGCGCCGGCCCTGCCTGGCCTTTAAGATCCTGGCGGCAGGGCGGCTGTGCGACCGGCCGGAGCTGGTGGAGAAGGCGTTCGAGGAGACCTTCCGCCACATCAAGGCCAACGATGCGGTGATCGTGGGCATGTACCCGGAGTATGAGGACCAGGTGGCGATCAACGCCGAGCTTGTGCGGCGGTTCTCGGGATTGAGCCAATAGCATCTGTGTGTGCAGGAGTAGCAACCGGGGCCGGGTTTCCGGCCCCGGTTGCTACTCCTGGTTTGCGATGCATCACCGGCCGACGATGCGGACGTCGTAGCGGGCGATCTCGGCATCCAGGGTGAGAATGGGAATGCCTTCCATTTGGGCCTGGGCAATCAGGAGGCGATCAAAGGGATCCTGGTGGTAGGGCGGCAGGCTATAGACATGGAGTGCGTGGCTCATCTGCACCGGCAGAACCTGGATGCTGTTCTGCACCAGTTGCTCGGCCATGAACCGCTCCGGGGCGGCGGGCAATTGCAGCCGGCCGCGCGCCGCCTTGATCGCGATCTCCCAGCCACTGGCAGCGCTCAGATATAGCTCGTTGGTGCCATCCTCTATGATCTTGCGGCTCGCCGGCGGTAGGAGAGGGCTATCCATGATCCACCAGAGAAAGGCGTGGGTATCCAGCAGGACTCTCATAGCTGCTCGAACTCGGGCAGCGGCTCGTCAAAGTCGGGCGCAATGATGACTTGGCCGGCAGCGCTCCCCGGTGTGCGGCGGCAGGGGGGCCGTTCGATGGGAGACAGGCGAGCAATGGGCTTGCCCGCTTTAGCGATGATGATCTCCTCGCCCTTCATCACCCGCTCAAGCAGCTTGGAGAGAGTTGTCTTGGCCTCGTGGATATTGACTTGGGTCATGATACCCTCCCTTACCAAGGTCTACCTTCATTGTAGACTAAGTCCTTAGCTAAGTCAAGGCATTCCTGTTCAGCCTGGGCCAGCGCTTCCTCTTCCACCAGCAGGCCCTGCCTCTCGTAGCGTTCGCGCGCGGCTCCATTTGAGGACCACGGCCGAGAGCCTGGAGTGTTTCTGCGCGCGCCGGGTCAATGCGGCATCACCGGAGGGTAGAAAGACGAGATGATCCAGATCGGCGCAGGAGAGGCACAGTGCGCCTCGCCCCTCACGCAGCGTGATCCAGGAATGGCAATCGAGTTCCTGTTTTCACTCGGCGCACTGCGTCTCCCGCGCTACGATGAAGACCTTGAGCGTGTCCGTGTTCATATCACAGCACCGCCTTGTGGATATTGACCGGGATCATGACCCATTTCCTCCATGCTGCTCTGGCTCCATAATAAATGAGGTCCCCAGCAAAGTCAAAGTTGATTGGCCAGATTGGGCATGTCCCAGGAGATCCGGCGGCTTGAGACAGCCGGCCAACACGGGCCACCGGCCCGTCTCTACAGGGTTGCCGTCTGGACCCAGCCCAAGATCCAAGGTTTCCCGCTTTATGGCCCCTGGGTGTACA
>DAOTVS010000035.1:0-20899 GCA_034436375.1 Anaerolineae bacterium | reverse complement strand
CCAGCCCCCGGACCCCGCATTGCCCGGCTATCTGAACATCAGCTGGCTCTGGCTGCTGGAGCCCCTGACCCCCGAGATTACCCGGCTCATCGATCATCTGCGCCTTGATTACCATGCCAACGCTGCTGCACAGATCATGCAACGACTGGCTATCGATCCCGGCGCCTTTGTGCTGGACCGCAAAATGCTGCTCGGCATCAAGGAGCGGGCCGAAGGAGCCCAGCAGGAGGGATAGCGATGGGAGATCGGGTCTTGATCGTCTATGCCAGCCGTACAGGGACGTCGGCAGAGGTGGCGGAAGCAGTGGCGCAGGTGCTGCGCGAGCAGGGGTTGGCGATCGATGTGCGCAGTGTGGATCAGGTGCGCGGCGACCTCAGCGCCTACTGGGCGGTGGTGCTCGGGTGCTCGTTGCACAGGCATCGCCTGCTGCCCGAAATGATGGGCTTTGTGCGCAAATACCGGGAGGAATTGAGCACCAAGACCATGGCCTATTTCGCTGTTGGCCCGGCCATGCGGGAAGATACACCCGAGCACCGCGATCAGCTGCTGCGCTGCCTCGAGCCCCTGCGCCGGGTCAAAGAGCCAATCAGTGCAGGGCTCTTCGTCGGGCGCAGGGCCAAGACGCCCGAGGGGGACTATCTCGACTGGCAGGCCATTCGCAGCTGGGCAGAGAAACTGGCCACTGAGCTCAAGCCGAGCCCCAAACTGGAGCCAGCCTGATACCCGCCGGGCGGAGCTCACCGAGGGCGCAAAGATCCCTCTCACCTTATCCTCCTTTGCGCCTTGGCGGTAAGGCCGGTTTCCCTAGATCTCCAGCGCTGCCTGCACGGGCTGCTCCCCATCGATCCATTTGACGGCGACAGCGGGCAGCTCCTTGATCGACCCGCGCTGCACCGTACAATCGGGCAGAGAGCGCAGAAAGACATTCCCGTAGGCCTTGCTGAGCACGCGCTTGTCGAGGATCACCACCACGCCCCGGTCTTCGTGGCTGCGAATGAGGCGCCCGAACCCCTGGCGAAAGCGCAACACCGTCTCGGGCACCTGATATTGGTTAAAGGGGTCCTCAAAGGTCTCGGAACGGGCCGCGGTGATGGGGTCGGAGGGCACGCTAAAGGGCAGCCGCACCATCACCAGGCACGAGAGCGCTTCGCCCACCACATCGATACCCTCCCAGAAGCTGCGCGTGCCCAGGAGCACGGCATGCTGTGTCGTCTTGAAATTCTCCAGCAGCTGCCGGCGCGAGCCATCCAGGCTCTGGGCGTATACGACGATGCCATCCTGCTCCAGCGGGGGCGTGATAGCCCGGTGTGCGGAGCGCAGTTGCGTATAAGAGGTGAAGAGGGCCAGCGTGCGGCCTTTGGTGGCGCGACAGAGATCTACCAGCGCCTGCTCTACCGCCTTTTGATAGTAGGGACTGCCCGGCTCGGGGATATCGGTCGGCAGATAGACGAGCGTCGAGCGGCGATAGTCAAAGGGCGAGCCTACCGCCAGCTCGTTCGCATACTCCAGGCCCAGGCGGCTGCGCATATAGTCGAACTCGCGCCCGGTGCGCAGGGTGGCCGAAGTGAGAATGGCGGTTTCCATGCGCTTAAAGAGGCCCTCCTGCAAGAGTGCGCCCACTTCCAGCGGCGCTGCCTGCAGAGTGATAGAGCTATCGCGGCTGGAAAGGGTGAGCCAGTAAATCTGCGTGGTCGCCGGCTTCATGATGATCGCTTCAAGTTGTGTGCAGACTTCGGTAGCGCGCTGCAGCCGCGAGCGCAGCCCTTGCAGTACCTCGTCATAGTCGGGGATATTCGCTTCGCTCAGCTCATCATAGGCCGCGGTGAGCTTGCGCAAGTTGGCGATGAGATTTTTCATCGTCTGCGAGGCTTTATCCCAGCGCACCTCGACGTCAATCCAGGATGGCTGAGAGCGCAGGCCCGTGGTCAGGCGGATCTGCACATCATACTCGCTATCCTGGCGCCCCCCCAGCTGATCATGGCAAAAGTTGTCCAGGGCATCAAAGAACAGGGCCCCCTCCTGCCGCAGATGGTCCACCTGACCATGCAATACTTCGACAAAGGTTTCGATTCGTTGGCGGTCATTGGGCGAGAGGGTGCTACGGCGCAGGCCGGGGGTGACCTCACTCAGCAGGCCGCCCCGCCGGTCCCCGGGGCTCCCCAACGGGCTGTCCGCAGCCCGCTGCGGTCCCCGGCCACCGCCCAGGCGCACGCTCAGGCTATTCAAGAGCCCATCGAACTGGCGCTGATTGACGGTGTAGCCGAGGCTTTCGGTAGCGCGCGCTTCCAGGTGATGCGCCTCATCGATGATCAGGTGCTGGAAATCGGGCAGGAGCCGCCCCTCCAACGTCACATCGGAAAGGAGCAGGGCGTGGTTGACAATGATCACGTGCGCTGCCTCAGCCCGAGCCCGGGCGCGGGCCAGGAAGCAACTGCCCCCCAGCCGGTGCGGGCATCGCTCACCGAGGCAATTATCCGCCTCTGCGCCGATCTGCGCCCACACATTCGATTCGCTGGTGATCATGGTCAGCTCGGCATGGTCCCCTGTCGAGGTAACCGGCAGCCAGGCCAGGATCTTGGCCAGCACGCGCACCTCATCAGTGTTCAAGTGCTCACTCTTTCGGAACTGGGCCAGCCGGCGCAGGCAGAGATAATTGCTGCGCCCTTTGAGCAGGGCGGCCTTGAAAGGCCGGTCGAGGATGCGCTGCAGATCTGGGATGTCCTTCAGGTAGAGCTGGTCCTGCAGGTTGATGGTATTGGTCGAGATGACCACGTGCCGGCCGTTGCGCACGGCGAAGTCGACCGCCGCCAGCAGGTAGGCCAGCGATTTGCCGGTGCCGGTGCCTGCCTCCACCAAGAGCTGTCCGCCCTCATTGAAAGCCTCGACCACGGCCCGCAACATATCTACCTGCTGCGAACGATACTCGTAACCGGGAAAGCTCTTGGCAAAGGGCCCATCAGGCCCCAGGAGGGCCGCCAGGGCCTCGGCGTCCAGGGGGGTCTTGTTGTTCGTAGGGCGCAGCGGGTCCTCGCGCGGCCGGCGAGAGAGCACCAGGCCCATCCCGGCCCGGTCCAATAAGCCCTTTTCCAGGAGCTGCTGGCGGATGGTGCCCGTTTCCGCGGTGCGCGCTCGCTCGCGCTCCAGGTCACGGAAGATGTGGCGCAGGGGCCACTCGCTGCGCGCCGCCACCCGGTTGATCTCCTGCAGCACCTCCAGATCCATCTCCAAAGCTCGCTGCAAAAGCGCCAGGAAAAGGTCCTTGGTCGCGGTGGCATCCTCCAGAGCGCGGTGGCGTGTGGGCAGGGAAATACCGAGCTGGTCGGCCAGGGCGCCCAGGGAATAGCGGGGGGCCTCTGGCAGCAGGATGCTGGCCAGCTCAAAGGTGTCGATACCCAGGGCGTCGGGCAAGAGCCCCTGGCGGCGGAGAAAGCCGAGATCAAAATTGATGTTGTGGCCCACGACCGGGCTATCGCCCACAAAGCGCCGCAGATCGGGCAGCGCCTGGTGCAACGAAGGGGCGTGCGCCACCTCGCCCTGAGAGATCCCCGTCAGAAGCTGGATCTTGTAGGGGATGGGGCGATGGGGATTGATCAGTGTTGAAAAGGTATCCAGCGTACGATCGGTGCGGAAACGGACGGCGCCGATCTCGATGATCGCGTCGTGCTCGGGGCTCAGCCCTGTCGTTTCCAGATCGAGGGCCACGTAGACCTGGGGCATCTCGCTCCGTTCTAGCGGACGGGCCTTCCGTCTGCGCAACGATTATACACCGGAACATGCGAGAGGTACAAAGCGGAATAGTATATATCGGTAAGTTGGCAAAGAACGCAACCACACCCCCGACAACAGATGGCTGCCACAGATGATACAGGTTACTTGCTCGCTACACCGAAATCGCGTGACGATAGAGCCCGCCTAACCGTGGCAGCAGCCAAGCCGTGTAATCCCTTGGCGTGGTGCAGTCCTATACCTCGATATCCGCCACCGAGTTCACAATCATATGGGGCTGATAGGCAAAGCGGCCCACCATCTCGCGGCGGGTCACGCCGGTCAAGACGAGTATAGTCTCCATGCCGCTCTCGATGCCGGCAACCATATCGGTATCCATGCGGTCGCCGACCATGACCGAGTTTTCCGAGTGGGCATCGAGGTAGCGCAACGCCGTGCGCATCATCAAGGGGTTGGGCTTGCCGATAAAGAAAGGACTGGCGCCGCTGGCCTTTTCGATCAGTGCGGCCACGGCCCCACAGGCCGGCACAAGGCCGCCTTCACCGGGGCCCGATGGGTCGGGATTGGTGGCCACAAAGCGTGCGCCGGCGCGGATCAGGCGCACGGCCAGGGTGAGTTGCTCAAAGCTATAGGTGTTGGTCTCGCCCAACACCACATAGTCGGGCTCATGGGCGGTCAGGATATAACCTACGCTGTGCAGGGCAGTGGTCAGCCCCGCTTCGCCCACCACAAAAGCCGTCCCATGGGGGCGCTGGCTGTCGAGAAAGCGCGCAGTGGCCAGGGCCGAGGTGTAGAAATGCTCAGCCGCTATCTCGATGCCGGCAACGCGCAGACGATGCTGCAGGTCCGCCGGGGTGTAGAGCGAGTTGTTGGTCAGCACGAGATATCGGGCCCCACGCTCATTGAGCCGCCGGATGAAGAGATCCGCCCCAGGGATGATTCGGCTGCCCGTGACCAAGACGCCGTCCAGATCGATGAGGTAGCTCTTGGGTGGTTGCATGGCCTGCTCCTGGCAAGAAGGGTAAGCTAAACTATACTGCAAAGGCCCCAGGCGCACAAGGCGCTGGAATCCTACAGGGTGCGGCTCAATCTTGGGGCAGTTCTTAGGCTGTTGCTGGGCCGCAGCGTGAGGCCCATCCCCCTACCCCCTGCCCGCCGGCGGGGGCGGGCCAGGGTGGGGGCAAGAGGCGCACGACACAGCCCGGCTGTACGCACTCATCCCCAGGTTGAACTGTACCCGAAGCCTCCCCTTTCGTTATTTTCCTCAAACAAACCGCGAAATATAGGTCAGGTGGCCTATTTACATTTGCCGCCAACGGCCCTATTATATCCATAAGAAGATATAGGCCACCCATTACAGGCGCGTCGGAGCGCCAGGGCTCGCAGGGAGCACATCCCCCGCCGTGGGCCGATATCACTGATGTGTTTGGGCCAGGACGGGCATCCTGGCAGTAAGGTGGAAGATCCTACATGAGCAGCCATCCATCGAGCGCCGTCATCACCGCCAACATGTCTACGCCTGCCCAAACCTGCTCGATCAGGGCGATGGTCGTGGAAGCCAACCCCGTTATCCGCGAGGGGCTATGCAGCTTTCTGCGCAATGCGCAAGTAGAGGTTGTGGCTCAAGCCCGCAATGCATTTGAGGCCATTGAGTTGGTCTCCCAACTGACGCCCTCCATAGTGCTGCTCAGCGTCCCCCGATTGGGGCCGGAACACCTGGCCGCCATGCAGGCCATGCGCCGGCCGGACCCGCAGATAGGGATTGTGGTGCTCAGCATGCAAGGCGACCAGGATCTCCTGCTACAAGCGCTCGCCCACGGCGCCACCTGCTATCTGGCTGGCCAAGTCTCTCAGGAGGATCTGGCGGCTGCAATCAGAGCGGCGGCGGGTGGGCGTTCCCTGGTCGATCGCGAGGCGCTCCTCAAAGCTGCGGGCTCCCTCATTGCGCTGGAGCGCAATCCCGCGCCATGTACAGACCCGCTCGACACTTTGACCCCGCGAGAGCGTGAAGTATTGGCCCTCTTGACCGAGGGGCTGAGCAACAGCAACATTGCCTCCGCATTGGGGGTCAGCGTAGGCACCATCAAGACGCACATCTGCAACATTCTCAGCAAGCTGCACATGGCAGATCGGGTGCAGGCCGCCGTCTGGGCGACACGGCGCGGGCTTGGGCCGCAGCCGAGCGCAGCACGCACGTCAAGGCGCACCAAACCCTCTTGATCTGTCTGGCCACTTGGCCACAAAACGGGTGGGTATCCAGCGATGGAGGAAAAGCCGGCTGGGGATGCAGCGGGTGCATCCCCGGCCTCGCTTCAGATTCGGCCTTGGTGCCTGCTATGGCGCTCGCTGCCATCTTCCTTATGGGAGGCCTGCCGTTCCTTCTGCTCTTCGGCAATGTACGCCTCTGGGTTCTCCTCAAAGGTCCGTTGGCAAGTAGGGCAGCAGAAGTAATACTGTGTGCCCCCATATTCCACCCAGGAATCAACATCATCGGGATGGATCTCCAGCCCGCACACCGGGTCGCGAGGCAGATTTCCTTCCATGTGTCCTTCCTTCTGCGTGTTCATGTGTGTCGTCGCGCCGAGAGGATGCGGACGCCCCTACTTTTGAGGGCGCCGGGCGCTATAGAACTCGCTCGGCTCCTCACCTGGCGTCGCGGGCAAGCCTGCCACTGTGACCTCGCGCTGCTGCTTGCGCAAGCGGTCCAGTTCCCGCTGGGCTGCCGTCTCTGCATCGCGTAGTTCGGCGGCCCGACGCTCCTCAGCAGTGGCCTGGTCCTGCAGTTGCTTGATGCTTGTTTCGAGCTCTCGGATATGCTGCTCTTCCTTCGGCGCACCCCTTTGCGCCGTCTCCAGCTCGGCCTTCATGCTCTCCATTTGCGTCCGCTGCGCGCGGGCCATTTCCTCAGCTCGCAGGCGCGCCTGGGCCAGCGCCTTTTGCGCAGCCTCCAGGTCGGCCGTTTCCCGGTCCACCTGCGCCCGTAGCTCGGCCAGCCGCTGGTCCTCGGCCTTGAGGGCAGCCCGGTTTTCTTCGTCACGCCGGCCCAAAGCCTCCATCTCTTGCCGGCGTTGTGCGAGCACAGCCTGGGCAGCGTTGAGCTCCTCTTCCAGCTTGCGCAACCCACCTATCCGCGCCTGGATATCGTTGATGCGCGCCTCTTGGGCGCTGATATCACGTTGGACCGCCTGCTGCCGTTCTTGCAGGCTGATGACCTCGGCCTGCTCTTGCCGCAGCATGCTGGCCTGCCTCTCTTGCTCGGCAGCCAGCGCCTGCTGGGCTGCGGCCAGCTGCGACCGCTCTTGGGAGATACGCTGCTCGAGGGCCGCCACATCGGGGCCCGCGGCCACAGCCGGGGGCTGGCGTTGGCGCGCTGACAGACTTTCCAGCTCAGCCTGGCTCTTCGCCAGCCGGGCGCGGGCCGCCTCCAGTTCCCCCTCCAGCCGTGCGACATTTGCGCGCGCAGCCCTGGCCCTCTCCTCAGCCGCGCTGATCTCCGCCGGGTAGCGGTTGACCGCGGCCTCGGCCTCTTTTACCGCGGCCGCTTCGGCGCCTGTTTTGTAGCGCTCTTCCATGGCATAGGCGCGTATCGGCGCCTGGCGGAGGTAGGCTTCCGGATTGGCGTCAAAAGCTTCAGCACAGCCCACGCAGCAAAAGTAAAGGGTCTCTCCGCCGTACTCTCGTGAGGCGATCGCCTCTTCGGGCCTGACGCCCTTTCCGCAGACGACGTCAAAGACCTGCCGCTCCGCGACCGGAACCCCTGCCTGCTGCGCACGCTCGGCCTTTTGCTGCCCCTGGTTGCCACCCCCGAAAATGTTGGCCATCTCAACACCCCTTTATGGCAAAGATGCTCTTGCGGTCAGTGACAGGCAAAACAGAATGAGAAGCCAGCGCCCTGCCGGAGTGTGAGGGGAGGATCTGGGCCAGGCCCATAGTTAGATGGCAGCCACCGACCAATACCCGGGCAGCAAGATACGTGCCAGTTGGGGATAGAAAGCGCAAATGCACCTTCGGCTGGCGTCGCCTGAGGTTAGATGGTACAATAGGCGCTATTCTCAGGTCAGTCTTCCATGCCCAATTGGGCACAACGCACGATGGAAATGGCCTTCGGCTTCCGGGTACCACGCTCCGCACGCGGCCGGAACAGACCCACACTCTCTGGGATAAAGCCGGGCTTGGGCGGAGCGGACCAGCCGGCAATTGCCCGGAAGGGCCCTGGCGCTTTTCTTGAATCAGTGGCCCACACAAAGGAGGCAGTATCTGCCATGGACCAACATGAGCTCGAAACGACAGCCCGGGCGCTCGTGGCGCCGGGCAAAGGAATCCTGGCGGCCGATGAGAGCACGCGCACGATCAAGAAGCGGCTCGATACGGTCGGGGTGCCCTCTACCGAAGAGACTCGTCGCGCCTACCGTGACCTTCTGTTCACTGCGCCTGGCATCGAGCCCTACATCAGCGGCGTGATCATGTACGATGAGACCATCCGTCAGGCCTCGCACGACGGTGTGCCCTTTCCCCAACTCTTGGCGCAGCGGGGCATCATCCCCGGCATCAAAGTGGACCTGGGCACGGTGGACCTGCCGGGCTATCCGGGTGAAAAGATCACCGAGGGCCTCGATGGCCTGCGCAATCGTCTGAGCGAATACCGGCAGTTGGGTGCGCGCTTTGCCAAGTGGCGCGCTGTCTACGCCATAGGGGACGGCACCCCCACATGCTACGGCATGGATGCCAACGCTCAGGCCCTGGCGCGCTACGCCGCCCTCTGCCAAGAGGCGGGGCTCACCCCCATCGTCGAGCCTGAGGTACTCATGGATGGCGATCACACGGCCGAGCGCTGCGCCGAGGTCACAGAGCAGGTCCTGCACCGCGTCTTTGCCGCCCTGGAGGAAGCGCGAGTCGCCCCAGAAGGCATGTTGCTCAAGCCCAACATGATCCTGCCCGGCGAGAAAGCGGCTCAGCGGCTATCTCCGCCGCAGGTGGCCGATCTGACCGTTCGCACCCTGCGCCGTGTGGTGCCGGCGGCCGTGCCCGGCATCGTCTTTCTTTCGGGAGGGCAGCGGGCGCAGGAAGCGACAGAAAACCTCAACGCGCTCAACCGCACCGGGCCACAGCCCTGGGCGCTCAGCTTTTCCTATGGCCGCGCCCTGCAGGAAGCGGCCTTGAAGCTGTGGCACGGAGATGCGCACAATACGGCCCCTGCCCAGGAAGCCTTCCGCCGCCGCGCCGAGCTCTGCAGCGCGGCGCGCGCCGGGCGCTACTTGCCGGAGATGGAGGCTGCTTCGGCCTGAAAAGCCGGCAGACCTGACAGGTTTCAGAAACCTGTCAGGTCTGCGCCACGCTGCAAAATCCAGACTCGACAAACTGCGGAAAATGCCTTATAATAGGGCTAGTCGCCCGGTACACCAAAGGCGGATTCCCGCGCCCCGCGGGGAGGGGACGGGCGCCCCTCGCACTCCGCTTCCTCAGCTCGCATGAAGGAGGCCGCTAGGGAACAACGCTTTTGCCATTCGCACGCAGAATTTCGCGCTCACCTGCAGCGGAGGAGAAGCGGTTTTGGCCCTGCGCCTACCGGGTTTATCCCGGTGACCGAAAAGTTCGGTTCTTCCTCCGGCTGCGCGGCCCATGACCCCTATTCGGGGCGGGCTTACCCCTTGGGCCAGGGTCTACCTGGCCGTTTCGCCTGTCACAGGCTCAAATCCAAGGAGAACCTCGGATGGCTAGTGTAACCTACGAGCATGTATCCAAGCGCTTCGGCGAGGTCCTCGCGGTCAACGACCTGAATATCGAGATCGCGGATAAGGAATTCCTCGTCTTCGTGGGCCCCTCCGGCTGCGGCAAGACCACCTCGCTGCGCCTCCTCGCCGGCCTGGAAGAGATCACCGAGGGCAATATCTACATCGGTGACCGCCTGGTGAACGATGTGGCCCCCAAGGACCGCGATATCGCCATGGTGTTCCAGAGCTACGCCCTTTACCCGCATATGAGCGTGTACGACAACATGGCCTTTGGTCTCAAGCTGCGCAAGACCCCCAAGGCGGAGATCGAGCGCCGTGTGCGTGAGTCGGCGGGTATGCTGGGCATCGAGAGCCTGCTCGACCGCAAGCCCAAGCAGCTCTCTGGCGGCCAGCGCCAGCGTGTCGCCCTCGGCCGCGCTATCGTGCGCGAGCCGGCGGTGTTCCTTATGGACGAGCCTCTGTCAAACCTGGACGCGAAGCTGCGCGTGCAGACCCGCGCCGAGCTGTCCAAGCTCCATCAGCGGCTCGAGACCACCTTCATCTATGTGACCCACGACCAGATGGAAGCCATGACCATGGGCACGCGCATCTGCGTGCTCCGCGATGGCATCCTGCAGCAGGTCGATACCCCGCAGAACCTCTACCAGCGCCCCGACAACGTCTTCGTCGCCGGCTTTATCGGCAGCCCGGCCATGAACTTCTTCGATGCCACCCTGGTCGGCACGAAGGATGAGATGTATGTCGATACCGGCACCTTCCGCGTCAAGATGACGCCGGATCGCACCAAGACTCTGGCCCCGTACCTGGGCAAGGAAATCGTCTTCGGCATCCGACCTGAGGACATTTTCGATCCCCAGTACTCGCCGCCGGGCATCACCGCCGCCGCCGTCGAGGCCCGTGTCGACGTGACCGAGCTCATGGGCGCTGAAGTCTTCGTCTACCTGCTCACGGGCAGCAAGACGTTTATCGCCCGCGTCGATCCGCGTACCTCGTTCCGCGTCGGCAATGACGTCACTGTCCACTTTAACATGGACAACGTCCAGATCTTCGACCGGCAGACCGAGCGCGCCATCCGGTAGTTGCTGTGCCGTGCAACCCTCAGAGAGGACGGGTCGTGGGCCCGTCCTCTCTTTTTTGCGCCCACACTTGTGGTGATGGTTTTAGCCATTCATCTTCCTGCGTCACATCAGGACGAGTGACTGAAGGTCGCTGCGACGATGCTGGGCGGGAGCATGATGCCGATTTCGCAGCATACGGCCGACATAAGAAGAACGAGGGATATAGATATGCACCTGGAGTTGAAATACGGCTGTAACCCCCATCAAAAGCCGGCGCGGCTCCTGAGTGAGCTTGACCCCGGCCCGCTGCAGGTCATCAACGGTGCGCCGGGCTACATCAACCTGCTGGATGCCCTGGCCGGCTGGCAACTGGTCCGCGAGCTGCGGGCGGCCACCGGGCTCCCAGGCGCCGCTTCTTTCAAGCATGTCAGCCCGGCTGGCGCCGCCGTGGCGCGCCCGTTGACCGAGGCGTTCCGCCGCTCGCAGATGCTGCCTGCCGATGACCTCTCGCCGGTCGCCCTGGCCTGCGCCAGGGCCCGTGGGGCCGACCGTATGAGCTCCTTCGGCGATGCGATAGCCGTCAGCGACAAGGTCGATGTCTCTCTGGCCAGGCTGCTCAAGCGGGAGGTATCGGACCTGATTATCGCCCCCGACTATGAACCCGAGGCGATCGACATCCTGCGCACGAAAAAGAAGGGCGGCTTCCATATCCTGCAGATAGATCCCGGCTATGAACCCCCTGCACTCGAAAGCCGTGATGTATTCGGCTTGACGCTGCAGCAGCAGCGCAATACGGCGCGCATCGACGCCGGCCTGTTTGAGCGCCGGGTCACCACGCGCAAAGATATCCCTGCCGGCGCCCTCGAGACGCTGATCGTGGCGACCATCGCCCTCAAATACACCCAGTCCAACTCGGTCTGCGTGGCCTATGATGGGCAGGTGATCGGCATGGGGGCAGGTCAACAGTCGCGCGTCCATTGCACGCGCCTGGCCTGCGACAAGGCCGACAAGTGGTTCCTGCAGCAGCACCCACGAGTGCTGGCGCTCCGTCACAAAGAGGGCCGGACCCGCCCGGAGATGACGAACACGATCGATCAGTACCTGCTGTGGGACCAGCTCTCGCCGCCCGAGGTGGCCGCCATGCTGGATGGCCTGCAGGAGACCCCGGAGCCGCTATCCCGGCAAGAGCGCGCCGAATGGCTGGCCCAATTCGAGGGCGTCTGCCTCTCCTCCGATGCCTTTTTCCCCTTCCGAGACAGCATTGACCGGGCAAGCCGCACCCACGTGCAGTATGTGGCGCATCCCGGGGGGGCCCTGCGCGATGACGATATCACCGCCGCGGCAGAGCAGTACGGCATGGTGATGGTACATACCGGGTTGCGCTGCTTCCTCCACTAGGGTTGAGGAGATCCAGGAAACTGCATGGTTGAGCCTATCTCTATCGCTTGGCCGCTCCCTGGCGCCCGCAAGGCCCAGATTCTCGCTGAACTCGAAACCGCCGTGCGCGCAGCGATGGCCTCTGTGCGCAACCCCGTGCACGATGACAAGCACGTGCAGCGGGTGCGCCGGCAGGCCCGCCGCGCCGCCAGGGAAATGGGCGTGGATCCCGACCTGGCGGACCTGGCCGCGCTGCTGCACGACCTGGGCCGCGCCGTTGAGCATGAGCACCCCGGTGTGAACCACGCCGACCTCTCGCGCGCCATGAGCGTCGAGCTCCTGGCGCGCTACGAGGCGGACCTGCCTGCGCCGCTGCAGGCCGAGGTGCTGCACGCCATCGAGAAACACTCACGGGTGGGCTGCGATACGCCCCTGCTGGCAACGCTCAAGGAGGCCGATGCCCTGGATACCCTCGGCGCCATCGGCATCGCGCGCGCCGTCATGACCTGGGCTGGCGGTCCCGACTATGATCCAGAGCGCCTCCGCCAGGCCCCTGTGGAGTGGAACCCGCCCCGCATCCACACCATGACCGACCAGTTGCGCTTCCAGATGGGCCTGCTGCGCGAAATCCAGACGGAGGGGGGCCGCCGCATCGCCAGGCAGCGGCTCTCGCTGATGCAGGCCTTTTGGGACCAGTTGTGGGATGAGATCGAGGGTAAGGAGTAGTGGGCCCCCGCACTGGTTTTGATGAATACCCGTTGCCTGCAGGAGAGCAACTCCGACCTATCAAAACCAGTACGGGAAGCCACTAGATATAGGCTTTACGCCAGGCCCCGCGCCGGTAAAGCCAGGCGAGCACCAGCGCGCGCCCCAGCCAATCCAGCGCCGTCCCCAGCCAGACCCCATTGAGGCCCCAGCCAAAGACAATCGCAAAGAGATAGACCACCGGTACGCGGAATAACACAACCCCCAACAGGGTGGAATAGAGGGGGCTCTTCATATCGCCCGCCCCCCGCAGGCAGCCGCCCAGAGTCATCTGGGCGGAAAGGGGGATCTGTTCGAGGGCGCCGATGCGCACGGCCATGCCGGCAGCGCCGACCACATCCGGCGTCGCCCCAAAGACCGAGGCGATGGGCCCGCCAAAAAGCGCAAAGATGATTCCCACCAGGCCCATGATTGCCGCAGCAAAGCTCACCACCCGGCGCACGCTCTTTTCCGCCAGGTCAGAGCGCCCGGCACCCAGACTCTGCCCCACCAGCGTAGTGCCTGCTGCCGCCATGCCCACCCCTGGCATAAAAGAAAGCGATTCCACACTGAGCGCAATCTGATGCGCAGCCAGCGCCACCGTGCCCAGCGCCGAAACGATGCGCATGAAGAGGAGCGACCCCGCCTGCCGTGCGGCAGCCTCGGCTGCATTGGGCAGGCTCAGGCGGAGCAGGGCGCGTACAATCTGGCCGTCCCAGGTCAGGAACTGGCGCGGGGCGACATGTAGCAGAGAGCGCCCGCGAGTGAGCACCATAAGCGCCACGCATCCACTCAACAAGCGCGCGCTGGCTGTGGCCATGCCGGCGCCGGCGATGCCCAGGGCGGGGAGCGGCCCAGGGCCGAAGATCAGGGCAGCGGCCGCGATGACATTCCACACATTCATAATGCCGGTGATGTACATCGGTGTGCGCGTATCGCCCGAGCCGCGCATGACGCCATTCAGCACGGTCGCCGGGTAGCCGGCCCAGGAGGTCAGGAGCACCAGGCGGATGTAGAGCACACCCAGGCGCGCCGTCTCAGCGCCGGCGCCCATGAGGCCAAAGAGCACGGGGGCCAGCAGCCAGATGCTGCCGCTGATGAGCAGGGCCGCCATGACGCTCAAGCTGGCAGCCTGGGCGGCCACCTGCGCTGCCCGCCTTTCCTCCTTCGCCCCCCAGAGGTGCGCTACCATGGCCGTTGTGCTCACCGCCATGGCCTGGAAGATGGCCTGTGCCACATTGAGAAAGACGCCGCTCAGGCCCACCGCCGCCAGAGCGCTCGGATTGTGCAGCCAACCAATGAGGAACGTATCGGAGAAATAGACGACCGTCACCAGCAGGTTCTCAGCGACGGCCGGCAGCGCCAGCTCGGCGATGTTGTGGTTCAGGCGCTCGACGCTCAGTTCCAGCCCACGGGATGGTTGGGAGGTCATGCACTACTCGCCGCGTCGGGCCAGAAGCAGCATCTCCGTCAGCGCCAGCACCGCTATCAGAAGGAGGGCATTGGCCCAGGTCAATACGCGGATAAAGCGCAACCAGGCGCACAGGCTGCAAAAAAGGCCCACCAGCCCGGCCTCGCGCCATACGGCGACCTGCGAGATATCCTGCCTGTTGGGCGTCACCCGCAGGTGTATTGCCAGCAAGAGGGGGCTGCCGCTAAAGCCCGCCGCCAGGAAGAGCAGGCACAGGAAGAGGACCCGCCCGAAGGTATCGGGGGGAAGATAGAGGACCAGATAAGCCAGCCCCAGCCAGCAGGCGCAGGCCATGGCCAGCGATAGAATAGTGATCGTTACGGGACGAGGTTTCATGGCGCCTCCTCGACGAGGGTGAAGGGATTATACCCTGGTCGGGGCTTCTCAGCAAGAGCAGGCAACCCGCCCAATCCCCCCTCCTGGGTCAGAGCCGGGCAGGCGCGCAGCACCTTGGCCGGCTGTTACCGGCAGCCGGCTGGATCAAGTGCGGTTGCAGTACTAAACAACCGAGGGAAACTGGCACACTTTGTGCTTGGCGATAACAGACTCTTATACCGGCCCGGCTCACAGCCCAATGGCGCTAACATTTGGCGATTGGACCTCCTGGAGTTCCAGCGGCATGGCGAGTTGGCGCCACTGGGCTGTGAGCCGGCAGGAGGTTAACACTTGCAACGCGCTATCATCTGCGGGCTGGCGCTGGCTCTGCTATCCTGCGCCCCTCCTTCACAATCGGGCAGCCAGGGTACGCCCTCGCCCTATGTGCAGGTGCAAAAGGCGGGCGAGCACACGGCGACGCTCACCATCGCGCCCTACCCGCCTGCGCTGATGGAAGAAGTGCCCCTGATCCTGACCGTGCAGGATGCACAGGGCCGGCCCGTCCTGGGGGCAACCGTGCAATTGGACCTGACCATGCCCGGTATGGAAATGCCGCCCAATCACCCAGAAGCAGTTGAGGAAGGAAACGGCCGCTACCGGGCGCCGGCTGTGTTTACGATGGCCGGCGCCTGGCAGGTGCGTGCGGAGGTGATAGGGCAGGATGGAAAGCAGGAGTTCATCTTCCATCTGCGCACGCGCTGAGGGACGCAATGATCCCGGGCAGCGGCCCGGCTCACCGGTGCAGGCACGGTTCATGCCGGTATCGCATGCCGGGTGCATGGTACAGGCTGCTGTTATGCGGCCGGCATCCTGTTTCAGGCATGGCCTGATCACCCTATTCATCCCGTGCAGGAGTTTGTGTGTGTAGTTTGTGCACCCTGTTCCTGGCAGCTCCCAATCTCATCAGCCCTGTCGCCGCTGCCGGCAGCCCGCTTTTCTTCACGACTGCGCGGCAAGGGCTGAGATGAGCGACCTGCAACTGATCTTCAATGGCGACGACCTGGGCCGCACCGTGGCCATGAACCAGGCTATCCTGCGCGCACACGAAGAGGGTGTGCTCACCAGCGCCAGCCTGATGGTGACAGCCGCGGCCGCAGAGGATGCGGTCGTGCGCGCCCGCGCCTGCCCGCGCCTGGGCGTGGGGCTGCACCTGGCGCTCACCGATGCGCCGCCCGCCTCTGGCAACTGGGCGCCGCATTGGTTGGCTGCGGACGGCCGGTTACGCGCCGACCCTGTGCGTATGGGGGTAGCGTGCTTCTTCAGTGGAGCGGTGCGAGAGGCTCTGCGCCGCGAGCTCGCCGCTCAGATGGCGCTCTTCAAGGGGACGGGCTTTTCCCCCTCACATGTCGACAGCCACTTGCTGATTCACCTGCACCCCACTGTGCTATCACTGCTCATCCCCCTGGCCGAGCAGCACGGCTTTCAGGGCATCCGCGTGCCCCGCGATGATCTGCGCCTGGCCCTGGCAGCCGATCGCGCCTTTGCCGGCGTCAAGCTGGCCTGGAAAGCCATCTACACGCTGCTCTGTGCGCTCGCCGAGCCCGGCATCCGGCGCAGTAGCCTGGCCTATACGGACCGCGTCTACGGCCTCTTGCAATCGGGGCGCATGCACGAGGCCTATGTCGAGAGCCTTCTGCGCAAGATTCCACCTACCGTCCATTCGGCTGAGCTCTACTTCCACCCCTGCCCGGCGTCTTTTGACGGCCCGTTCGGCCCGAATCCTGACGATCTGGCGACTCTTCTCAGCCCCCGGGTGCGGCAGGCTATCGCTGGACGGGGGGCGCAGACCTGTACCTATGCGGCCATCAGGGCCGGCAGCTGGAGGAGGATAGCGTGTTCTGGGCACTCTTCTTCATAAGCCTTACCCTGGTCAGCTGTATCTACTGGCTGGTGGCCGGTTGGTGCGTGGCCTCATTCTTTGCCGAGCGGCAGACACGGATAAACCAATCCATGCCTCCCGTCTCCATTCTCAAGCCAGCGCGCGGCGTCGATGCGGAAGCCTATGCCAACTTTGCCAGCTTTCTTGCCCAGGATTACCCGGCCGATTATGAGGTGCTCTTTGGCGTCAGCGATCCCCGCGACCCCGTCCTCGAGCTGGTTGAGCGCCTGCAGCAAGAGTTCCCCCAGCGGCGCATCCGCAGTTATGTGGCGCCGCGCCGGGGCGCCAATGACAAAGTCAGCATCCTGTGCCACCTGGCCGAGCAGGCCCAGCACGATTATCTGGTCATCTCCGACAGCGACGTCCGCGTCACCCCTGGTTATCTGCGCCGCGTGTGCGCTCCCCTGACGGACCCGGCGGTGGGCCTGGTGACCTGCCTCTACCGGGGTGACCACGCCCAGACCCTGACCGCCCGCCTGGAGGCGCTCTACATGGGCACCACCTTTCTGCCTTCGGTGATGGTGGGGCGCCACTATCTGCACATGGGCTTTGCCCTTGGGGCCAGCAATGCGATCCGCCGTGATACATTGCAGCAGATCGGCGGTTTTGAGTCCATCGTGGATTACCTGGCCGACGATTATCAGCTCGGCTTGCGAGTCGCCCGGAGCGGGCGCCGGGTGCACCTGTCGAATTATGTGACCCAGATCGTCGTCGGCGCCACGACCTTTCGCGAGCAGTGGGCGCGTGAGGTGCGCTGGGCCAAGTGCTTCCGGGTGAGCCGGCCCCTGGAATACCTGCCGATGATGATCATCTTTTCCACACCCATCGCCCTGCTGTCGGCCCTGGTACAGGGCTTTTCCGCTGCCAGCCTGGCTATCCTCGGGGGCACGCTGACTCTGCGCTGGCTGGTGGGCGCCCAGATGGCCCACTACACCCGCGACCGCGTCTTTCGCAGCGCCTGGTGGTGGCTGCCCCTGCGCGACCTGTTGACGAGCGCCATATGGTGCGTGGCCATCGTGGGGCGCCATGTTTCGTGGCGCGGCCGTGAGTTCCTGCTGCGCGAAGGCTGCCGCCTGCAGCACCTCCACTCCACCGAGCCCTGGACTGAGGGGGAGCAGCAGCCGTCGGAGCTGTGGTGAGACGTAATAAGTAAACCGTAATAAGTGAACCGTAATAGGTAAGGTTGCCATTTCGAAGCCCTTTTGCTTCTCAAGATGCTTGCCCTGGCAAAACCTGCGCAAAGCATCAGGTGCCCCGCAATGGCGCCCTTACTTATTACGGTTTACTTATTACGCCCCCGCAACCTCAAGCATCACGGTATCACGCACCAGGCTTTCGTACAGCCGCTCATAGCTTCTGACCGTGTTCTCCAGGCTGTGCGGGCGCGCCTTGGCGATGCTGGCCTGCCCCATCTCAGGCCAGCGGCTGCGCTCGGCCAACAGCTGATCCAGGCGCTCCGCGGCGTGATGGTCATCGCCCGGCCGGAAGAGATAGCCGTTGACTCCTTCATCGACCAACTCGGGCAGGGCGCAAGAGTCGGCCAGGAGCACGGGGCGGCCGCAGGCCATCGCTTCCAGCGCGGCCAGGCACTGCAATTCCACGGCGCCAGGCATGGCGAAGAGATCCACACTGGCCAGCAGCGGCTGCAGGTCCTGGTCGGGCACGAAACCCGTGAACACCACACGATCCCCCAGGGCCAGGCGCGTGGCCAGCGACTGCAGCGCCGCCATGTGCCGCCCCCGGCCGGCAATCGCCAGTTGCAGGCCGTCGTGCCCCCGGCGATACATGGCCCGCAGCAGCACCTCTACCTGCTTGTCGGCATCGAGCCGGCCCACATAGATCACCACCGGCCGGTTCGGGTCCAGGCCATAGCGGCGGCGCATGCCAACCGGGTCGGCCGTGCCCGGGTGGAAGCGCATCAGATCCACGCCGTTGGAGATAATCTGGATGGGGGCGGCGATGTGCGGGCGCAGGATGGCGGCGGCGGCCCGGGTTGCCACCGTCACCACCTGCACCCGATCAAAGACGTCGCTCACCGTACGCCAGATCAGGCGTTCTAGCGGCGCCTGTGCGTGGCGGAGGAGCGGCACCTGGGTCGCCATGTTCGCGGGCAAAAAGTTGTTCGTGCCCACCACGGGCACGCCGCGCGCGCGGGCGGCCTGCAGGGCGGCGCGGCTGAGGGGATAGTGGTCCTGGAGGTGCACAACCTGGGGGCGAAAGCGATCGATGATGCCCGTCACCTGGGGGCCCGGCCGGAGGGTGACGTGGATCTCGGGGTAAAAGGGCGCCAGTGACAGCGCCGGCACGGTCTGCACGCGCACCCCGTTCATCACGCTCTGATAGGCGCGTCGGCCATCCGAAGGCGCCAACACCAGCACTTCATGCCCCGCCCGCACCAGGCCCTCTGCCAGGTGGACAGTGAACACGGCTGCGCCATTCCTGGGTGGGCGATAGGTCTGCCCGGCAATGAGCACCCGCATTGTCTCACTCCGTATAGCAAGATCCCGGAGTCAGTCCCCCATTTAACCGGATCTACAGGATTAGTGGAGTGCTGATAGAGGGGCGCATTGCATCCTGTTCATCCTGTCTATCCTCATGCCAGGGGTATTTCAGGGCGCAGTCTGGGAACTCCCATCGGCGCGGCGCCTGCCGCCAAAGGCGCGCACGCGCCGCAGCAGAAAGAACCCGATAAAGAGCGGCAACCAGACGTTAAGCCCCCGGAAGGCGATTGTCGTCGCCAGCGCCACCTGCTTCGAGCCGCCCAGCGAGCCCAGCACCAGCGCCATGGCCGCCTCGGCCATGCCGATGCCGAAGGGGATAAAGGTCACCACCGAAAATACGGCATCCAGCGAGAACGCAGCCATCAGGGTGCCCAAACTCAGCGCCCAGTGATAGGCCAGAGCGATAGCATAGAGGCAGCCGGCGTTGATCAGGTGCACCCCAAAGGCCACCACCAGAGTGTAGAGCAACAGCCGCGGGTGGCCGGCGATATCGCGGCCGGCGCCGATGATCTCCCCGGCTTGCTCGGCGGCCCACCCGGGCGCCAGGAACGGCCGGCGATGCAGCAAGCGCGCCACACCGTTGACAACCGCCTGTGCCCACCGCGTCAGCCACTGCACGCCCCCGGGCATCCAGAGCCCCATCAGCAACACCACAGCCAGCCCACCTGTAAAGAGCAGGAAACAGCCCGCGGCCACCAGCTGATAGACCTGCAGTACGCCACTCAGAAACAGGTGCAGCAGCCCATAGAGAATGAGGGGGATCATCGTCACCAGATCAGCTGCCAACACCAGGAGCGTGCCCTGGGCCGTGCGCGCGGGCGATTGCCCGCTGCGCGCCGCATCATCCACAAAAAGCGCCAGTGCGCTCATCCCACCCGAAGGCACCACCGCTTTGACGAAAAGCGAAGCGAAGAGCAGCGGCACCAGCTCGCGCAGACGGGTCCTCACGTCGACGGTCGCCAGGCACAGCTTGTAAAGCAAACTGTATACCACGTAAAACACGGCCTGGATCGCCACCGCAGCCAATACCCAGTGCCATTGGCCCCGCAGCAGCGTCGCGCCGATCCCTACAACCTCGTTGAAGCGGAAGAACAACAGAGCCAGAAAACCCATTGCGCCCAGCACCAGCAGCCAGCGCCGACGCAGCCAGATGAGCGTATGCCCCAAGACCCCTCCCATGCTCCTCCCTGGCAACTGCTGGGAAGAGGACACAAGCTTACCACAAAAGCCGGAAAGCAACAACAATTGTTTGCAGGGATGGCCGGTGTCGAAACGTCCTGTGCTGCGCACCGGGCCGTGGCTCACTAGCAAGAAACGCGCCGCCCGTGGATGCATCCGCATTGCCCCTCCTCGCCCTCTATGGTAGAATGGCCCTACAATCGGGCACGAGCTAAGCCTTCACCTGAGCCCGGCGCAGAGCCTGCCGCTTGGCGGCCCTATGGCCGGTGAAGTGAGAGGGAGGATTGATATGGCCGGCGAACAACGCAATCTGCTGGTGGCCCAATCGGGCGGGCCGACGGCGGTGATCAACAACAGCCTGGTAGGGGTGATCGATGAGGCGCGCGGTTGGTGGCGCATTGGCCGGGTGATCGGCGCGCGGCGGGGCATCGAGGGGGTGCTGCAGGAGGACCTGGTGGACCTCTACCGCGAATCCCCGGCCACGCTGCGCCTGCTGCGCCAGACGCCCTCGGCCGCTTTGGGCACCAGCCGGCACAAACTGGGCACAGGCGACCTGGAGCGCATCGTGGAGGTGTTTGACCGCTACGATGTGGGCTATTTCTGTTACATCGGCGGCAACGACTCGATGGATACCGCCAACCGCATCGGCGCCCTGGCGCGCGAGCGCGGGTTCGACCTGCAGGTGATGGGCATCCCCAAGACGGTCGATAACGACCTGGCGCAGACGGATCACTGCCCCGGCTACGGCAGCGCGGCGCGCTTTGTGGCCTCTACCCTGCGCGACGCCGGGCTCGATACCGAAGCGGGCGCCGCCTCGACCCCCGTCAAGATCATCGAGATCATGGGCCGGCACGCGG
>DAOTVS010000034.1:0-4736 GCA_034436375.1 Anaerolineae bacterium | reverse complement strand
GGGCGCCGCCCGTGGCGGCGCCCAGACCCACCACACCCGACAAAAGGCCTGTTCCGGCCGCGCGGAGCATGATGCCCGGAAGCCGAAGGGCGTTTTCATCGTGCGTTGTGCCCAACTGGGCATGGGGGCTGGATTGAAAAGTCTGTCGGAGTTTGGCCGTGACGAGTGGGTCGCGCGTGAGGAAAAGCGCCGCCAGGATGGGGCCTCACGTGGGCGCCTGGGGTTGTTGCGGCAGGCCTGGCAGGGCGTCGACTCGCGCCTGCGCTGGCTGGCCGCGCTGCTGCTCGCTACCCTGGTCCCCCTGTTGGCGTCGAATGTCTACGTGGTACAGGTGGCCGGGCTGACGGGGCTCTACGTCATCCTCGCCCTGGGGCTGAACGTGGTGGCCGGGTTGGGCGGCCTGCTGGACCTGGGTTACGTGGCCTTTTACGGCGTGGGGGCGTACCTCTATGCCCTGCTGGCCTCGCCTCAGTTCGGCCTGCACTGGCCGTTTCTGCTGATCCTGCCGCTGGCTGTCGCCGCTGTGGCCCTGCTGGGCTTTTTGTTGGGTGCGCCATCTCTGCGCCTGCGCGGCGATTACCTGGCCATCGTCACCCTGGGCTTTGGGCAGATCGCCAGTCTGCTCTTTCTCAACCTGGACCGGGTCGATCTGCCTTTCCTGGGGCTCGCCCAGCCGTTGAATATCACCGGCGGGCCAAATGGCATCATCAATCTGGATGGTGTCTCGCTCTTGGGCCTCACGGTGCGGACGCCCGCCGGCTATTACGAGCTGATCCTGTTCTTTGTGGCCCTGGTATTCCTGGCCGTCTATCACCTGGACCGCTCGCGCATCGGGCGGGCCTGGCGGGCCATCCGTGAGGATGAGCTGGCGGCGCAGACGATGGGCGTGGACGTCCGACGACTCAAGCTGCTGGCTTTTGCCGTGGGGGGCTCAATCGCCGGGGCAGCGGGTGTGCTCTTTGCCGCCTGGCAGGGATCGGTCTTTCCGCCCAATTTCGACGTCAGCGTGCTGATCATCCTCTATGCCATGATCGTGCTGGGCGGCGTGGGTTCCGTCTCGGGGGCTATCAGCGGGGCAGTGATCCTTTCCATCCTGCCCGAGGCCCTGCGCAGCCCGACCCTGGCCCGGCTGCTCTTCTACGGGGCGCTCATCGGGGGCCTGCTCTACCTCTACCGCAAACAGTGGCAGCGGGGGCTGCTCATCCTGGGGAGTGTGGCGGCGCTGGGGATCGTGCTGAAAGTGCTCCTGGGCGCGCTCGAGCCGGCGTGGTTCCTCCATCCCCAGTTGGCCCCCAGCCTGGCCGATTCGGCGTTGGCGCCATTCTTCAGTCTGATCAACGCCTGGCTGCTCTTCCCCCGCAACAGCCTGACCGTGGGCAACGTGGCCTTTGTGCTCACCGTGCTCGCCTGGCTGGCCCTGGCGCGGGTCAAGGGGCGCGCGCGAGAGATCTTGCTGGCGCCAGCGCTCTATGCGCTGATCTTTGTCTGGGAGACGCGCCTGCTGGCAGACCCGAGCGTGACGCGCATGCTGATTTTGGGGGCCGTGCTGGTGCTGATGATGAACTACCGGCCGCAGGGGTTATTTGGGCAGAAATGGGTGCAGAGGACGTAGGAACTGAGGGAACTCATGGGAACTCGTAGGAACGCGGGAAGCGCAGCATGCAGGCCTGTGGGGCCGAACGCAACGGAGACGCGCATCCGTCCCTGCCCCTCAGTTCCGTTAGTTCCTTCAGTTCCCAGGTGCAGCAAAGGGGTAGCGGGCTATGGCGATGCTAGAGATTCGCGGCCTTGATAAGCAATTCGGTGGGCTCAAGGCGGTAGACGGCCTGGACTTGCAAGTTCGCGAGGGCGAGGTGGTGAGCCTGATCGGCCCCAACGGCGCGGGCAAGACGACCGTCTTTAACCTGATCAGCGGGCTCTACCCGCCCGACGGGGGCGAGATCCGCTTCCAGGGGCGCAATGTGACCGGCCTGCAGCCCCACGAGATCACCGCCCGCGGCATTGCGCGCACCTTCCAGAACCTGCGCGTGTTTACCAATATGACCGTGCTGGAAAACGTCATGGTGGGGCAACACGCACGCACGCGGACGGGGCCGCTGGGGGCCATCCTGCGCCTGCCTGGCTGCCGCCGCGAGGAAAAGCGCATCCGCCAGCGCGCGCTAGAGGCCCTCTCCTGTTTCGAGGAGCGTCTGGCGGGCTTTCGCCTGGATCAGATGGCCTACAGCCTTTCCTACGCCAACCGCCGCCGCCTGGAGATCGCCCGCGCCCTGGCCACCGAGCCGCGCCTGATCCTGCTCGACGAGCCTACGGCAGGGATGAACCCCCACGAGACGGCCGAGATGACGGACCTTATCGGCCGCCTGCGCGACAAAGGCTACACGCTCCTGCTCATCGAGCACGATATGAAGGTAGTGCAGGGCGTCTCGGACCGGGTGGTGGCACTGGATTACGGCTGCAAGATCGCCGAGGGGCCCTATGAACAGGTGGCCCACGATGAACGGGTAGTGGAAGCTTACCTGGGCCGGAAGGGGCGCCATGACTGAGGGGCCCCTGCTCAAGCTGACCGGCGTATCCACCTGTTATGGCGCGATCCCCATCCTGCAGGATATCGATATCGAGATCCAGCCCGGAGAGATCGTCTGCCTGTTGGGGGGCAATGCCTCGGGCAAGTCGACCACGCTCAAGACGATCCTGGGCCTGGTGCGGCCGGCACAGGGGACGGTCGAGTTCGCCGGCGAACGGATCGACGGCCTGCCTACGGGGCATATTGTGGCGCGCGGCATCTCCATCGTGCCGGAGAACCGGCGGATCTTCCCCGATATGAGTGTGTTGGAGAACCTGGAGATGGGAGCCTACCTGCGGCGCGACCGCGGGGCGCTGGCGGAGGATATGGAGCGGGTTTTTGGCCTCTTTCCCCGGCTCAAAGAGCGCCTGCGCCAGGCGGGGGGCACCCTTTCTGGCGGCGAGCAGCAGATGCTGGCCATGGGGCGCGCCCTGATGAGCCGGCCCCGCCTGCTGCTGATGGATGAGCCCTCCATGGGCCTGGCGCCGGTGCTGGTGGAGCGCAGCTTTGAGCTTATCCAGCAGATCAACCGCCAGGGCACAACCATCTTTATGGTGGAGCAGAACGCCAACATGGCCCTCTCCATCGCCCATCGCGGCTATGTGCTGCAGACGGGGCGCATCGTGCTGACGGATTCCGCCGCCAACTTGCTGGCGAATGAGATGATGCGCAGCGCCTATTTGGGCGACTGATCCCACGCGGAGGCGCGGAGGGCGGAGAGGACGGGATGGAACCACAGATGAACGCGGATGGACGCAGATTTGCCTCCAGACTTACTGAATCTCAGGCTTGGAAGCTTCTCCGTCTCCTCCGCGTGAGGTCGGCTCTTCCTTAAGGAGTATGGAATTGAAGCGAATTGTGGTTCATGGCGAGCGTTGCAGTGGCTGTCGGGCCTGCATGATGGCCTGTGTGGTGCGCCATGATGGGCGCTTCGGCACGACGACGGCGCGGATCTATGTGGCCAAGGCTGAGGACTCGGGCACGGACCAGCCGCGAGTCTGCCGCCTGTGCCGGCGGGCGCCCTGCATTGCCGCCTGCCCGACAGGGGCGCTCTATCGCGACGAGGCACTGGGGGCGACGCTGCTGCGGCCGGAGCTATGCATCGGCTGCTCGGCCTGCGTGGATGCCTGCCCCTTTGGCATGGCGGCCCTGCACCCCGAGACGGGCCTGGCGAATATCTGCGACCTCTGCAATGGCGACCCGGCCTGCGTCAAGCGCTGCGCCACAGGGGCCATCGAGTATACCGACGGGAAATGAGCCCAACCGCTTGTGATCCTTTGTGCCTTGGTCGTCAGCCATTCTGAGAGGGACCGGCGCGATTGAATCGAAAGGGTGATGCGGTGGATAGTTACGGCGGCAGTATTCTGCGCGTTAACCTGACAGACGGCACGGTGCGGCAGCACCCCACGGAGGAGCACCTGGCCCATGCCTTCTTGGGTGGGCGGGGGCTGAATATCAAGCGCCTGTGGGATGAGCTGCCCGCCCATACCGACGGCCTCTCGCCGCAGAACGTCCTGGTGATCGGCGCCGGGCCACTGGTGGGCACGCTGTTCCCCGGTGGGGCGCGGTTCAATATCAGCGCCATGTCGCCGCAGACGGGCATCCTGGGCGACGGCAACGCAGGGGGCTTTTTCGCGCCTGAGCTGAAATTCTCCGGCCACGACCAGGTCGTCATCACCGGCCGCGCCGAGCACCCCGTCTACCTGTGGATCAAGGATGACCGGGTGGAGCTGCGCGACGCCCGGCATCTGTGGGGGCTCGACACCTGGGAGGCCACGGCGGCCATCAAGCAGGAGCTGGGCGACCCCGATGTGCAGGTCGCGACCATCGGCCCGGGAGCGGAGAACGGCGTGCGCTTTGGCGGCGTGTTCGTCAACCTCAACCGCCCGGTGGCGCGCACCGGCATGGGCACGGTGATGGGCGCCAAAAACCTCAAAGCGGTGGCCGTGCGCGGCACCCGGCTCATCCCCGCGGCCGATATGGCCCGCTTTGTGGAGATCATCGAGCGGCTGGACGCACTCATCTACAGACACCCCGAGTATGAGGTCCGCCGCCGCCTGGGCACGACCAAGCTGATCAAGTCGCTGAACTCAATCGGCGGCCTGCCGGGGCGCCACTTTCAGCAGGGATGCACCGCCGACGCCGACGCGGTGAGCGGGGAGGCCATCGAGGC
>DAOTVS010000033.1:0-3050 GCA_034436375.1 Anaerolineae bacterium | reverse complement strand
TGCCCTGTCGCCCACTGGGCGACAGGGCAGCCGGCATCCACCCCACTCCCCTATCTTCCTTCAGACGGCCACGCCGCAGCCGCTCTCGACCGAGCGGTAGCAGGCGTCGATGATCTCGATGGCGCGGGCGCCGTCCTCGGCGGTGACACGGGGCTGCGCGTCGGTGCGGACGCACTGGAGGAAGTGGGCCACCTCGTTGACAAAGCGGTCGGGGCCGGGGTTGGGCAGCTGGACCCAGTCGCCGCTGTCCTTCGTCCAGTAGCGCAGGGCGCCGCCATCCACGCCATAGTCCAGCACGGCCGTGCCTGCTGACCCGTAGAGGCGCACGGTCCACTCGCCTGGCGGGGTCATCCACGAGAAGGAGATGCCGCCGATCACACCGTCAATACTGCGCAGCAGGATGGCGCCGGTATCCTCAACCTCGGTGGCCTCGGCGGCGAGCGTCTGCGCGCAGACCCAGGTGACCTCGCCCACCAGGTAGCGGAAGAGGTCGAGGGAGTGCACCCCGGTATCCAGGAGCATGCCGGCGCCGGCCACATCCTTGCGCGTGAACCAGGTATTCACGACCCCCTCCAGGCGGCCGGCGAAGCGGTTCTCGAACTGGAGCACCCGCCCCAGCTTGCCGGCGGCGATCAGCTCCTTGAGGGCCTGCGCCGGGCCATGGAAGCGGTGGCAGTGGCCGGGCATCAGGAGCACGCCCAGCCGGCGCGATTGCGCGGCCAGGGCGCGGGCGCTCGCCGCGTCGGCCGTCATGGGCTTTTCGCAGAGCACCGGGATGCTCCGCTCCAGCGCCATACCGGCGTACTGGGCATGGAAGGTGGGCGGCGTGCAGACCGAGACCGCATCGGGATGCAGCTCATCCAGCATACGGGCAGCATCGGTATAGGCCCTGCCGCCATACTCGCGCGCCATGCCCTCGGCCTGGGCCAGCTTGATATCCGCATAGCCCACGAGCTGGCACACACCGCCCCCCTGGGCGGTATAGGCGCGAGCATGGGCGTGTGCAATCCCGCCGGCCCCTATGATGGCGATACGCAGTGGTGTACTCATGAGATTCCCCTACTTCCCCATCTTGCGCAGGTTCTCGCGGCAGCGGCGGACGCACTCGAGCGGGGCCAGGTTCTCGTTCTCCTGCTCGACGATGTACCACTCGGTGGCGCCGGCGCTCTCGCAGGCGGCAAAGAGCTCTGGCCAGTTGGTCACACCCTCGCCGATGATCTTGCGGTTCCAACTGCCGTCCCACTCTTTGAGGTGCACGGTGACGGCGCGGCCCGGGTACTGCTTGAGGATCGCGACCGGGTCACCGCCGCCGTGCAGGCAGTTGCCGGTATCCATCTGCATGATGACCCTGGGATCGGTGTTCCCGAAGAAGGTGTCCCATGGGGTCTCGCCTTCCACCACTTTGAACTCGTCAAAGTGGTTGTGATAGCCCACAACAAAACCCTGCTCGGCCGCCCGCGCGGCCGCCTCGGCAAAGGCCTGTGCATACTCGAGCCAGCGCGACCGGGGGGTGTCGTGATCATGCTCCAGCCAGGCCACGATCAGGAAGCGGTTGCCCAGTACACGGTTGAACTCTATGGTGCGCTGGAGCTCATCGCCCTGGAGGGCATCCAGGCGCAGGTGCGTGCCGCAGCACTTGAGCCCCGTATCGTCCAGCATCCGGCGCAGATCGGCGGCTGAGTAGCCGTGATAGCCGGCGAACTCGACGCCGTCGTAGCCCATCTTGGCCACAGCAGCCAGGGTGCCGGGCAGATCGCGCGCGCAGTCGGCGCGCACACAGTAGAGCTGCAGACCAACCGGGATAGTGCCCATTGTTCTCCTCCTTGCATGGCGATCAGACCTGGCCCAACCACGCCACGACCTGCCTGAGCGGGGTGGGGGCTCTCGATATACTGGGGGGCAACATCAATAGAATCCAAACAGGCGCCAATCAGTGTACGCCCAATGGGGCGGCAGGGCAAAAAGTCGGCACGCAGGAATGATTACAGCACGCCAAACTCGGAGTATACCTGATCGATCGGCATGCCTTTGGCTAGCATCTCGCGCTCGCGGTTCTCGAACTCGAAGATGGCCTCCACGCGCAGCAGCACTTCGTCCACCATCTCGGCCGGAATGATCTGCGCGCCGTCGTTATCGGCAAAGACGTAATCGCCGGGGTCCACGCGCACATAGTGCGTGAGGTGGCCGGGCAGGAAGATGGGCCGGTTCACTTCGGTAATGATCCAGCCGCCGAAAGCATTGGGGCGCGTGCCGAAGGTGAACATGGGAAAGTCGGGCATCTTGAGCACGTACTGCGTATCGCGGCAGTTGCCGGCGATGAGCATGCCACGGCAACCGTGTGCGTAGGCCAGCTGGCAGCTCATCTCGCCAAAGTGCGCGGGCTGCATGTCGCCGCCGCAGTCAAAGCACAGGACGCTGCCCGGCGCTTGCTGGGCCACCTCGCGCATCATGCGCTTCTGCGGATGGCCGCCCTGGCGCTCCCACTCGGCCTCCATCTCTTTCTGCCATTCCGGGTTGTTGCTCGTGTCGGGCAGGCTGTGCAGCTTGATGGGGAGTGCGCGCCCGGCCAGGACCATGCCCTGCCGCAATGCTTTGAAGCGGTCCGAGAGCACCGTGTCCATGACGCCGAGGCTGGCGAGGGAATCCGAAACCGAGCCGCCATAGCCCGCCCGGCGGTAGCGCGCAATGCGCTCCAGGTCGGTGATATCCAGCTTGCGGCGCATGTCTTTCGTCAAGCCGGCCAGAGGTCCGTGTGCCATGGTGAATCTCCTTTCCAATGCCGATACTGTGGCCAATACCGCGCCATTCGACACCCAAGCGAACCAGAGACGCCCCGGGTGAGCAGAATGATATTTCCACTCCATGGGTGGATGAACCTATACCTCCTTTCTCATCAACGTTCTCTGGCCGGATTGCCGGGTTTCGGGCTCCGCGGCCGCCCGGCTTATAGGCCTTTAGGGGTGTGTGGAGAGGGTGCGGGCATCTGCCGTGCCGCCCCGCGGGGCGGCACGGCAGATGCCCGCACCCTCTCCACACACCCCTAAAGGCCT
>DAOTVS010000032.1:0-6100 GCA_034436375.1 Anaerolineae bacterium | reverse complement strand
GTAAACTATGGACATGCCTCCAGGCGGGGCATCAACCACTCTTGGCGAGCTGGCGCAGGCGCCAATAAGCCAGGCCGGTGTAGTAGGCCAGGAGCACGCTCAACAGCAAGCCATGGCCTCCGTCGCGGTAGCCTTGCAGGGCTACATAACGCCGCCAAAACTCGCGCGCGGGCATACCGACCAGGCTCCGCCAGCGCGGCCGCACGCCGCTCTGGCGCAGAGCACCAGCATACAGGTGGGTATACTGGTCCTGCTTGCGCAGGAACTCACCGACCGTGCGGTAGTTGTAGTGGATGAGGGGATGCTGCAGATAGCCGGCTTCGCCATCGAGGAGGGTCAGCTCGTGCACTGCTCGCATGGGGTCATAGTGACTCTTGCTGCGCCGCATCAGCCGCAGCTGGTAATCGGGATACCAGCCGGCGTGGGAGATGCGGCGGCCCCAGATATAGTTGTAGCGGGGCACCCACCAGCCGACGGGTGAGGATTGAGCGATCACCCGCCGCACCTCGGCCGCCAACTCGGGCGTGGCGCGCTCGTCGGCATCGACTGAGAAGACCCAATCGTAGCGGGGCAGGCTGAGGCCATATTCGTGCTGCTCGGCAAAGTTGGTAAAGGGGTGCTCGCACACCCGTGCGCCCAGGGAGCGGGCAATCTCGGCCGTGCGATCGGTCGTGCGGGGGTCCAGAAGCACGATCCACTCATCGGCCCAGGCCAGGCTGCGCAGGCAGTCGCCGATGTTGCGCTCTTCGTTGCGGGCAAGGGTGATGGTGGAAAGCTTCTCGTTCATGCCAGTTCCCTGCCCAGCGCCCGCACCTGCGTATAGGCAGCCAGGCGCTTCTCGGCAGCCGCGCGCGGGAGCTCGCCCCGGCGCACCTGCTCACGCACGCGGGCCTCTGCCCGCTCAAGGCCGAGCCCCACGATCAGGCGCACCGCCCGGCGGTAGAGGGGGCTGTGGTGCTTGGCATAGTACCGGTAGCGGCTGCGCCAGAGGGCCACAAACATCTCCTCGCGGAACTGCTGCGCGCTGCGGCCGGCCAGGTGCACGATTTCAGCCTGCGGCACACAATAGATGCCCCAGCCGGCGCCCTTGATACGCCGGCACCAATCGACTTCTTCACTGTACATGAAGAACTGCTCGTCGAGCAGGCCCACCTGCTGCGCCGCCTCGCGCCGCACCATCAGCGCCGCCCCCAGCGGATGATCGATGGCGAAAGGCTCGCCTGCGGCGTACAGCCGGCGAGGGTAGCGGCCGTTCAGGCGCGAATCGAGCAAGCGCCAGTTGGGCATGTAAAAGTCGAGAAAGACCATGAACAGAGTAGGAAAGCGAAAGGCAGAGTGCTGGAAAGAGCCATCCTCGTAGACCAGCCGGGCCCCGCAGGCGCCGCTAGGCAAAGCTTGCTTTGCCGCACTAGGCAAAGCTTGCTTTGCCGCTGCTTGGGGTGTGCCCTCCATGAAAGCGACGAGCCTGGCGAGGGCCTCACCATGGACGATAGTATCAGGGTTAAGGAGCAGGGCATAGCGGGGCCCCTGCGGCCCCGGGAAGCCCAGCGCCCGCAACCCTTGATTGGTGGCGGCGGCGAAACCGGCGTTGCGCTCGTTGGAGATGAGTTTCACCTGGGGGTAGCGCTCGCAGACCAGCGCCGCCGAGCCATCGGCCGAGGCATTGTCGACCACCACCCAGTCGGCCGCGAACTGCGAGCGAGCGAGGCTCGCCAGGCCCGAGTCCAGGCACTGGCGCAAGAGGTCCCGCGTATTATAGCTGACCGTGACAATGCCGAGCAATGCTTCAGCCACCGCTAGTACTCCACTTTGATCGAGGTGTACGCGACGCGGTCTTGGACGATCCAGACGTTCTCCTGGATCAGGCCGATCCAGAAATAGGGCGCGTCCTTGACCATCTTTTCGTTGACCTTGAGCTTGCCCACGACGGTGACCGTCTGCCCGGGCATGAGGTACTTTTGCCCGTCGATCATGGTCAGCTGATCGTCCTTGCCCAATTGCCAACGGAAGGGATAAGTACGGCCGGCCGAGTTGCCCTCGTAATCAAGCCCCACCCGAAAGAGGCCGGGCTCCTCCGGCAGGCCCAGGCTGTTGAAATTCTGGTCCATCGTGTACTCGGTGCCGGGCTCAGGACCCTTGGTGCGCACCGGGACGGTGCCGATATTCTGCACCGTGCAGGTAAAGGTGAGAGTGTCACCCAGCTTGACGATGGGACTGGACCATTGCGCATCCGCGTTGACGATCTCCACCTGGGGCACACCACCATCGACGATGGTCAGGGGCCCCGAGGCCTCCGCATGATTGCCCACCGCGTCATCGGCCTCCACCACTACGGTATAGACGCCATCGGGCGGTGGCTGCGCGCCCAGATCCACCCCACCGTCATAGTCGTGCTGATGGACGCCCTTGCTGCCCATCTTGCGGATCTGGTCATCGGGGACCGGGTAGCGGTTGCCCTGTTTATCAAGCAGGTAGACCGAGACATTCGTCGCATCTTTGTTGAGATAATAGCCGATGCTGACCCGGTCCGAGATGCCATCGCGGTTCGGCGTAAAGATGGCCGGGCTGATAGAGAGACCTTCGATGCGCAAGGGAACAGGATCGCCGTTCTGGATCGTGAAGGGCTGCTCCAGCCTGGCAGTATGCCCCGCCAGATCGGTCGCTTCCATGACGCAGGTATAGTGCCCATCGGGCAAGAGGTGACCGTCAACGGCACCGCCAAAGAGCACCTTGTAGGGCTCTTGAGCGGGCGCACGGCGGCTATCGTGGCGGAAATAGTGGCGCTGCCCGGCGCTATCGACAAAGTAGATCGAGATATTGGCCGTGCGGCTGAGCCGGTAGCTGATCTGCGCAACGTCATCCACACCGTCGGCATTGGGCGATATCACGGCCGGGCTCAGGCTCAAGCCCGTCAGCCACGGCCCGCTCTGACAGCCGCTCAAGCTCAGCGCTGGCAGCAGCAGTGCCAACACGAGCAGCCCATGCCCCAGTAACCTCCGCACTATGCGCCTCCTCCATGCCAGACCTGACAGGTTTCCCCAAACCTGTCAGGTCTGAGGTGTGCGCAGTGTACCACGGAGCAAAGCAGAGCGTCAAATATCTTTAAACCTCTGCAATTTGGCATTGCCCTTGTCGGCAGATGGGCCTATAATCGGTGCCACAAGACAGTACGCACATGAGGACGGACAGGGTATGGACCACGATTACCGCGCTGCGCTCGACTATCTATACGGCCTGGTTAATTACGAGCACAAGCTCGCCAGCCAGTATGCAGGGGAGCCCTTTGAGCTCTCGCGCATGGAGCGGTTGCTCAGCGCCCTGCACAATCCGGAGCAGCAGTTCCGGTCCGTGCACATTGCCGGCACCAAGGGCAAGGGCTCCACGGCGGCCATGATCGCCTCGTGCCTGCGGCATGCCGGCCAGCGCGTGGGCTTGTTCACCTCGCCGCATCTGCACACCTTTCGCGAGCGCATCCAGGTCGACGGCGAGCCCATCTCCGAGGCTGCCCTGGTCGCCCATCTGCGCCGGCTGCAGCCCCTATTCAATACGCTGCCGGGGCTGACGACCTTTGAGGCGGCCCAGGCCATTGCGTTTGACTATTTCGTGGCTCAGAGGATCGATTGGGGCGTGATCGAGGTGGGGCTGGGCGGGCGCCTGGATTCGACCAACCTCATCCAGCCCGCCGTCTCGGTGATCACCTCGGTCAGCTATGACCATATGCTCGTGCTGGGCGACACGCTGACGGCCATCGCCCAGGAAAAGGCGGGCATCATCAAGCCGCATACGCCGGTGGTGAGCGCACCTCAGCCCGATGAGGCTCTCAACGTCATCACTCACGTGGCCCAGCACCTGGAAGCCCCCCTGACGCTGGTGGGCCGCGATTGGACCATCGAGCCTGAGCATGGCGATTGGGATGGGCAGGCCTTCACCCTCTACGGCCCCGACGTGAGCCTGAACGGGCTCTTCATTCCCCTGCTGGGCGAGCACCAATTGGTCAACGCCGCCACAGCGGTCGCTGCGCTGGATGTGCTGCGCCGCCAGGGGGAGCTCGTGTGGACGGGGGAACAACTGCGGGCGGGGCTGCGCGCGGTGCGCTGGCCGGCGCGGCTGGAGATTCTGAGCCGCGAGCCGTTGCTGGTGGTCGATGGGGCGCACAACGGCGAATCGATGCAGCGCCTGATGGCCGCCGCTGATGCGCTCTTTGGCGGGCGACGCCGAGTCATCCTTTTCGGCGCCCTGGCCGACAAGGATATTCCGCGCATGTTCGAGGCGTTGTTCCCAGAGGTCGATGCCGTGGTCTTTACCGGCACCGGGCACCCGCGCGCGGCGGCGCCCGCTCTGCTGGCCAAACAGGCGCAGGGCTATGACGTGCCCACAGCCGTCGAGCCCGATCTCGACCGTGCCCTGCAGCTTGCCCAAGAGCTGGCAGGGCCGGAGGGCGTGGTCATCGCGACAGGCTCGCTCTTTATCGCCGCCGCCGTGCGCGAGGCCTGGCGGCGGGCGATGCATTTGGAGCCGCTGCCGGCTGACCCTATCTGATCGAGGTGGGGAAAAAGGTGAAGAGGCGAAAAGGGGCGCCTATGACGCCCTTTTCGCCTCTTCCCCCTTATCGGCTAAAGCTTGACCTGTCTCAGCACGCGGACGCTTGGCAGCGTGCGCAGCTGTGCCAGCAGGGCGGGTGATGCGGGCTCATCGAGGCCCAACACCATCACCCCGTCCGAGCCGCGCCCAAAACGCCCGACCTGCACGTACGAGATGTTCACCCCTGCCTGCCCCAACAGCGTGCCGACGCGCCCCAGCATGCCGGGTTGTTCGGTCTGCTCGCTGACGAGCAGGTAGCCTTCCAGGGGGAAATCCAGCCAGAAGCCATCGATGCAGACCCCATGCGGACGGCCGCGCACCAGAGTGCCCGAGACGGTGCGCTCGCCCCCCAGCGAAAAGGCACGCACACTGATCAGGCTGGCATAGTGCTCAGATTCGGACTCGCGCCGCTCCGCGATAGAGATGCCACGCACAGCCGCCAGGGTGTCGGCATTCACCAGGTTGATGGGTTCCTCAACCACCTGATGCAGGAGGCCCACCAGGACGGCCGCCCGCAGCAGAGCAGTATCATGGTCGGCAATCTCGCCCGCATAGATCAGCTCCAGCCGTTCCAGGCTGTTACCCGCCAGCTGGGCATAAAAGCTGCCCAGGCGCGTCGCCAGGTCAATGTAGGGCCGCAGAGTCGCCATCTCTTCGCTGGAGAGCGAGGGCACATTCACCGGATAGCGCGCCGGCTTGCCGCTCAGCACGGCGACGACCTGCTCGGCCACATCGAGAGCACAGCTCTCCTGCGCCTCCGCCGTCTGTGCGGCGATATGCGGCGTGCAGATCACCTTTTCGGAGCGGATAAGCTCGCTCGGCTCTGGCGGCTCGACAGTAAAGACGTCGAGCGCGGCGCCGGCCAGGCGGTTCTCTTCCAGGGCCTGCAGCAGGGCAGCCTCGTCTACGATACCGCCCCGCGCACAGTTCATGAGGTATGCGGTAGGCTTCATGAGGGCTAGCTTCTGCGCATCGATCAGCCCGCGTGTACGGTCGTTGCCAGGGATATGGACCGATACGAAATCGGCCTCGCGCAGCAGCACGTCGAGGGGCACCATCTCCACGCCCAGGCGCGCCGCATGATCAACCGACACAAACGAGTCATAGGCCAGCAGGCGCATCTCAAAAGCCGCTGCCCGCCGGGCCAGGGTAGAGCCGATGCGCCCCAGGCCGATGATACCCAGGGTTTTCCCGCGCAGCTCTACGCCCATCATCTTGCTCTTGGGCCAGCCGCCGGCTTTCATCGCTGCATCCGCCGCCGGAATGCGGCGCGCCAGGGCCAGCATCAGCCCGAGCGTATGCTCGGCAACGGCCACAGTATTGCCCTGAGGCGCGTTGACGACCTCCACACCGCGGCGGGTGGCCGCTTCCATATCGATATTGTCCACGCCGGAGCCGGCGCGGGCCACGATCTTGAGCCGGGTCGCCGCCTGCAATACCTCCGCCGTCACCTTGGTACGGCTGCGCACGATCAGGGCATCGTAATCGCCGATGATCTGGATCAGATCGGCCTGGCTGA
>DAOTVS010000031.1:0-3617 GCA_034436375.1 Anaerolineae bacterium | reverse complement strand
GGCGTCGGTGATCTGGTGTTGGGAGAGAGCATCTATCAGCTGGAAGGGCAGCACGTGCTGGCGCGCTACCCGGTGGATCCGGACCTCCTGGCTCTGGGCCGTGAAGTGGGGGCCTGGGTGCAATTGCGGACCGTCGGCCGTCGCCAGCCGCGCATCGTTGAAGGTGGCATCGCTACCGTCGATTATGTGGGCCGCAACAGGCTCTGGGCTGCCCGGATCGCCGGCGAGCACGGCATTGTGGCTGTGGAGATGGAGGGGGCAGCCATTGCCGGAGCCTGCCACGAGGCCGGGGTGCCCTTTATGGCCGTGCGGGCCATCTCCGATGTGATCGGCAGTCCCTGGCAGTGGCTGACGATGATCCGCTATCTGGTGCCGGCGCAGCGCAACGCCGAACGCCTGGTGTTCGGGCTGGTGCGGCGCTTGCGGGATGAGGGCTGAGAGGCCTTTGGGCACCCGCTTTTCGCGGGTGTATCCCAGAATCGTCGGTGTAGCTTGACAATAATGGCCGAGATACAGACAATAGAGTGGATATTGATTAAGATGGCCGCGGGGGCGGCTCTGGAAGGGGTGTTTGATGACTCGGCCCATGTCGCGAGAGTTGCGTTGCGAAACAGCAGATCGGGAGGCGGCCAAGCTCTACCGGGAGCTTGAGGCATGGCGTGATGCCCATCCCGAGGCCACCTATGATGAGATTGAGCAGGAGGTGCGGCGGCGGCGGCCCGAGTTGATGAGTACCTTCATTGAGTTGCTGATCAACGGGCGAACAACTGGGATGCAGACCGAAGCGCCGCGTTGTCCACAATGCGGTCGCGAGATGTCCTTTGAGGGCTACCGAAGTTGGCGGGTTCGCGGTCTGGAAGGGGAGACCACGCTGAAGCGAGCCTACTACCGCTGTCTGAGCTGCAAAGGACAGGGTTTTTTCCCCCCTCGATGAGCAGTTGGCTCTGCGGGACGATCATCTGAGTGCAGGGGCGGCACGCGTGGCCACTCGCGTGGCGATGCGGGCGCTGTCCTTCGCCGAGGCCGCGGCGGATTATGAAGAGACAGTCGGTCTGCCGATATCAAGGATGACTGTGTGGCGGGCTGCCACTGCGGCCGGGCAGGTGCTCAGCGCAGAGAAGGCCCGGGAAGCGGAGCAGGCTGGACGGCCTGTGCAACGTGGCGAGGATCCGAGCCAGCCGCGAGTTGCCCAGGACAGCCCGATTGCAGAGCAAGCGAACATCTCGAGTGACGGTGTGATGATTCGCCTGCGCGATGAGGGCTGGAAAGAGGCCAAGATAGCGACCATCTCGCGTGTGCAAGTGCTTTCGCCCAAGGGCACGCGTCCCGGGGAACGGCCTGGGCGGCGTGACTTCGACCCTCGGGTCAAGCTGGATGAGCATAGCTACGTGGCCGGCGTATGGGATGCGGATCAGTTCGGCCGCTACCAGTATGCTGAAGGGTTGCGCCGGGGCCTGGACACGGTGGAGACGCTCACATCGGTCAACGACGGCGCTCCCTGGATTGCTCGCGTAACGGGGACGAACTGGCCGGAAGCACAGCAGATCCTGGATTGGCCGCATGCGGTCGGCCATGTATACGACGTAGCCAAGGTTATCTGGGGCGAGGGCAGCACAGCGGGCACGCAGTGGGCGCAAGCGCGCGTGGATGAGCTATGGTCCGGGGACGTCGAGGATGTACTACAAGCGCTGAGCGAGCTCCACCTTGAACGCTATGACTGGCCAGAGGATCAGGCCAATCCCAGGGGCTACTTCGAGGAGAACATCGACCGCATGCGCTACGATCTGTTCCGTGACGCCGGATATCCTATCGGCAGCGGCACAGTCGAGAGTGAGGCCAGCCATGTGGTCCAGTCACGCCTGCGCCGTCCAGGACGCGGCTGGCGCAGAGACAACGCAAACGGCATGCTGGCGCTGTTGGCCGAGTATCACAGCGGACGGTTTAACAAGGTATGGCAACTCGTGTGTAAAACCCGGCCCTGAAATACACCGACGATTCTGGGATACACCCGGGTGCGTAGGGCAATCGCATCTTAAGAGAAGAGGCCAGAGAGGACCCTGAGGAGGTATTGTTCATCCCATCCGGCTCTGAGGCGCTTGGCTTTGATCCCTATCCTGAGCGTCTTCTCCTGTTTGAGCAGGTTGATGGCGATATGCCGCAGGATCGCGAAGTTCTGATCGCCGTGATCCCTACGAATACGGCAGTCATCTTCGCGGAACGCGATGTCCAGGACCCAATGCAGGCCGTTTTCGACGCCCCAGTGGGATCGTACCGCAGCCAGGGTGTTTTGGGCGTTGCCTGGCAGACTGGAAAGGAAGTAGCGATCCTCGACCGTGGTCTCGGAATCGGTACGACGCTCGGCACGCACCTTCACGACGGCGGTGAGTTTGTCCCACTGTTGCGCATCCCGCAGATGACGTAGCACCTCGGGGTCAGCAATGGTCCAACACTCACGCGTCTCGATCCGACCATGGTCTTTGTTGATGGTCTGGGCATAGTCGTACGCGTAGGCTGTGAATTGGCTCGCTTCCAAATCGTCGAACAGCAACTCGACGTCTTCATGGATGCGACCCTGGTTTCCCTTCAGTGCCAGAAGGTAGTCAGCGTCCTGCTCGACGATATCTGCCGCGATCTCCTTCTGGCAGCCGATTGCATCGATGGTAATGACGCAGCCGCTGATGTCGAGCAGGCGCAGAAGTTCCGGTATGGCCGTGATCTCGTTGGACTTGTCGTCGACTTTCGCCTGACCAAGGACCAGACGATTGGCCGTCGCCCATGCGCTGACCATGACAATCGCTCCCTTGCCCAGCCTCTTGTCATGCGACTGTCGTAGGGTCTTACCATCGATGGCAATCACTTGCCCCGGAATGACTTGGCTGACGGCCATGACCCAGTCGAGGAAGCATCGCTGGAACTGGTCCGGGTCCAGCATGGCAAAAACGCGACCGAACGTATCGTGCGATGGAATGCCATTGGGCAGTCCCAAGAAGGTCTTGAACCACGCCAACTTCGCATGGCCAAATGACTCCACATCCACCCAGGTGTCTGCACCGCAGATCACCGCACAGATGGCAATGACGACGATGTCCATCAACTTGTGGAGCTTCGTACGGTCAATACGAGGATCCTCCAGCGCCGAGAAGTGATGCTGGATGGACGCTATGGGCCGATTTTCCACAGGTATCCTTCCTTTCTGCTGGAAGGATACCCCATCTCCGCGCTGCCGCCAAGCCGTCGCCAGTTAAGATGCGATTGCCCTAAGCAAGGCCAGTACCAACGTCAGGGTCAGGGGGCTGAGCAGGGTGGAGAGGAAGACGACTCCGCCGATCTCTTCCGGGTTGGAGCCAAACTCGATGGAGAGGGCCAGGGTCGAGACGGCCGCCGGCATGCTCGCCTCCAGAATGCTGGCGCTGCGGGTTAACCCGTGCAGGCCCAGCAGGGCAGCCAGGCCAAAGGCGACCAGCGGGCTGCCCACCAATTGCACTGCTGCTGCGCTGCCCACGAAGCGCAGGTTGAGGCGCCGGGAGATGCGCGCCAGCTGCACCCCCAGGAGCAACTGCAGCAGCGGGATGGCTCCCGCCCGCGGCATGTCGATGGCCCGCAGGATGAAATCGGGC
>DAOTVS010000030.1:0-24250 GCA_034436375.1 Anaerolineae bacterium | reverse complement strand
GCGCCGTTGGGCCCCAGGAAGGCGAAGAGCTCGCCCGGCTGGATTGCCAGGTCGAGATGGTCTACGGCGACAAGGGCGCCGTAGTGACGGGTGAGTCCTTTGGTTTCGATTGCCAACACAGCGTATTGTACCTCCGAGTATGGCTGCGATGCGCAGCCAGATCGCCAGACTTGTTGGCCGGTTACCCGTTCGCCTTGGCCAGGTCCAGCGCCTCTTCGGCGAGACGCCGCCACTGAAGAAAGCGGGGACCGTCGAGAAAGTAGTGCACGCGCGCCCCTCGGCGCACCGCCTGCACCAGCCCCAGGCTGCGCAGCACACGCAGGTGCTGAGAAACGGCGGGCTGGCTGACCCCCAGCCGGGTGGCCAGCGCGTTTACGCAGAGCGGCCTCTCCTGCGGCTGCCGGGCCAGGATCTGCAGCAACTGCAGGCGTGTCGGGTCGGCGAGCGCAGCGAAAAAGAGCGAAGGATCGCGTTGCTCCATGTGCATCTGGGCGCCACCATCCATAAGTATGTGCTTATGAGCTAATGATAGCGCCAGTGCGCAACTTTGTCAAACGCGCCTCTGAGCCCGTGAACGCAATCGCCGGCGATTCCAGGATGCCCGGCAGTGCCGTGGGCGGAGACTGGCGGGGTGGATCAGCGCGCCGGGCAGCAGGTGAGCTGGTGCGGACCCTGCGCGACTCCTGATCGGCTCGAAAACAGGGAGCGCTGGGGCCATTTCCAAACCTTTCCGATCGTGCTATACTATGAGTGATGTACAGAGGGGCAGCGAGTTACGCCGTTTTGGGCTGCCACAAAGAGATCGGGCGACGGGCTGCCTTCAATCGCTTGCCTGCGCCTATCATCCCCTACGGAGGCACACATGATCACGGGTTTGGCCCATGCTTGCTTTGTCGTCTCGGACCTGGAGCGCTCGGTGCACTTTTACTGCGACCAGCTGGGCCTCAAGCCGGCATTCGATTTCCGCAATGCCGAGGGCCGGCGCACTGGCCTGTATATCCATATCGGCGGGCGCAGCTTCCTCGAGCTTTTCCAGGGCAACCTGGCCGAGCGCGCCCAGGCCCAGTCGTACAGCCACATCTGCCTGGAGGTCGATGACATCGAGGCCACGGTGCAGGCGCTGCGCCAGGCCGGCGTCGAGGTGACGGATATCAAGCTCGGCGGCGATCACAGCTACCAGGCCTGGCTGGCCGACCCCGACGGCAACCGCATCGAGCTGCATGGCTATACCGTCGAGAGCTGGCAGGCGCCCTGGCTGCGCTAGGGGGCCCAGACGATGTCTCGGTCGCACTATCCTGCGGCGCCCGACCTCGACGTCTCCGCGGAGCTTCACCAGCGGGCCTTGCTGGCGGTGATACCCGCTTCCATAGCGCTTGGCCTGGCCATCACCCTGACGGCCGAAGCCCTGGGCTGGCCATTGCGCGTAAGCGCTTTCGGGTCGCTTCTGACCGTCTTCCCCCTGGTCATTCTGGCCCTGCGCCCACTGCAGCGCCAGGTAATCCGCTGGGCGATGGTCCTGGGCTACCTGGGGATTGGGCTCGTGTCCATCCATTGGCTGGCGCTTCCCCTGGCCGCTTGCCTGCTGCCCGTCCCAGTTGGCCTGGCAGCCATCCTTCTCAGCCCCGGCCACGGCCTGGTGCTGGCTGTGGGCTTGAGCCTCCTCGTCATGGGTGGCGGTGACCTGCTCGGCCTGCCGGATCTCCTGTCCCGCTACCTGGCCACTGCGGGCATCTGGGCCGCCCAAGGCCTCGCCTGGGCGGCCCTGAGCTATGCCCGGCAGGTCTACCATTGGTGGTCGGCCAGCTATGAGCGCACGCGTGAGCTACTGGAAGAAGCGCGCTCCCAGCGGGTGGACCTGAAAGAGACGCAACAGGACCTGGAGCTGGCCAACCGCGAGTTGGCGCGGCAATCGGAGCGGCTGGCGGCCCTGCGCCAAGTGGCCGAAGAGGCCCGGCGGGCCAAGGAAGAATTCGTGGCCAACGTCAGCCACGAACTGCGCACTCCCCTGAATATGACTATCGGTTTCAGCGAGATGATCCTCAAGGCGCCGCAGGTCTATGGGAGCGATCTGCCACCCAAGCTGCTGGCAGATATCGATGTCATCCTGAGTTCGAGCCGGCACCTGGCCAGCCTGGTCGATGACGTTCTCGATCTGAGCCAGGTCGATGCCGGGCGCATGGCGCTCAACCGGGAGCGGTCATCGGCCCAAGAGATCGTCGAGGCTGCTGCGACGGCCGTACGCCCCCTCTTCGAGTCCAAGGGCCTCTATCTCCAGATAGACATTCCCGCCGATTTACCCTCGCTCCTCTGCGACCGTGTGCGCATCCGCCAGGTGGTGCTCAACCTGTTGAGCAACGCCGGGCGGTATACCGAGCAGGGCGGCGCACGCGTGCAGGTCCAGGTCCAGGGGGGCGACCTCGTCTTCAGCGTCGCCGACACGGGGCCCGGCATCTCACCGGAGGCGCGAGGGCGCATTTTCGAGCCCTTTTACCAGGTCGATGGCAGCCTCCGGCGCCGTTTCGGCGGCAGCGGCCTGGGGCTGGCGATCAGCAAACGCTTTGTGGAGCTGCACAGCGGCAAGATGTGGTACGAGTCGGAGGTGGGCAAAGGCACAACCTTCTACTTCAGCCTCCCCATCCAGCAAGCGCAACCGGCCGCCCGGACTTCCGCCTCGCGCTGGTTCAGCCCTTATCATGAGTACACGGAGCGCACGAGACCATCCAAGGCCCCACGGCCCCGGCTCGCGGCGCGCTATGTGGTGTTGGAAGCGGGCGACACGTTGACCCGATTGCTGCGCCGCTATTATGAAGGGGCCGAGGTCGTCACCGTGCCGGGCGTGGAAGCCGCCATCGCCGAGCTGGGCCGCCTGCCCGCGCAGGCCCTGCTCATCAACGATCCGGCTTTCCAGCAGCTGTCGCCCCAGGCCGGCTCATTCACCGGCCTGCCCTACGGCACGCCGGTCATTGGCTGCTGGGTGCCTGGGCGTAAGGAAGTTGCCGAAAAGCTGGGACTGGTGCAGTACCTGCTCAAGCCGGTCAGCCGTGAGAATCTGCTGGCCGCCCTCGATGGCCTGCAATGCCCGGCCAAGACCATCCTGGTCGTCGACGACGAGCCGGATGCCCTGCAGCTCTATGGGCGTATCCTGGCTTCGGCAGGGCGGGGCTACCGCGTCCTGCGTGCGCCCAGCGGCCAGCGCGCCCTGGCGCTGCTGCGCGCTGGCCGGCCCGACGTGATGCTGTTGGACCTGGTCATGCCGGGCATGGATGGTTACCAGGTCCTGCACGAGAAGAGCCGTGACCCCCAGATCAGCGGCATCCCGGTGGTGGCTGTCACCGCTCAGGACCCAACTCGAGGGCTCATCGGCAGCAATCACCTGAGCGTGCTGCGTGGTGGAGGCTTTTACCTGCAGGACTTGCTGGATGCGATCTCTGCACTCAGTGCGATTCTGGCCCCTCCGGACCGGCTAGATCCAGCGCGCCCAGAAACGCCTCCCGGCTGACCGGCTTGCGCAGGAAGCCGCTGGCCCCCAGCGAGAGGGCCAGCTCTTCTTCGGCGAGGATCGTGCAGATGATAATGGGGATGTGGCTGGTGAGTGGGTGCTGACGCAGACGCCCGAGCACTTCCCAGCCATCGATCTCAGGCATCATCACGTCGAGCACGATGATGCGTGGGGGCGACTCCTGGGCCATGGCCATGCCCTCCTGCAGTGACGCAGCCGGGATCACCCGGTAGCGTGTGTTAGAGGCGTAGCGCTGGAGGAGCCGCAATGTGTTGGCGTTGTCGTCGATGACCAGCACCGGCGTCTGCTCGATGGCTGGAAGTGTGACCGTAGCCACAAAACCCCCGGCATCAGCGCGCACGGCCATGCTCCCACCGCATGCATCGGCCAGCCGCCTGGCCATCTCCAGGCTGTCCGCGATGCCCCCATCGCTTTGTACGGCTGGGCCCTTGCGCGGGGCCTGCACCTGCACCTCCACATCCCACTGCAGGACCCTTACGGTGACGAGCGCGCGTTGCAAGTCCGCTTTGCCGCCTGGCATCTGTCGGATCGCTGCGCCCAGCAGGCTGAGCAGAATCTGGCGCAGGGCCACGGGGTGCACGGCCAGTGGGGTCAGGTCGGGGCAGAGGGAGAGGTCCAGGGTCACACCATGTTGCCTGGCCATGGGCTGGACCAGCTCCATGACGGAGGAGAGGACGGGGCCCAGGTCGGCTGTCGTCCTCGGGCCTGCCTCTGCCAGCCAGGGCAGTTCGTCACTGATTGGCGAGGTCTGCCCGCTGGCCAGCGCCTCTTGAGCGCCCCCTCGGGCCGTATCCCCGACGCTCGGCGCCGCTTCCTCGAGCGCCGATTCGCCCATCTGCTGCCGGAGGCGGTCGGCCAGCACCTGGATAGCCTGGCTTTCCAGGCGCCCCAGGTGGCGGATGCTCACGCCAAGCTGGTCGGCCACCTCCAACTGGCTTGAGCGCTCCACATAGCGGTAGAGCAGGATTTCATACAGGCGCCAGACCTGGGCGTCGGCCGGTACATCGGCCTCCGGCTGCAACGCGCGGATGGCCCGTGTGAGCGTCTGTCTCAGATCGGAAGCAGGGTCCAGTGACCCGGCAAGAGCAAGCAGGGGGACCAAGGGGCTATCGGCAAGGATCGTCGGGTCGTAGAGATGCTTTAGGGCAGAGCGGAGCAGGGAAGGCAGGCGATCATTGGCAGACATGCATTGTCCTGTTCTGGTCTTGTTCCTGTCCTGAACTTGGCGAATTTTGTGGCCCGACCATGCTATAATCATAATACGAACGCCTGTTACAGGCAAGTGTCTCTGAGAGCGTGTTCTGGCAATAGAGAGCCAGGGTCTTCCACCAAAGGAGGAAAGGGATGACTGGCACCACGAAGATCAGCCGACGTATTTTCCTGTCTACTGCTGCCTCTGTGGCAGCCGGAACTGTCCTCGCTGCCTGCGCACCGCAGGCGGCCCCCACCCAGGCGCCCGCGGCAGCGACGGAAGCGCCGCAGGCCACCGCCGTGCCCGCCGCCAACACGGCCCCTGCCTCATCCGGCGGCAAGACCATCCAGTATTGGGTCAGCTGGGGCAACTATGCCGGCTTTTGGCCCGAGATGGAGAAAACCGACGAGTACAAACAAGCCGTCGGCGGGAACACGGTCGAGGTCAAAGGCTCGGCCGGCGATGCCGTCACAACAGCCGTGGCCGCCGGCACTCCGCCCGATGGCGCCTCGAACGTCCAGTACCTCGACTATATGGCGCGTGACGTGCTCTGGCCCATTGATGAGTGGGTGAAGAACAGCGCCATCATCAAGAAGGAAAACTACCTCGAGGGCACCTGGAACGACGCCTTTTACAAGGGTACCATGTACGGCGTCCCCGCAAACGAGGGCTTTCTCCGTTACGGCCTCAACTACAACACCAAGTTGGTCGAGGCCGCCGGGCTCGACCCCAAGAATCCGCCTCAAACCTGGTCGGAGTGCCTGGAATGGCACAAGGCCCTGACCAAGTTCGACAGCGCCGGCAACCTGCAACAGATTGGCCTCGACCCCTATGACGCGATGGGCGGCCAGATCGGCATCCAGGATGGCTTTTTCCCACCCGTCTCCTGGGGCTGGAAGTGGTTCGACGTCGACACGGGCAAGTTCGACCTTAACAACGACAAGATGGCCGAAGCCTTTGACATCATGGGGCAATTCTACAAGATCGTCGGCCCCGACAAGATGGCCGGTATGCGCCAGGTAGAGGGCCAGGGCACCTGGGGCGGCTCTTACAACACCGAAATGCAGGCTATGATCATCGAGGGCTACTGGCATCCCGGCGAGACGATGAACGACAAGCCGGAGGTTGGCAAGCTCAACGCGGCCACCTGGGCCCCCGTGCCCGATAGCCGCAAAGGTGTAAAGGTCCAGGGCACCGGCGGTCATTATGTGATCATTTTCAAAGAGTCGAAGAACAAGGAAGAGATGTTCAAGGTCGCCGAGTTCCTGAACACCAAAGCAGCGTGCGATGTCATCTTTACGCACAATGGCTGGCTGCCGGGCCTCACGACCTACCTCAAGACCGTGGATCCCTCGGTGTATCCGGGCCTGGACTTTTACTTCAAGTCTATGAATGAGGCTACGGAATGGTCGTCGCCGGCGCGCTGCCCCATCACGGCCTTTGTGTCAACGCAGTACCAGGAGCTGCGCGAGAAGGTCTACCGCGACGAGATGAAGCCTGCGGAAGCGGCAGCAGAGTTCCAGAAGCGCTGTGAAGATGAGTTCAAGCAGGCAGGATTCGCTAGCTGAGCTGTGCATAGGACGATATGGAACCGCAGATGAACGCAGATAAACGCAGATAGGAAATGCGGGTGGAAAAGTGGGAACCGCAGATGAATACGGCCATCCTTGCGAAGGTTCCGAGCCTTCGCAAGGATGCTCGCCCTGGTTGGTGTTTCCTATCTGCGTTCATCTGCGGTTTTTCCACCTCCTTGCGTCGCATGACTGGGGGTAGAACATGGCGGTGGCAATCGCGAAGCGACGTGCCTGGGGTAGCTCGCAGCAGCGTCGGCTGCTGCTTGGCCTGCTTTTCGTCTCGCCCTGGCTGGTTGGATTTCTGCTGTGGACGGCCTACCCGGTCCTCTCTTCCCTGTACTACAGTTTTACGCGCTATGACCTGTTGCGGCCGCCCGTTATCATTGGGCTGGAGAATTATCGGCAGATCCTGAGCGATGATCCCGTCTTCGGCACCGTGATGTACAACACCCTTTACTATGTCGGTTTGAGCGCACCACTCGGCGTGATCTCGGCATTTCTGCTGGCGACCCTGCTCAACACCAAGATGGTGGGCCGATCTTTCTTTCGGGCGGCCTTCTTTTTCCCGGCGATTGTCCCCGCCGTGGTGGTGGCTATGGTCTGGCAGTTCCTGCTCAATGTGCAGTGGGGGGCGATCGATGCCACACTGCGCGGCTTTGGCCTACCTGCCATCCCCTTCCTCTCGAACCCGACGCTGGCCAAGCCCAGCCTGATCATGATCCACATGTGGGCGCAGGGCAACGCCATGGTGATCTTCCTGGCCACCCTGCAGGATGTGCCGCGCTCGCTCTACGAGGCGGCGACGGTCGATGGCGCCAGCGCCTGGCACCGGTTCTGGCATATTACCGTTCCCATGTGTACGCCGGTGATCCTCTTCAACCTGGTCATGGGCTTTATCAGCGGTTTCCAGAACTTTACCCTGCCGCGGCTGCTCACCAATGGCGGCCCCAACAATGCCACCGAGCTCTACGCGGTGTTTCTCTGGCGCAATGCCTTTTCCTACCTGCGCATGGGCAAGGCCGCGGCCCTGGCGTGGATCCTGTTCGTGATTATTGTGGTTTTTACCGTGATCCTCTTCCGCTCCTCGGGCCGTTGGGTCTATTACGGCGGGGAATAGGCAAGGAAGGAGCATCCCATGGCAGTGCGTGAGGTCTCTGCTGGCCGCGTGCAGGCGCGGGCCCGGCGAATGCCGGCGGCGGGCGTGGCAGCCAATGTGACCAAGTATCTGTTGCTGATCGTGTTGACCGTCAGTTTCATGCTGCCGTTCTACTGGATGATCACTTCGGCGCTGAAGGACAACGCCCAGGTTTTCACCGTGCCGCCGGTCTGGGTCCCCATCCCGGCCCATTGGGAAAATTACCCTAACGCCTGGAGCACCTACAACTTTAACCTCTACCTGGTCAATACGGTGGTGCGCTATGCTATCCCGGTGACCATCGGCACCGTCCTGTCTTCGACGGTGGTGGCCTATGGCTTTGGCCGGCTGCGCTGGCCGGGGCGCGATGCGCTGTTTGCCCTCTGTATGGCGACCATGATGGTGCCCTTTGCGGTGACCATGGTGTCGCTCTTCATCACCTTCAAGAATATCGGCTGGATCCCATCGTACCTGCCGCTGGTGGTGCCCTCCTACTTTGGCAACCCCTACTTTATCTTCATGCTGCGCCAGTTCTTCCTTACCATCCCCCAGGAGCTTTCGGATGCGGCGCGCATCGATGGCGCGAGCGAGTTTGGCATCCTCTTCAACATCATCGCCCCCCTGGCCAAGCCGGCGTTGACGGTGGTAGCCCTCTTTACGTTCATGGGGGCCTGGAACGACTATATGGGCCCGCTGGTGTACCTCAACTCGCAAAAGCTCTACCCCATCGCCCTGGGCATCGAAAACCTGCGCCAGACGATGCAGCAGGTGGGCGCCACCCAGCTGGCCTACCCCTACCTGATGGCCGTCAGCGCCATCGCGACCCTGCCGATCCTGATTGGCTTTTTCTTCACCCAGCGCACCTTTATCGAGGGCATCTCGCTGACCGGCCTCAAGGGCTAGATTCCTCATTGCGCTCGTGTTATGCCTGCGTGAGCAGGCGGTGTACGACTGCGAGCCAGGCTTGTAGTGGGGGAGAGGGGTCTCCCCCACTGCGAACCGATGCTCAAGGCCGCCACGCACTGTTTTACCGGGCAAATCCTCAACCTTCTCCTATCCCCTCCCCTACAACAGCCAGATAGGCGCTTTTGACTACTTCTTGCCATAAGACTAGAATGCCGTCCCCAGAAGCTTGCTGTTCAGGAACACCCGGTGCTCCTGAACAGTTTGCACGCCCTTCGGGGTGTGCCAGACTCGGAGACAACTGCGCTGGAGCTTGTGGGCGCGGAGTGCCTCCGTCCGTTCTATGGAGGCGATTCATGATCCAGGTGGAAGGCTTGACCCGGTACTATGGGAGCACAGCCGCCATTCAGGATGTGAGCTTTAATGTGCGCAAAGGCGAGATTTTGGGCTTTCTGGGCCCCAACTCGGCCGGCAAAACCACGACCATGCGCATCCTGACCGGCTACCTGCCCCCCAGCAGCGGCAAAGCCCGCGTCGCCGGCTATGATGTGACCGCCGACTCTATGGAGGTGCGGCGCCGGATCGGTTATCTCCCCGAGACAGTGCCCCTTTACCCTGAGATGAGCGTGCGCGCCTATCTGCAGTATATGGCGGCGCTGCGGGGCGTGGGCAAGGCTGCCCAGGCCACGGAGCGCGCCATCGAGGCGTGTGGCCTGGGCGACCGGCGCGATATGCTGATTGGCCGTCTCTCCAAGGGCTACAAGCAGCGTGTGGGCCTGGCCCAGGCGCTGGTGCACGACCCTCAAGTCCTCATCCTCGATGAGCCGACCGTGGGCCTCGACCCGCGGCAGATCATCGAGGTGCGCAACCTGATCAAGGGCCTGGGCGGCGACCATACCATCATCCTGAGCACCCACATTCTGCCCGAGGCGAGCCAGGTGTGCGAGCGTGTGATGATCATCAACAAAGGCCGCATCATTGCCGAGGATACGCCGGAACGGTTGACGACCCGCCTGCGCGGCGGCAGCCAGTTCTTTGTTCAGGTCGCCCATCCCGCTAACGGCGCGAAGAAAAAACTGCGAGGGATCGCGGGTGTGGTCGGCGTGACCGAAAAGGAACACGGCTGCTACGAGGTCGATGCCGCAGAGAATGCCGACCCGCGGCCGCGTATCGCCGAACTCGTCGTGGGCGAGGGGTGGGGGCTGCTGGAGCTGCGCCCGGTCAGCATGAGCCTGGAAGAGATCTTCCTCACGCTGACGACGGATGAGCAAGCGGCCGTGTCTGAGGGAGACTGAGATGCGAAACACATGGCTGATCGCCAGGCGCGAGCTGGCGAGTTACTTTACGTCGCCGGTGGCCTATGCGGTGACGGCGGTCTTTCTGGTCATCGCCGGCTATTTCTTCGGGATGATCCTCTACTACTCCCGTCAGGCGACTCTGAGCTACCTTTTCTACAACGTGACCACCTTCCTGCTCGTCATCGGCCCGGCGCTGACCATGCGCCTGTTGGCCGAAGAGCGCAAATCGGGCACCATCGAGCTCTTGCTCACCTCGCCCGTGCGCGACGGCGAGGTCGTCGTGGGCAAGTTCATCGCCGCCCTCGTGCTCTGGGCGCTGATGCTCGTGCTCACCCTGGTTTACCCGCTCCTGCTCCGGCTCTATGGCAACCCGGACCCGGGCCCCATCTTGACCGGCTATCTGGGGCTCTTGCTGGCCGGCGGCGCTGCCCTGTCTTTGGGCGTGCTCGCTTCCGCGCTCACCTCAAACCAGATCATCGCGGCCCTGATTGGCTTTGGGCTCACTATGCTGCTCTGGGTGACCGATGCAGTGCAGGGTGTTGTCTCGGGGCCGGTGGGCAGCTTTTTTGCCTATCTGTCGATGGCCTCCCACTTTGATGCCTTTCCCAGCGGGGTTATTGACACGAAGGACGTGGTGTTTTTTCTGAGTGTAATCGTGGCGGCGCTCTTTGTCGCCACCCGTATCCTCGAGGCACGGAGGTGGAAGTCATGACCGTGCGCATCAAACGATTCGCGCCGTTCCTTTCGCTGGGCGGCGGCATCCTGGTCATCCTGAGCCTCTGTTGGGCCCTCGTGCAGGGGCAGTTCGGCCTGGTAGCGGAGATTGCCCTGGCGGTCGGCGCGCTCGCGCTTGCAGGCGCAGTGGCCCTGAACCCGGGCCGCGCCTGGCAGGCGCTGACCGGCCGCACCGCGCGTCAGGGCGGCAACGCGACCCTCGTCACGATCGCCGTGATCGGTATCCTGGTGCTGCTGAACTTCCTGGCAGACCGGCACTTCCGGCGCCTGGACCTCACAGCTGAGAAGCAGTTCACCCTCTCCAAACAGACGGTGCAGATATTGGCTGGCCTCAAGGACCCGTTGACCGTGACGGCCTTTATGACCCCTAACTATGCCTCCACCCAGCAGGTGGAGGACCTGCTCAAGGAGTACAGCCAACACACCAACAAGCTACACGTCCAGATCGTGGACCCTGAGCAAAAGCCGGCGGAGGCCCGGCAGTACCATGTAACGACCGACGGCACGGTCATCTTCCAATCGGGCAATCGCCAGCAGAGCACTTTGGGCGCCGATGAGAAATCCTTCACCGGCGCTATCCTCAAGGTCACGCAGGGCCAGACCAAGACAGTCTATTTTCTCACCGGCCATCAGGAGCGCGACCCGCAGGATAGCGGGGGTGCCAACTATCAGCAGATCGGCACTGCGCTGCAGAACGACAATTACAAGGTCGATATGCTGAACCTCGCCATCACGCAGACGATCCCCTCCGATGCGGCTGCGCTGATCATCGCTTCTCCGATGATCACGCCGACGGCGAAGGAGTACCAGGCGATCAATGACTATGTGACCCGCGGTGGCAGCCTGATGGTGCTGGCCGACCCCCAATCGCATGTCAATATGAACGAATTGCTGCAGCGCTGGGGCCTGAAGGTGCGGCAGGATATCATTGTCGACCCCACGAATGCCCTCTATGGCGATGTGGGCACGCCCTTGGTCAGCCGCTACCCCTATCACGATATCACCAAGGACCTGAATGGCCTGAGCACTTTTTTCCCACTGGCTAGCTCCATCGAGGAGCCCCAGTCTCCGCCGACAGGTGTGCAGGTCAGCCCCCTCGTGCAGTCGAGCGCCCAGAGCTGGGGCGAAACGGATCGGACGAATAACCAGGTCCAGTACGATGCCGGCAAGGATACTCGGGGCCCACTGGACCTGGCCGTGGCGGCCACGCTGGATGTGCCCGATCAAACTGACCCCAACCAGACCAAGACTGCGCGCCTGGTGCTCTTTGGAGACGCCGATTTCGTCGCCAACGATATGCTGACCACGGCGAACGGCGCTTCGGGCAACCCGGACCTCTTCCTGAACTCGGTGGACTGGCTGACGTCGGATGAGTCGCTCATCTCGATCCGTTCCACCCCGCCCGTTGACCGTACGATTATGATGACGCCCGGGCAGGTGCGTGTGGTGATGTACACGAGCATGCTCTTCCTGCCGGCGGTCGTCGTGCTGGCCGGCGTTTGGGTTTGGTGGAGGCGCCGATGAAACCGCGCACAACACTCATCTTGCTGGCCGTCCTGGTCGTCCTCGGCGGCTATGTCTACTGGACCGAGCTGCGCCAGCCAGCCTCGTCTGCCAGCACGACGCCTACGCCGGCGCCCGTGTGGAGTTACGCGGCCGAGCAGGTCGTGGGGATCACGATCCAGGGGGGCGGTAAGCAGGTGCGCCTGACCCGCCCGGCCAATGGCGCCTGGCAGCTGGAGACACCGCAGGCCGGCCCCGCCGACCAGGACCGGGTCACAGCCGTCCTGGATTCCCTGGCGCCGCTGCAGGCCAGCCGTACGCTCACCGATACCACGGGGTCCCTGGCCGACTATGGCCTGGCCCAGCCGGCGCTATCGGTCACACTGCGCCTGACCGACGGCAGCGATCACGCGCTCGAGATCGGCGACATTACCCCGCCGCAGACCGATTACTATGTCCAGGTGCAGGGGCAGGCGCCGATCCAGTTGGTATCCGCCTCGACGGTGCAGAGCGTGCAGGACCTGCTGAATCAGCCGCCCTTCCCGCCGACGCCAACACCGACAGAGTCGGCAACGCCGGCGGCGCTGCAGATCGTCACGCCGGCAGCCACTCAGCCGGCTACCTCTGCGCCTGCTTCAACGGAGCCGGGCACGCCTGCGCCGACTTTAACTCAGCCGGCTACGGTCACGCCCGCATCATAGACAGGAGCCGCCGGTAGCATCGGCTGCCTGCTCGCATGAGGTCGCCCGGGGTTCCCTCGCCCTGACCCGCTCCCCTGCAGCGGGAGAGGATCAGAGCGAGGGAACCCCGGGCGAGTCTGCTGTGGGCGCTATTGCCCGGTGGTTGCTCCACATCTGAACTGCACCCAGCCATGTACAGCCAGTTGACGGAATGGGCCCAGTGCGCTATGTTCAGTTGGCGCTCCCCGTAAGCAGGGAGGGACAGGGCCGGGCAGTGGTGCATATCAAGGCCCTGCCGCCAGGCCAACCAACTTCCAACTCTATCCGGCGCAGGCTCCAACCGATTCCTGCCTGCACTACCTCTCATTTGTGCGATAATAGGGGCAGATCGCCAATACAGACAGGATAACTACCGGTTAGAGTCGCTCTGGCGGCGAGATGCTTCACGGCAGCTCATGCAGGGCCCGGCGGATGCACAAATAGCTCACGGACCGTCGGCCTGCCGCATATGCTGTGATGAAGGACTCAGAGCGAGCCAGCGCGCCGGTTACAGGCCACAGAACAGCCTGGCGCTGCACTGGCCGGTCCTCAGGGGCCTCGTGCTCGACTGAACCGTGGTGCGGAGCGACTCCCGTTAGCCGGCGGCCGGGACGCCGAAAAGAGCAGGCTCTCCCGTGTTTCTGAACCTGCTCTAAAGGAGGGCCTGAAGCCTGCCGCGGCCATTTCAGCGTTCCTGGTCCCGCGCCTCCGCTTGCGCCGCCTGCTCCAACTCTCGCTGCAGCTGCCGGGCCTTGGCATCGCGCCAGCACACTGAGAGAATATAGAGGCTCGCGCCGCCCACCGCGAGTTGCGCCGCGACAATGGCCGTTGTAATGGGCAGGAAAAGAGAAAAAAGGGAGGGGATACCATCCCACAGGCCGTGCAGGCCCGAGACGAGGAGATAGGCGCCAATCACCTTGCCGTCGATATGAAAGTGGGTTACATGGCCCTCACGGAACAGCACGGCGGCCAGGATGGCCGTCCAGGTGCCGTGGCCCAGGGGCGCCAGGATGGAGCGCGCGACCAGAACGGCGAAGGTGCTCGTCAGGCTGCCGCCGCTCTGCATAAAGACGGTAAAGCCGTAGCCGCTGGTTTCCAGGGCGGCAAAGCCCATGCCCGCCGCGGCGCCCAGGATCAGGCCATCCACTTCCGAGTCGTGGCGCCAGTGACGGGCGATCACGAGCACGCCGATGATCTTGGCCGCCTCTTCAATCAGCCCCACCAAAAAGGCGGTGAAGAAATCCAGCTGGCGGATGAACAGCGGCTCCAGCAGTGAGGCAGCGAAAACACCCAACACGCCGCCATAGAAAAAGGTCAGGCCGACAGTCGGCCAGGTCAGGCGACTCCAGCGCCGCCGTTCGTAGAAAAAGGCGACATAGGCGGCTGGCACCAGAAAGCTGCCCAGGAGGATCACGGTGGGGAAGAGGTTTGAGTTCCCCGTCAGGAGCAGGATGCCGATCCCCAGCAGGTACAGGGCGCCGCCCACCGCCAACACCTTCCACCAGCCATCGGCCCTCTCCCCTGTCGGCGGTGGTCCCAATTCGGGCGGTTGGTCGGCCGGCATCACCCGCTCTTGCTCCAGTTCCTCCTCTTCTTCCTCGACGACTTGCTCGGCCTGTTCCTCGGGTGTTTCTTCCTCCTTGAGCATTTCCCCCGGCCGTTCAGAAGGCCTCTGTCCCTCGGCCATGCTCAGCCCTCCCTGTGCCATTGCGAGCTATGCTGGACCTTGCTGCCGGCTCACCGGCAATCGCAACAGTCCCCGTTGCTCGGGGCCAAGCGATATCTGTGCCACTGGAGTAGCGCTCGCCTTTGAGCCTTGTGTATCACCACAGTCCGGAGCGCCGGCTGCCAGCCGGCCGTTCCTGGTTGGCATGGCGGGTTTCACTGGCGCCGCGAGATCATGTCAGCGCTCATGGTGGGCAAAGACGGCCGGCTGCCAGCCGGCGCTCGGGGTGTGCCACCTATCAGTGGGGCAATATGAACGTCGAAAAGCCGGGGCCGAATGCGCTGGCAAAGATGGCGACGAGGATGACACCCAGGATGATCAGCCCGAGCTGGACGCCCCCCAATACAATGCCGGCCGTAGCCATCGGCGCGCCGGTCAGCCGACCATTGGCCTGGCGGATTTCCGCCCCGGCCAGGGCGCCGGTGACCACGGCCGTGATGGCGCCGATAAAGGGAAAGATGAACCAGGCAGCGATGCCCGTAGCCAGGCTGGCAATGGCCAGGGCGCTGACCTGCTGCTCCGGCGGCAGGGGGTATTCTCGCCGCTCTTCGGCGACCTCCCTCTCGTGCACGGCCGGCCCACCCGGTTGCTCAGCCATAGGCCCCACCTCCAATCGAATCGTCTGGAGCAGCACGAGCGACATCCATGCCAACGGGTTATCTTCAGGCTGCCAGTGTCCATTGTACCCTGTCGGATGCGATACCCGGCGGGTGAGCGCCGTTGGTGATGGCGCCGATGGGCGCCTCCTCTACCCTTTTGCTTGGCCAGAGGCTAAATCACATCGGCTGAGCAGGATCACGCTCGAGCGCCCTTCCACCCGGTACTCAACCTGGTTGCTGAGGGCTGCCTCCCGGCCGCTCTCCGCAATGTCATTGGGTGTGGGCAGGAAGGTGTCGACAGCCAGGCGCCAGCAGCGGGCGCGGGGCGCGGGGGGCAGGCGGAACAGGGCCGCTTCGGGCGCTGCATTGAACATGAGGTAAAGGTCCGCCTCTTCGCGCCCCAGGATGAGGCAGGCCAGGCGCTTTTCCCGGGCGTCGAGCCAGTTGGGCTGGTTGCCCTCCGGGCTGAACCACTGAATATCCGCGTCGGTATAAAAGGCCTCCCGGCTCAGGATGGGGTGCGCGCGGCGAAAGGCGATCATCTCTCGGGTGAAGCGGTGGATATCCCGATAGCGCTCCAGATAGGCCCAATCATACCAGCTGATCTCATTATCCTGGCAATAGGCGTTGCTGTTGCCGCGCTGAGTGCGGCGGAACTCATCGCCGCCCAAGAGCATGGGCACCCCGCGCGAGACCAGCAGAGTCAGCAGCAGGTTCTTAACCTGCCGATTGCGCACTGCCTCGATGGCGGGGTCTGTGGTCTCGCCTTCCACGCCATAGTTCGCCGCATAGTCCTCGCCTGGGCCGTCGCGGTTGGCCTCACCATTGGCCTCGTTGCATTTGTGCTCATAGCAGACCAGATCGTTCAGGGTCAACCCGTCGTGGCAGGTGACAAAGTTGATGCTGCTCTCGGGCCCCTTGCCCGACCGCTGGTAGAGATCGGCGCTGCCGCACAGACGGCTAGCCAAGAACCCCAGCATGCCCTCGTCACCGCGCCAGAAACGGCGCACCTCATCCCGGAAGCGGCCGTTCCACTCGGCCCAGCGTCGCTCCGAAAAACTGCCCACCTGATAGGCCCCGGCTGCGTCCCAAGCCTCCGCAATGAGCTTGACATCGCGCAAGACGGGGTCCTCGGCGATGCGCTCAAGGAGCGGCGGATCGGCCAGCAGTCTGCCCTGCTCATCGCGGCTCAACACCGAAGCCAGGTCGAAGCGAAAGCCGTCCACATGCATCTCGACCACCCAGTGCCGCAGGGCGTCCAGTATCATATCGCGTACCACCGGATGGTTGGCGTTGATGGTGTTACCAGCGCCGGAATCGTCCTGGTAATAGCGCCTATCTTCCTGCAGCAGGTAGTAGATGCTGTTTTCGATGCCCCGCAGAGAGAGGGTCGGCCCCAATTGGTTGCCCTCCGCAGTGTGGTTAAAGACCACATCGAGGATTACTTCGATCCCGCCCCGATGGCAGGCCATGACCATTTCCCTGAACTCCAGCGTCTGCTGGCCCAGGCCGCCGGCACTGCTGTAAGAGGCTTTGGGCGCGAGAAAGGCCACCGGATTGTAGCCCCAGTAATTGCGCAGGCGCTCACCCGTGCGTGGGTTGAGCCGCAGCAGCTCGTGCTCGTTGAACTCTTGCACAGGCAGCAACTCAACCGCCGTGACGCCCAGCGCCTGCAGGTAAGGGATCACTTCGATCAGGCCACGATAGGTGCCGGGGTGCGCCGCGCCGGCGCTGGGGTGTATGGTGAGGCCCCGCACATGGGTCTCATAGATCACGGTAGCGGGCCAGGGATGGCGGGGCGGCTGATCTCCCTGCCAATCAAAATGCCGGTGGGTGACGATGCACTTGGGCATGGCGGCCGCATCATCCGCTGTTGAGCAGGAAAGGTCCTGCTCCGGCGCAGACGCATCGTACCCCAGGGCCGGCTGGAAATCCCAGTTTTCCAGGCCGGTGATGGCCCGGGCGTAGGGGTCCAGCACCAGCTTGTGGGCGTTGAAACGATGCCCCTGTGTGGGCTCGTAAGGCCCCTCCACCCGGTAGGCGTAGAGCTGACCGGCGCCAAGGCCCTGGACCCACACGTGCCACACATCCCCCGTCCGGTGCCGCGGGGATGCCAGCTCGATGACCTGTGATGGCGAGCCGTCCGTGGCCCGATCGTAAAGCTCCAACCAGACCCGTGTGGCGTGGCGGCTGAACAGGGCGAAATTGACCCCATCCCCCTGTTGGTGCGCACCCAAGGGCAGGGGCGAACCTACCCGCACCTGACCGGACTCAAAGATGCTCGGCGCATAGGCGGGGAGCCCGTGCGCCGAGACGGAGGTCCTTATGTCGTACCCCTCATCCATTTACGCCAACCTGTCTACCTGGATCCTATCCACCAGCGCCAGCGCCTGCGGCCGGGTGAAGATCTCGGTGCCAGGTCGGGCGGCCGTCGCGCTCCCGCAGGCGACGGCCAGGCGCAGCACCTGCGCAGCCTCCTCTCCCTGCGCCAGGGCGCACACCAGGCCGGCGACCATGGAGTCGCCGGCGCCTACCGTCGAGACCACCTTCACCTTGGGCGCCCGGGCGTAATAGGTTCCTGTTGCATCTGCCAGCAGCGCCCCCTCGCCCCCCAGCGAGACGCAGACGTGCTCCACCCCCCCTCGCTGCAGCGCCTGGGCTTCCCGCGCCACATCCTCGATGCTGGGCAGTTTACGGCCGCACAGTTGCTCCAGCTCGTAACGATTGGGCTTGATGAGGAAAGGCCGCGCCGCCAGGGCTGCTTTCAGCAGGCTGCTCTGGGCATCCACCACGGCGCGGCCATGCCGCTCGCGCAGGCGGTGCGCCAGCTGGGCGTAGATATCGTGCGGCACCCCCGGCGGAATGGAGCCGGTCAGCACCCCGATGCCGCCCTCGCTCAGGCCGAGAAACGCTTCTGAGATCTGCTCCAGCGCCTCGGCCGAGACGCGGGGGCCGATCCCATCGACCTCGAACTGGCTGCGCGGCTGCTCCTGGAGCAGGGTGCAGTTGATGCGGGTCTCCCCATCCACCTCTACGGGGCACAGCTCGTCCACATGCCGGCCCAGCAGGCGCTTCAGCAGGGCGCCGATTTCGCCTGCTGTGATCACGCAGGCGTGGGCATGCACCGACAGCGCCCGCAGCCCCCGCGCCACATTGACCCCGTTGCCGCCGGGGTCGAAGCGGCTCTGGGTGGCGTGCACCTTCTGGTCGGCGATGAGGGTTGGAATCACATAGCTCACATCCACCGTCGGGTTCAGAGTGAGCGTCGCGATATGCGGTAGGATCTTTTCTGCCATGCTTTCCTTTCAGCTCAGCCCGTCCGCCGGCGGATGCGGATGTGTGGCAGGGCTTCGATTTCCTGCCTGCTCAGCTTGATATGCACCACGTCCTCATCCATCTCACCGATGGCCGTTACCGGAATGCAAATATCCTTCTGTCCCCACAGGTGCCCTTCGCGCAACACCAGGTGGGTGATGTGCCCGCTCTTGGGGTCCACCAGGAACTCGTCCACGCGCCCCACGGCGCCGTCTTTGGCCTCCACCCGCATCCCGCGGCGCACGGCCAGCTCGTTGGGCGGCACATTCATCTGCTCGACGGCGTATGTTTCGTCCTCCATAGCCGTCACATAGGGCCAGCCCACGAGCGGCATGGAATGCATGTGGGGTATCTCCATGCGGGTGTATTCCACATAGCGAAAGTGCGGCATCTTGTTCAGTTGCGCCTTGGTGCAGCGCAGTTTTATCGCTTCCGCGGTCGCGCTCACAACCTCACTCAGCGGCACCAGGCGGTCCTCCGGGAAAAGGCCGCCCGTCTGGACGACCACATGGGTCAGTTGGTCGGTAAGGGGGTTCATAATCAGATAAATCGAGTGCCCGCAGGCCCCATCCGAGCAATCCACGCGCGTATTGGTCCTGATCTCTTCCATGGTTTCCATGTTTGCGCCTCCAGCCAGGCAGGGCGATGCCGGTGCAATCGAGCGCCGCGAGTGCATTGCCGCCGCGTGCGTCAACCGTTACTTGCGCTTTATTATAGCACAAAGAGGAAGCCCCGAACGGCGGCAGTGGGTTGGGTTGGGATGGGATTGAGTTGGCCGGCACCAACGGAGTGGGCAATGGCCCGCAGGCCATGTAAACTGCGGATGACGTCCGCAGACGTCATGAGCAGGGGCAACCTGGCCGGATGACCAGCTCTCAGATTGGACGCCTGCCTGAAGCCAGAGGGGACGAATTGTGCTATATTACTGGGCGTGATGGATTTGCGGGTTATGAGGGGAACAAAGGAGATCCATGATGGCAATGACCAGCTCGATTTTCGTGCAGCAGTTGTTGCAGGCGCCCATCTATCTCATCTGGTTGGCGGCGATCGTCCTGGCCGCAGTCACCTGGCGGCGGCACCCCCGGGTTTCACTCCTGGCCATAGCGGGCCTGGCCCTGTTCTTTGTGCGGGCGGGCATCGAGGGGGCCTCTCTCGTGTGGATGTTCATGATACTCGAGCAGGGGAGCTTTGCTAATCCCAACCTGCTGATGGGCATTCGCAGCGTGATCAGTGTTGTGTTGGGCATCATCGCCTGGGCACTGCTGGTGGCGGCCGTGTTTGCCGGGCGCAAGGGCGCGCCGCGGGCGGAAGAGGATCTGGCCAAGACGGGCGAGAACGGATAGGGAGTTGCCGGCAAGGCCCCTCACGTGTGTGCGCCAGGGTCCCTTCGTAGTGACAACCTTGGTCGTTTGCATCTTGCATGAGGCAGAGGGTACGTTGCCGCTTGGCGCCATCTCCGAACCAGGAACGAGCGACTGGAGCCGCCACTACGAAGGGCGAGGGCGCCGCTGCGGGCCCTAGCCGAGCCTGTACCCCACACCCCGCACGTTGATAATGAGGCGCGGCTGACCGGGGTCGGGCTCCACTTTGCGGCGCAGCTCGTGGATATACCATTTGATGATCTCGCGCGCCTCGTACATGCTGTCGGGGCGGTAATCCCGCACGACCTGCACCAGCTCTTCCGGCGGGACCACGCGCTCAGTGTTCTCCATTAAGTAGACGAGCAGCCTGAACTCCTGCGGGCTGAGTTCGATAGGTGCTCCACCCCGGGTGACCAGGTGTTTGCGCACATCGACCGTCAGGGGGCCATGCTCCAGGATGTCGCGCTGCGCCTTGGCCTGCGCACGGGCGAGTGATTGTCGCCGTTCCATCGCCTCACGGACCACCTGGCGCAGCTCGGCCGGCTCCACCGGCTTGAGCACATAGCCGTCGATGCCCTCGCGAATGGCCTCGACGGCCGATTCCAGCGTCCCGTGCGCGGTGAGTATCACGACCGCCGTATCGGGCCAGCGCCACCGCACCGCATTCAGCAGCCTCATGCCGTCGACACGGCCGCCGAGTCGGAGGTCCAGCAGCACCAGATCGAAGCGGGTGTCGTGCAAGTACTCCAGCGCTTCCTCGCCGCTGGCTGCCGCCGTCACCTGGAAGCCGGACTTGGCCAACGTCTCGCGCACAAAGAACCGCACATCGCTGTCATCATCCACGGCCAGCGCGAGCAACTCCTCGGCCGGCCCCTCCTTCCGCTGGTCAGCGGGCTGCGCATGGGCCATACGTGATGTCACCTCCCCCTCAACGACCGGATACACGGCGGTGTTGAGCTGCCTCTCATGCCCGGCTGGCTACTGCCCTCGCCTGGCCCGGGCAATCTCGACCACCATCTTAACGATAGTGAGGCATTTCGTCAATTGCTCTGCCGGAGCTGGTTCCGGTATCGCTGCCGGCCAACTTGATCCCAACCAACCCCGTCATCGACCCCAACTCGTTACGGCTGCTGTTCCCTCACAACTTGGCGATAATAGTTGCAGGTACTCTATATTCGAGATTCCTGATTGAGCTAGGAAGGCGAATGCTGTGCAGAACCGAAAGCGCATACTGTTGGTGGACGATGACGAGAGCGTGCTCTTTGTGCTGCAACACGCTCTGAGCCGGTCCGGGCAACAGCACGAGCTTATCCTCTGTGGGAACGGCCGTGATGCGCTCAAGCTCGCCGAACAACCCCTTGATCTGGTCATCACTGATATCCGCCTGCCCGGCCTCGATGGTGTTGCTCTGACGGAGGCCCTGCGCGCGAGAGGGCAGCACATGCCTGTGATCTGGATCACGGCCTATGGTGAAAACGCCTTCATAGAAAGGGTTGCCGAACTGGGCGTATATCGTTGCCTGAACAAGCCCGTCGAGGTGGGGGAGATTCGGCGGATCAGCCAGGAGGCGCTGCGCGCGGACCCCGGTTCATGAGATTGCCTCTGCCCTGCACCTGCTACAAACACAACCCTCGGAGGTCCAATCGCAATGGTTCACCCGACCACAATGAGCGCATATTGACGGCGCCGCCAGACAAGGTTATCATCCCTGCCTGGCGCAAAAAGGCGCAGGCTCTGGCTCAATGCTGCGCCCAGCATGGGTCCTGATAAGCAGCGCAAGGGGACGATCGGCGTGTTTGAGGATGTGACGGAACAGGATGAATTGCACCGCAAGCTGCAGAGGTATGCCGTGCGCCTGCACGTGCTGCACGAGGCGGACCGGGCGATTCTGGAGGCGCGTTCCATCGAGGAGACGGCCACGGCTGTGCTATCGCACCTGAGGGAACTGGTATCACTCCCCCGGGCCAGCGTGACCCTGTTTGACCTGGAGGAGAACCGGTTGACTGTGGCTGCAGTGGTGCCGCAGGCCAGCCTGTTGATGCCGCCCGGTTGGTCTGGCCCGCTGGATGTGGCCTGGTTCCTCGATGCCCTCAAGCAGGGGCAAGAGTACCGGGCTGAGAACCTGAGCGCCCTGCAGGTTGATTCTCCCTGGATTCAAGCCCTCCGCAATGGGGGAGTATCGGCCTTGATCAGCCTGCCACTGATTGCGCAGGGGGAATTGCTCGGTTCGTTGAACCTGGGCCTGGCGGCCGGTGCGGACCTCTCAGGGGAGGATGCCGAGATTATCCGCGAGATCGCCGGCGAGTTGGCGGTCGCTGTGCAACAGGCGCACCTGCAGGCCCATCTGCGGCGCCATGCGGATGAGCTCGAGAGCCTGGTGGCGCAGCGCACGGACGAGGTGCGGGCTAGCGAGGAACGCTACCGCTCCCTGTTCGAACGCAGTGTCGACGGCATCCTGCTCTCCGCGCCCGATGGGCGCATCTTTGCCGCCAATGCCTCAGCCTGTCGCATGCTGGGGCGGACCGAGGAAGAGATTTGCCAGCTGGGCCGGAACGGCATCGTGGATTCCTCGGACCCCCGGCTGACCGCTGCGCTGGAAGAGAGGGCGCGCACGGGCCTCTACAGCGCCGAGTTGCTCCTGATCCGCAAGGATGGGAGCCGTTTTCCCTGCGAGGTAACCTCGGGCGTTTTCCACGATCGGGACGGCAATCTCCGCACGAGCATGATCATCCGTGACGTTACCACGCGCAAGCAGGCGGAGGCCGCCCTGATCCAGGCCGAGAAGCTCGCCGTTGTGGGGCGGCTGACGGCCTCGCTGACTCATGAGATCAACAATCCTCTGCAATCGGTGATGGGCTGCCTTGGGCTCGCCCGTGAGGCGTTGGCTGAAGGGGAAAGCGCCGACCGCTACCTGGATGTAGCGCTCTCTGAGCTGAGGCGGGCCGCCGATATTGTGTCTCGCCTGCGAGATTTGCACGGGCGCCCGCACCTGCAGAACAGGCAACCCGCGGACCCCCAGGACCTCCTGGAACATGTCCTTACTCTGACGCGCAAAAAGTGCACCGACCGCCGCATCGCCATCTCTTGCGAGGCCGAGGCTGGCCTGCCCAGGATCATGGTGGCCCGCGATCAGATGATTCAGGTCTTGCTGAACATCATCCTCAATGCCATTGATGCTATGCCCGATGGCGGGCATCTGCGCCTGGCGGCTGCGGCGCAGCAAGAGCCGCCGGGGGTCACGCTGACCATTGCAGACACGGGGGTGGGCATGGATGAAGAGACCCTGGCTCACCTGTTCGAGGCTTTCCACACCACCAAGGCCGAAGGGCTCGGCCTGGGGCTCTACATCAGCCGGAATATCATCCAGGATCATGGCGGGCGCATCGAGGCCACGAGCCGCCCGGGCCAGGGCACGATTTTCCGCATCTGGTTACCGCTCTCCTGATTCACAAGCCGGCAGAAAGCCCAACTCAGCGCCAACGCAAGCTAACCGAACCCAGCAAGAGCCCCAACCGACCCCGTCGGCTGGGGTTCTTGTTTTGCAGTAGTATGGGGCAGGACATGATGAGCAGGTCATAGCGGGTAACGTTGATTAGCCATTGCAGAGGAGAGACCTATGGTGACTTGGACAAAGTTGACACACAATCAAATCGCTGCCACCTTTCACTTCCCGGCCAGTATCTGGGCAGAGAGCGTCTACCTGGTCGGCGATTTCGGCTGGGCCTTCGGTGGCATTCCCATGCGTTTCTCGCAGCGCGATGACGAGTGGCAGACAACGCTCATCCTGGAGGCGGGCAAGGTCTATCACTATGGCTTTCTGGTGGATGGCACGCAGTTGTGTCAGGATAGAGAGAGTTCGATCACGGCGCCTTGGCCAGCCACTGCAGAGCGTGTACCCTTGTTGGCGGCGATGGGGGTGGCGCGTTAGCCGGTAGACCTCAAATCACTACGCTGGATGGGCGCCCGCAACATACACTTGGGCTCAGGGTAGATTCGGGGCATAATAGGCTCACTCTACCAGGCAAGGAGCTCTCTATGCCGCCAGCATTCTCCCTGCGCATGCCTGCCGTCCCCGGCGCAGATGGAAAACTGCGCCGGGGCATGCGCAATATCAAGCTGCTCTACTTTCTGCTCTTCGCTGCTATCGGCGTCTTTGCGCCCTTTGTCAATGTCTACTATCGCAGCATCGGCCTGAGCGGCACGCAGATCGGCCTGATCAACACCCTGGGCCCGCTGGCCGGTATGCTCAGCGCCGCGCTGTGCGGCATGCTGAACGACCGTTTTGGCCGGACTCGCCTGTTACTGGCCGTCGGCATCCTCGGCGCCATCACTGGCGCGCTCATCCTTGCGAGGGTGCGCGTCTTTAGCTTGATCGCCGTCACCGCCTGTGTGTATGGGCTGTTCAACAGCATGGTCATGCCTCTGATCGATGGGTGTTGGCCGTCAGCCTCCTGCAAGGCCCCGCCTTTGGCCTCTATTGGATCAGCGCCGTGACCTATGCCAGCGAGCTGGCCCCCGATGAGTTGCGCAGCACCGCCCAGGGCCTGCTGGCAGCTACCACGAGCCTGGCCGGGATGAGCGGCGCTGCAGTGAGCGGCCTGCTTTTCGATTACATCGGCCCGCGCAGGCTGTTCATGGTGTTGGGGGCGTGCTGCCTGGCCGCACTGTTC
>DAOTVS010000029.1:0-3080 GCA_034436375.1 Anaerolineae bacterium | reverse complement strand
TGGGAGGCTGGGCCTTGTCCGATACCCATCTCACGTTGGATCTGCTGCATGACGATCTCACTACCCTGGCCGGGCGGCAGGGCGTATTCGTGACCCTGGGCGAGGTGCTGTTGCGCGACATGCCTGCCGATAACGAGCGGCTGGAGCGCACGCGGCAGGTGTGGGTGGCGCTGGCGGGGACGGAGTTCAACCTGGCGGTGATGCTCAGCCGGCTGGGGGTCCCCTGCACTTTTGTCACCCGTGCGCCCGCGAACCCCTACGGTTGGCTGCTGCGCAATGTCGCCCGCGAGCAGGGGCTGAACGTGGATCACTTTGTCTGGGCCGGCCCTGCCGAGCCGATGGGGCGCCTGCTCTACGAGCTCGGGCGCACGCCGCGGCCCGGGGTCGCCTGGTATCAGCGCATGTATTCCGCGGCCAGCCGCCTGGGCCCTGGTATGGTGGATTGGCCGGCGGCGCTGAAGGAGACGCGCCTGCTCCACGCGGCGGGCATCAGCTTTGGCCTGAGCGCCCACTCGGGCTATGAGCGCAACTATGTGCTGGAGTGCTTCCAGGAGGCCCTGGCAGCGCGCCCGGCCGGGTGCCGGGTGGGGCTCGATTTCAACTATCGCAGCACCCTGTGGAGCCCCGAGCAGTGCAAGGCCACCCTCACGCCGCTCGTCGCCGGGCATGTCGATATACTCGTCACCACGGTGGAGGACCTGACCCGATTCTATGGCCTGCGCTGTGAGGCCCTCGGCGCCGATGGCCGCCTGAGCGACGGGGCGCTGCAGGGCCTGCTGCAGCAGGCAATCGCGGATTTCCAGTTGCAGATCGTGGCCGTGACCCTGCGCTATGCCGATTCATACGAAGCGCACCGGTGGGAATCGGCGGCCCTGGATGCGGCGGGCCATTTTGCCCGGTCCAGGGCGGTGCGCCCCATGGTGCTGTGGGACCGCCTGGGGGGCGGCGACGCGTGGACGGCCGGCTTTTATTATGGCCTGCTGACGGAGCCCGACCCGGCGCGCGCCCTGCAGAAGGGGATCCTCGTTGGTGATGCGGCCACCCGCCTCAAGCAGACGCTCATGTTCGACCTGCCCATCGTCTCGCGGCAGGACGTGCAGGCCCTGCTCGAGGCCGATGAGGCCGGCGGCGCCACGCGTACGGTGCGGTAGAATAGGAAGTGATTTCCGGATATGGCCGGCTAGCAGCCGGCGCTCCGTGTACAGCATCGAGAGGGTGGAGAGATGACCATGAATCATTGCCTGGACCTGATCCGCAGCGCCGGCCTGATTGCCATCATGCGCGCCAGGTCGGCCGATCAACTGTTGGCGGCGGCGGATGCGCTCCTGGCAGGTGGGGTGCGCGCCATTGAGGTAACCTTTACCACCCCCGACGCTCTGGGCGTGATCGAGGGGGCGCGCGCCCGCTTTGGGGCCGCGGAAGTGTGCTTCGGCGCCGGCACGGTGCTGGACCCAGAGTCGGCCCGCGCTGCAATCCTGGCTGGGGCGCAGTTCATCGTCGCGCCAAACCTGAATCCGGCGGTAATCGCCCTGGGCCGGCGCTACAGCGTGCCCGTCTTGCCCGGCGCCTATACCCCTACCGAGATTGTCGCCGCCTGGGAAGCGGGGGCCGCTATGGTCAAGGTCTTTCCTGCCGATGTGGGCGGTCCAGGCTTTATCCGCGCTTTGCGCGCCCCCCTGCCGCAGATCGAGCTGGTGCCCGTGGGCGGGGTGACCCTGGCCAATACGGCCAGCTTTGTGCGGGCCGGCGCCGCCGCGGTGGGCGTCGGCAGTGCCCTCGTCGAGCCGGCCCTGCTGGAGGCGCGCGATTTCGCGGCGCTCACGGAGCGGGCCAGGCGTTTCCTGGCAGAGGTGGAAAGAGGAAGGGACCCTGGATCGCGATAACACGAAAGAAAACGCAGAGAGGAGCCATCACTTGCCCGTTCTCGCGTTTTCAGCCCTCTCGAGTTTCTGTGATCCGGAACTGGCCATGACCCGGCATCACCCGCCCAAGCGCACGCGCCAGAGCCCCTTGATATCCTCCCAGGCGGTCTTGCCGATCTTGACCCGCGTGCCCGGATCATCGACCCAGCGCACGGGCACCTCGTGGATACGGTAGCCATGAGCTTCGGCTTTGAGCAGGAGCTCGCTATCAAAGAAGAACCCGGTGTCTTTGACCAGGGGCAGCAAGTCACGCGCTGCCGTCTGGGTGATCGCCTTAAAGCCGCACTGGGCATCGCTAAAGCGTCTGCGCGGGAAAGCGATCTTGATCATCAGGTTATAGATGCGTGAGATGACCTCTCGCTTCAGGCCGCGGGTGGTCTGTGCGCCCCTGGCCAGGCGTGAGCCAATCGCTACCTCGTAACGGCCGTTCACAAGGGGCTCGATCAGGGGTATGAAAGCACTGAGGTCCGTGGAGAGGTCCACGTCCATATAGCTCATCACATCGGCCTGGCTCTGCGTCCAGGCCTGCTTCAGAGCGCGGCCCCGGCCCTTTTGCTCCAGCCGGAGGTAATCGACCCGCGGCATAGCCTCGGCCAGGCGCCGGCCGATCTCGGGAGTGCGGTCTCTAGAAGCATTGTCGGCGATAATGATCCGCCAGTGGTAAGGGCAGTGAGCATCCAGATAGCTCGCCAGCCTGCCAATGCTCTTTTCCAGGTCCTCTTCCTCATTATAGACGGGGATGACGACATCGATCATCGTATTAGTAGAGGACATGCTCTCTTCCTCTTGTTTTTCAAGATCCGCACAGGCTAGAGGATCGGCGCGACCCAGCCCTCAGGCAGGGGGTGGCAGGGCTTTGTGGCTGTTTCCACCATAATCATGTATACTATAGCCTCAGAGTCCACCTTATTGTGGGCAGACTCTACTCGTGAACAAGACATATGTCAAACGCTGAGGGAAAGGAGGGCCGATGGAGGGCTTTCTGCAGGTCGAAACACTGGTCATTGAGCTATTGCTGGTCGTATCACTGGTTGCTATTGCGGTGCGCCGGTTAAAGTTCCCCTACACCGTGGCGTTGGTCATTGTCGGCCTGCTGATCACCCTCCGACAGCCCATCCAGATTAACCCGTTGCCCGAGCTGATCCTGGGCCTGTTCGT
>DAOTVS010000028.1:0-15621 GCA_034436375.1 Anaerolineae bacterium | reverse complement strand
TGATATAGAGAGCTTTTAGCCCATCCGGCCACTCACCGGAGTGGCAGAAACAAAGACCCGGAGCAAGACACATGGCCATGACTTCACGCGAACGCATGCTCACCGCCCTCAACAACGGGCGCCCCGACCGCCTGCCCTGCCAGGTGCACGGCTGGATGCAGTATTACCTGAATCATTACCTGGGCGGTATCGATTGGTATCAAGCCTACGAGCGCTTTGATATGGATTATGCCATCTATATCTCGCCTCATTACCGCTACAGCGAGCAGGACCTGGCCCACTGGCAGGTGGAACGCCGCGACCTGGGCATCGACGCCGACGGCAACCACCGCTGGGAAGAGACAATCACTACCCCTGGGGGCATTCTGCACCATGCCGGCGCATGGAATGAGATTACAGCCTGGGAGACGGAGGTCCTGGTCAAGAACGAGCGAGATTTCGAGCTTTGGACCCGCTACCTCCCGGTGCCCATCGGAGCCGACTTTCGTGGCATCCAGGAGGCGCGGGACAAGCTGGGAGACAAGGGCATCGTGCGCAGCCACCCCTTTAGCGCCGGGCAGGGCTCGCCGTGGCAGAGTTTTTGCATCCTCGCGGGCACCCAGGAGGCCATCTTTATGGCCATGGATACCCCCGATTTCGTCCACCATGCCCTCGACGAGATCCTGCAAAAGACCCTGCGCGTGACCGAGCTGTGGCAGGGCACCCCGGCCGACATGGTCGAGACGGGCGGCGGCGCCGGCTCCAACACGGTGATCAGCCCCACCCTGTTCAAAGAGTTCTGCCTGCCCTACGATCAAAAGCAGCACGCCGCCCTGCACGACGTCGGGCTTAAGATCGTCTACCACCTCTGCGGCGGTGTGATGCAGATGCTGGACCTGGTGGCCCAGAACGGCGCCGATGGGTTGGAGACGATGACCCCACCTTCCATGGGAGGCGACTGCGACCTGCGAGAAGCCTCGCGGCGAGTCGGTGACAAGCTTTTCTTCATCGGCGGCTTTGACCAGTATGCCGGCTTTGAGAACGGCGACCCCGAGACGGCCCGCAAACTCGTCCACGAGTGCTTTGAGGCCACCCGCGACCACGCCGGCTATATCATCGCGCCCTCCGATCACTTTTTCCACGGCGACCCGGCCAACCTGCAGGCCTTTGCCGACGCCGCCAAGGAGTGCGTGTACTGAGCGCAAGTGGAGAGGACGGAGCAAGAAACCGCAGATGAACGCAGATAAACGCAGATGATCTGGAAGACTTTCGAAATCTCGGAGACTTTGGAAGTCTGGCCTGGCGCTGGATAAGCATTTATCAGCGTTTATCCGCGTTCTCCACGTGAGACCCGATTTTCGTATTCAGCGCGGCGGCTCGGGCACGGCCAGCGGCTCACGCAGGATGAGGGGGCGCAGGAACTCCAACCCCTTGCGCAGGCCGTCTTCGGGCAGGAGCATCGAGTCCTCGTGCTCCAGCACGATGGTGTCGTCATAGCCTACCTGGCGCAGGGCGACGATGATGTCGCGCCAGGCCTCCTCGCCATGGCCATAGCCCACGGTGCGGAACTCCCAGGCGCGCTCGCGCTCATAGTAGAATGGCTTGCCGTCAATCAGGCCGTAGGGCAAAGCGTTGATGGGGTCGATGCGGCAGTCGGTGGCGTGCATGTAAAAGAGGGCATCGCCGAGGGCACGGATTGCATAGAGGGGGTCGATTCCCTGCCAGAAGAGGTGGCCCGGGTTGAAGCAAGCGCCGATGATGTCGCCAACCACTGCACGCAGCTCCAGCAGCGTCTGCGGGTTGTAGACGGCATTCACGGCGTGCATCTCGATGGCGATTCGGGTCACGCCGTGCTCTAGGGCGAACCGGGCCTCGGCCGTCCAGTAGGGCAGCACATGCTCCTCCCACTGCCAGGAGCGCAGTTCCTCCATCTCGGGCGGCCAGGGGTAGACCACCCAGTGGGGAAAGCGCCCCTCCCGCGAATCGCCGGGGCAGCCCGAAAAGGCCACCACGCAGTGCAGGCCCAATTGCTCTGCCAGGCGTACCGTATTGCGCAGGTCATGTCGGTGGGCCAGGGCAATGCCGCGATCCGGATGCAGGGGGTTGCCGTAGCAGCACAGGGCGCCTATCTGCAGGCCGCGGCTCTCGATTGCCTCTCGGAACGCGCCCAGCCGGCCGGGGTCCGCCAGGAGCGCCTCGGGGTCACAGTGCTGCTTACTGCCATAGCCGCCCGTCGTGAAATCCACCACCTCCGCGCCCAGCGCCGCGATCGTATCCAGCGCCTGCGCCAGGGGCTGCCCCTGTAGGGCTGAGGAGAGAATGCCCAGCTTCACTTTTCGCCTCCTCAAGGATCAATAGTGCATCCGGGGAGAATGAGCAAGCCATGTGCCAGAGGCACTGTCTGTCCTTCTTGCCCGCTGCCAGCACGCCTTTTGCGCAGGTCCAGGCCCGGCTGTATAATAAGCTGCGGTGCTTCCGGCCCCGAGACGAGAGTGGGCCTTTCCTGCCCCCACGCAATGGCCCCCAAGCGCCACTATTGCGCCGAGCCTCGCTTCCGAGCTCCGGCATTCCTGCCCAGTGGGGTTTCCCCCAAGGCGATTACACGTTGAGGTGACCCATGATTGTCCCAATGCCAACCCTGCCCAAGATGTACAGGCTGCAGCAAACCTTTGACCGCAGTAGTCTGGAGGACCCGGCGGCTGTGCTCGCAGAGCGCTTGCGTACCTCGCCGGCGATGGATGGCCTCAAGCCCGGCATGCGCGTGGCCATCACGGCCGGTAGCCGGGGCATTTACAAGATCGGCGAGCTGGTGGCGGCCGTGGCCAAGGAAGTGCGCCGCCGTGGGGGCGACCCCTTTGTGGTGCCTGCCATGGGCAGTCACGGTGGGGCGACTGCCGAGGGGCAGGCCGACATGCTGCGCGGCCTGGGCGTGAGCGAAGAGAGCGTCGGCTGCCCCATCCGCTCGTCGATGGAGACCGTGGAGGTTGGCAAGACTCCGCAGGGTTGGTCCGCTTACTGCGACCGCAACGCTTTCGAGTCGGACTATGTGGTGGTCATGAACCGTATCAAGGCACACACCGCGTTCAAGAGCGACATTGAGAGCGGCCTGCACAAGATGATGACGGTTGGCCTCGGCAAGCATAAGGGCGCCGCCAATGTGCACGTCATCGGCCTCAAGAACGGCGTCGTGCCCATCGGCAAGGTCATCCTCGAGAAGGCGCCCATCGGCGTGGGCATCGGCATCATCGAAAACTCGGAAGACAAGACCTACGATTTCAAGATCGTGACCCCGAGCCAGTTTGAGGAGGCCGACCGGGAGGGGCTGGCCCTGGCCAACAAGCTCTTGCCCCGCATTCCCTTTGACCAGCTGGATATCCTCATCGTGCGCGAGATTGGCAAGAACATCTCCGGCACGGGCATGGACTCGAACATTATCGGCATTGGCCGACGCATCGGCGGCTCCTACAAGCCCGAGATTACCCGTCTGGGCGTACTGGACCTGACCGAGAAGACCCACGGCAACGCCCTGGGCATCGGCCTGGCCGATCTGACTACCCGCCGCCTGGTCGATAAGATCGACTATCGCGCTACCTACACCAACGTCATCACCACCGGCTTCCTGGGCACCGCCCGCATCCCCATGACCCTGGAGACGGACCAGGAGATGGTTGCTGTGGCCCTCAACGGCTATGAGGCCAGCAAGGTGCGCATGGCCATCATCCAGAACACCCTGGAGCTGGAGCACCTGCTCATCTCCGAAGCGCTGGTGGAAGAGGCCCGCCAGCAGCCTGGCCTGACCGTGGGCGAGGAGGTTGGCCCCTTCCAGTTCGATGCGGAGGGTAACCTGCTGGTAAGCCTTCACTGGTAGGCAGAGAGGGGGCATAAAAATGGGGGGCGCGCCGCGCCCCCCATTTTTATGCCCCCTCTCTGCCTACTTGATTTCCACTTCTTTGCCCGTCTCGGCCGACTCGCGGATGGCGTCTAGCACCTTGATGATGTTGATGCACTCCTCACCCGAGGCGATCATGGGCTTTTCCGGGTCGCGGACGCAGTCGACAAAGTGCCGGTAGGCGGTGAGGTTATCCTCTGGCGCTGGCACGACCTCGGTATCGACAAAGGCGCCCTTTTCGCCCGAGTGGACGGTGGGCGGGCTGAACTCAAAGCCACCTTTGGTGCCAAAGGTGCGCACGTTGAAAGGCTGGTCCTGGTTGGCCACCCATGAGACGTCGAAAAAGGCGCTGGCGCCGTCATCGAACTTGACCATGGCCGCCGTCAGCTCGTCCACGTCGCACAGCACGCCGCGCTTGACAAACTCTTCCTGGCACAGGTTGCGATAGGCCGAAGCGAGCACCCGCTTTGGTGTGGGGGCGCCCATGAGCCACCAGGTGAGGTCAAAGACGTGCACGCCGATGTCAAAGAGCGCGCCGCCCCCAGCCCGGTCCTTGGAGACGAACCACGCTCCCCGCCCCATGGAGCCGCCGGGCGCGAAATGGATCACTGGCATGCCGCGGCGGCGGATCCAAGTCGAGCGGGCATAATAGATATCGCCGAACGCGCCTTGCTCCAGCATGCGGTGCGCTGCCATGCTCACCGGGCGGAACCGGTTCGACATGTCGATCATCAGACGCCTGCCGGTACGGCGCGCTGTCTCGAGCATTTTGGCCGCGTCGGCGGCATTGGTGGCCATGGGCTTTTCGCAAAAGACGTGCAAGCCCGCCTCCATCGCCTCGATCGCGACCGGGGCATGGAGATGATTGGGGATAGCGATGCTGACCGCGTCGAGCCCCTTGAGCGACCAAAGGTCTCGCAGATCAGTAAAGACCTGCTTGGCGCCATACTTCTGGGCAAACTCCTCGGCCTCAGACCGGTTCAGATCGCAGACGGCGTCGAGATAGACCCCCGGGCATTGAGTAAAGCCCTCCATGTGATAGCGGCCCATACCCGTGCCGATGACAGCAACGTGTAGTTCGCGGTCCATGGTATTCCTGTGGCTCCATTGGGTAGAGTTGTGCGCAAGCCGCGCACGGGGCAAGGCTCAGAATGTGGCTATCATACTGCACGGGGTTGATGTCTGTCAAAAAGTGCCCTCAAGCCTGGCTTGTTGCTGGGTAGCTTGCTGTGCCTCCGGCCGGTACAACCCAAGAGGGAATTGGGGGGCAGATATCGCGACGTGTCAGCCCCCCAACTCTCTGAAAGGGCTCGCGCCGGGTGGGTACAATGCGTGAAACCCAGCAACCAGCCTGTTTTATTGCAAGGGATAAGCCCCAAAATCGCGCACGGCTTCATAGAGCGCCAGCAGGTTCTCTACCGGCACGCGCGCCTGCACATTGTGGATCGAGTTGAAGATAAAGCCGCCCCCCGGGCCAAAAGCACGGATGCGCTCATGCACCTCGGCGCGCACCTGCTCGGGCGTGCCGAAGGGCAGGGTGCGCTGCGTATCCACGCCGCCACCCCAGAAGGTGATCTCCTTGCCGAACTCCGCCTTGAGCCGCACCGGGTCCATACCTGTCGCCGAACACTGCACCGGGTTGAGGATATCGAACCCCGCTTCGATAAAGCTGGGCAGCAGCGCCAGAACAGAGCCGCAGGTGTGGATGAACGTCTTCCACGTGGTGTGGCTGTGGATCCAGTCGTTCAGCTGCTTGTGGAAGGGCATGTACAGGTTGCGGTAGGCCCTGGGCGAGATGAACGGGGCCGTCTGGGCGCCGAAATCGGTGCCTGTGACGACCAGCGCTGTCGGTCGGTTGCCGACGGCCGCATAGAGCCGCTCCAGGTTGGCCAGCGAGATTTCCGTCTGCCGCTCGAACACACGGTACACATAGTCGCGGCGGATCACGGTGCTCATGTACCATTCGGCCACATCGCGAATGCCCCGGGGATTCTTGAGCCAGGGCGCCGGCACCAGCGCGATATCGCCCAGGCCCGTGCCGCCGAAATTGGCCAGAATGGCCTTGTCGGTCTGGGTGTAGAGACGCTCGGCCTCCGCGGCAAAGTAGGCCAGGTCCTCCGCCGAGACGGGGCCAAACTCTTCCAGGTTGTCCGCTGGGTCCAGCTTATCCTCATCGATGGGCGGCTGGCGGATGATAGAGTCAAAGTAAAAGCCGCCCTTGGGCATGCGGCCGCTGGGTGCGACGGAGCGGTCGCCCTCCGGGTACATGAGGATATCGCCGTTTGCATCGGGTTCGGTGTTGAAGGCAGCCGGCACCAGGAGCGGCGTGCCATCCCAGAAGGTCCATGGCTTCCATCCCTCGTTTTTGAACCCGAAGAGCCCCTTGGGTGCTGTGAGGGGTGCCACATCGATGCCCAGGGCCGCCATCAGGTCGGGTGCGATCTCGCCCAGCATCTGATAAGGCTCGATCACCTTGACCGGTGTGCCCGGCGGGTCCAGGTGTAATGCCTGGCGCAGCAGATACACCGAGCAGACGTGCATGCCGGTAATGGCGCTTCCCCCCTGATCCAGCGGCACCCGGTCGGGCTCCTGGTGGCTCAACGCGCGCAGCACACGATCCCGTGAAGTGAGCATGGGTTACCTCCGTGTTGTTGATAGACTGGTGAAAAGCGACCCCGTGATGCGAGCAGTTGCCATGCAGCGTAATAAGTAAACCGTAATAAGTAAACCGTAATAAGTAAGGGCGCCATTTCGGGGGAAACCCCGCTTTCCATGATACTCGCCCCAAACAGGCCCATGTAAGGCGCCTGGCGTTCCGCAATGGCAACCCGACTTATCACTTGTTACGAATCACGCCCCGCCTCACAAGACGCCTCAAACACTGCATCCGGCGTCTCGGCCGGAATCTCACAGCCAGCACTGAGCATGTAGCGGGCGCCGTGGGCTATCTCGATACAACGGCGCGCGGCAGAGTGACAGGCCTCCGGCGTGGCCTGCATGATCTCCGCAGCGGGCCCGCCCCTCACCCTGGGCCTCGCCTCTGCAGCGCAAGACCTGACGCACCGAATTCCCTGTGGAGATCGGTGTGTCAGGTGTGAGACACCGGCAGTACGATGCGCGAGGCGCGTTCCGCATCGTGCCAGATCATCTGTTGCGCCTTTTGGCCCGCAGTGGCCGCGCTGGGGTCTTCTTTTGTGTTCCAGTTGCGGTCCCAGCGCGGGAAGCTGGCGCTGCTGACCTGTACCGCGACCCGGTGCCCCGCTTTGAACGTGTGGGCCGTGGACCAGAGGTCGATATTCAGCTCATAGGCTGCGCCGGGCTCCAGCCATTTAGGTTCCTGCAGCGATTCGCGGTAGCGGGCGCGCAGGATGCCGTCGCAGAGATTCTCCATGTAGCCATCGGGGTGGACGTCGATGAGGCGCGCGACGAAATCCGTATCGGGGGCTGAGGAGGAGATCCACAGCTCCGCTGTGACGTGGCCCATGATGGCGAGCGGCCCGGCAAGGGGCTCGCCGGCAAAGGTGAGCACATCCGGACGCGCGCTCAGGGGGCGCTGGTCGCGGACGCCGGGCGGGAAGACGCCCGGCATGAGCGTGGCGCCGCCGAGAGTGGGCGTGGGGTGCGAGGGATCGTAGATATAGCTCGATGCGCCCGCGCCGGCCGCTGGCGCCGAGGGGCCCAGGCCGCCGCCTGGCTGCAGGTACAGCGCCATCTGCTGCACGCCTGCCGGGGGCCAGCCGGGCAGCTCCAGCCAGCGGTTCTCACCAGTGAGAAAGACCCGCGCTGGGGGCTCACGGTCTACACCGTTATCGATGCCCTTGAGCCAACGGTCGAACCAGCGCAATTGGAGCGCATCGGGGTTCATGGCCATGAGGCTGGAGGCCAGGCCGAAATCCATCTCGCCAATGGTTGAGGTCTGGTTGCCGTGGGTCCACGGGCCGATGAGCAACTGGGCCGGGAGGCCGCGGCTGCGCAGGCCGACGAAGCTGTTCAGGGTGGCCTGGCTAAAGATATCGTACCAGCCCCCGATGTAGAGGGCCGGCGCATCGATCGCGGCGAGGGAGACGCTCCATTCTGGGGCCAGATGCCCGGGCCCGAGGTCGAGCAGGTTCCTCACGATCCCTGCCAGGTCCGCCGGACGCAGGGACTGGAGGTCACGCAGGGGTGTCTCGGCGTACCCATCCTTGCTGAGACTATCGATGGCGGCGGTAACCGACCCGACAGCGGTAGCAATTTCCTGCGCTGAAGCGCCGGCCGCCGTGAGCTTGCGCCGGACCACATCCACGCTCATGCCCAGGTGCCACGACAGGTCTGTGCCGAGCTCAAAAGCACCACCGCGATAGCAGAGGCCATCCGCTGCGTCGACCCAGGTCACCATCGGCGCGATGGCGCGCAGGTGGGGCGGGTGCTGCATGGCGGCCGCGTGTTGGGTCCAGCCGACATAGGAGCCGCCGATCATCCCCACGGCGCCGTCGGCATAGGGCAGCCCCGCCGCCCACTCAACGGTGTCATAGCCGTCGAGCCCCTCCTGTGCCAACTGCGAAAACCAGTCGAACACCCCCTCTGATGCGCCGGTGCCCCGGCAATCCTGGATGACCATCACATAGCCAGCCGCGATGGCCTGGAAGAGGTTGATTGGGGGTGGGCCATCTTTGCCGTAGGGCGAGCGGCACAGGAGCACAGGGTAGCGCCCCGGCTCGGTGGGCCGGTAGACATTGGCGTACAGGGTGACGCCGTCGCGCATGCGCGCGGGCACATTCTGCTCGACGAGTGCAGTAACCATCGTTTCTCCTTTACTCCAACTGCAGCACCGCCCCTGCCGGGCACTCGCGGAAGGCGTCGCCGAACGCGGCAGCGATGTGCGCGTTCGCTCGGATGCCGGTGCAGTGCGCCGTGCCCACCAGCCCCGGACGTAGCTGCTTGAGCGCTGCGACCGATGCGGCCACCGCCTCTGCATTCTGGGCTACCAGATGCGTGCCGCCGATGACCGCTTGAACCTCGGTTATGCCGGTGATCTGTTGTGCATGCTGGAGGATGTTGACCATGCCCGGGTGCGCGCAGCCGAGGAGGACGATCAACCCCTGCTCGCCGCGCAGAAAGAGACTCTGTTCGTCGCGCATCTCGTCCTGCATCCACTGCTCGCCCTGCTGTACTTGCAGGGAGCCGGGCACACGCTCGAACGCCGTCCGCCGCGGGATCTCACCGCTCAGCCAGACGCCCTCAGCGATCTGCCGCGGCTCTTTGCCCCAGTCGAAACGGGCGCCGGCGGCTTCGAGGGCATCCTGCGGCCAGGGCACCCCGACGTAGCGGCGCTTCTCTTCGCCTTCCTCGTTCTTGTGGACGCTCCACTTGCGGCCCAGGATAGCCGGGTGAGCATAGACCGGCACGTTCCCCGGCTGCAGCGCCAGGACGTCCATGAGGCCGCCGGTGTGGTCATAGTGCCCATGGCTCAGAGCGATGCCATCCAGCCGGCCGAGGTCCTGACGCAGGCGGGCGGCGTTATTCAGCAGCACATAGCCGGCGCCGGTATCGAAGAGGAGGCGCAAGTTCCCCCGCTCGACCAGCGCTGCGAACCCGTGCTCGGCGAGGATGCCCAGGCCGGGCCCGGCCGTGTTTTCGCTGAGGATGGTGATGGTGGTCTGTAACTGGGTCATAATCCTCTCCGTGGGCGCCGGGCTGCGCCGGCCAAGGGGCCTGTAGGCATGGCCAATAGCGGGGCGGGCAACCTTGCGTCCTGCGCACATTGTACAATGAGGCGCCGGGCTGGTCAACAGAGTAGGATGTGATATTGTGCCTTGGGAGGTCCAGAGGCACGGCGCCTGGCATGGATTGTGCTGAACAAGAGCGAGCCCACACGAAAGGCCTCGGAACGCCGTGATGGCCAGACTGTTTCCACTGCCCGAGAGACCAGGCGACTGCAAACCGCAGGCGATCCATATCCTTGGGGTGCCCGTCCACAACCTGACCTATGATGAGGTGCTCGCGCGTGTCACCGCCATGGTCGAGGCGGGCCGGCCGCATCAGATCGTGACCGTCAACCCCGAGTTTCTGGTGGTGGCCAGGCGCAATGCCGAATTCCTGCGGGTGCTGCAGCAGGCGGACCTGGCCCTGGCCGATGGGGTGGGGCTGCAGTTGGCGGCGGCGCTGCAGGGGCGGCGCTTTGTCTCGCGGGTGCCCGGCAGCGAGCTGGTCGACCGTCTAGCGCCCCTGGCTGCCGAGCGCGGCTGGCCCCTTTTCCTGCTGGGTGCAGGGCCGGGGGTTGCAGAGCGAGCGGCCACGGTCTTGCGCGCACGCTACCCCGCTCTGGAGGTTGAGACTGATGGGGCTGACCCCACGCCGGAGGGCACGGCGCAAGTTCTGGCGCACATCCGCGCCGCTCACCCCGCCATCCTGCTGGTCGCCTATGGTGCGCCTACACAAGATCTCTGGATCGCCCGCTATGGCCAGGTTGTGGCAGTGCCCGTCATGATGGGGGTCGGCGGCACACTGGACTTTATCGCCGGTGTCGCCCCGCGGCCGCCGCACCTCTATCACCGCCTCGGCTTGGAGTGGCTGTATCGCCTGTGGAAGCAGCCATGGCGGTGGCGCCGGCAGCTGCGCCTGCCCCTCTTTATCCTGCTGGCGACGGCCGAGCGCGCGCAGGCGCTGGTGAGGCGCTGAATGTGCGGTATTGCGGGCAAGATCTATCATGACCGGGAGCGCGCAGTCGAGGCCGAAACCCTGGCGGCGATGGCGCAGAGCCTCTGGCACCGCGGCCCCGATGACGATGGCTCTTATCGCGATGGGAACGCCGGGCTGGCTATGCGGCGCCTGGCCATTATCGATGTCGAGGGCGGCAGGCAGCCCATCCACAATGAAGACCGGACCGTCTGGACCGTGTTCAATGGTGAAATTTATAACTTTATGGAGCTGCGCCGCGAGTTGGATGCCCGGGGTCACCGCTTCTACACCCGCACTGATGGGGAGGTCATTGTGCACCTCTATGAGGAGCACGGCCTTGACCTGCCCCACGATCTGAACGGTATGTTCGCCATCGCCGTCTGGGATACGCGGGAGCGGCGCCTGCTTTTGGTGCGCGACCGGCTGGGCATCAAGCCCCTCTTCTATGCGGCGCTGCCCGATCGCTTCCTGTTCGCTTCGGAGATCAAAGCTTTGTGGGCCGATCACCCGCCGCTGACAGTCGACCTGAGCGCCCTCAACCATTTTCTCTCGCTGCTCTATATCCCGGCGCCGGAGAGCATCTATCGCGAGGTGCGCAAGCTGGAGCCGGGGCACAGCCTGGTCTGGCAGGGGGGGCAGGTGAGGCTGCACGAGTATTGGCGCCCCGTGGTGCAGGAAGCTATCCCTCGCGCTACCCCCACCTCTGCCCTGCACGAGGAGCTGCGCGCCCTGCTGGCCGATGCGGTGCGGCGCCAGCTGGTGGCCGATGTGCCCGTAGGCATCTTTCTCAGCGGCGGCCTCGATTCGAGCACCGTGGTGGCCCTGGCCCGGCAGGTCTATGGCGGCCCGCTGCGCACTTTTTGTATCGGCTTTGAGGACCGGTCCTACGATGAGACGGCCTCCGCCCGCCTGATGGCACAGCGCTTCGATACGGACCACACGGAAACGATCGTCCGCCCTGCTGCGCTCGACCTGGCGCAGGCGCTGGCAGCCCATTTCGACGAGCCTTTTGCCGACTCGTCGGCGATCCCCACCTATTGCCTGGCCGAAGTAACCCACCGCCGGGTGACGGTGGCGCTGGCGGGCGATGGGGGCGACGAGCTGTTCGCCGGCTATCTCACCTATCAGGCCGACAAGCTGGCCGGGCTCTACGATCTGCTGCCCGGCGCCATCAGCCGCGGGCTTATCCCCGGCCTGGTGCAGCGCCTGCCCGTTTCCGATGCCAAGGTCAGTTTCGATTTCAAGGCCCGCCGCTTTGTGGAGCATGCCCAGCTGGAGCCGGGGCAGCGCCACTATGCCTGGAAGGCCTTTTTCGACGAGGCCCTCAAGCGTTCGGTGCTGCAGCCGGAATTGCTGCGCACCCTGCAAACCCCGCTGGATGGCTATCTACCCTACCGGCGACATTATGAAGCCGTGCCGCAGTTGGATGCGCTCTCGCGCTTTCAGTATGCTGATGCCCGGGTCTATCTGCCCGATGACAATCTGCTCAAGGTGGATCACATGAGCATGGCGCACTCATTGGAGGTGCGGGAGCCCCTGCTCGACCATCGCCTGGTCGAGTTTGCCTTCCGTCTGCCAGGGGATGTCAAGATGCCGGGCCTCAAGCTGAAGCATTTCCTGCGCGAAGCGATGCGGCCGCTCCTGCCCGCCGAGATCCTGAAACGACCCAAGCGCGGTTTTGCCGTGCCGATGGCGCGCTGGCTAAAGGGCGACCTGCGCCCGCTGGTCGACACATTCCTGTCACCCGAGGTCGTGCGGCGCCAGGGGTATTTCGTGCCGGAGGGGGTGGCTGGCCTGGTTGCCGCACATATGGCCGGCCGCGCAGATTATAGCCGCAACCTCTGGGGGCTGCTCATGTTCAGCCTGTGGCTCGAGCGGGCGGGGCAGGTTTCCTGGGGGGGCTATGGCTGATTGGGTGAGTACTGCGGCCAGCCTGCCGGCCTGGAGGGCTGGGCTGGCGCTGGTCCTGGCGCCGGTGGGGGGCACCCTGGCAGCTCAGCGCCTGCTGGCGTGCCTGCCGGGGCGGGTGGAGCAGGCCTGGACCTACCGGCTGGCGTTTTTCGGCGGCGCCGCCCTGGGCGCTGCTGTGGCCCTCTACCTGGCGCCTGTGTACTCGGCGGGTGCGCTCTTGCTGCCCCTGGCGACGGCCCTGCTGGCTGCGTTTGCGGCGGGGTTGCTTCTGACGGCGATCGACATGGGGCTGTGGGAGGACAACCTGCGGCCGTCGCCGCGCGTCGTCGCCGAGGTACGCCGGTATCACTTGCGCGTCATCGGGCGGCCCCCGGCGGGACCGCGCAGCAAGCGCCTTTTCGATCTTGCTCTGGGCGTGGTGGGGGTAGTGCTCTTGTCGCCGCTCTGGCTGCTGTCGGCCTGGCTGATCTGGCTGGAGGACCCCGGCCCAATTCTCTTTATCAAGAATTCGGTGGGCAAAGGGGGAACGAACTTTCGCCAGCTCAAGTTTCGCAGCATGGTCCGCAATGCGGAGGAGGAGACCGGGCCGATCCCGGCGCGTGAGCGGGATGAGCGTACCCTGATCACCGGGCGTTTCTTGCGCAAAACGGCGCTGGATGAGCTGCCGCAGTTGGTGAATATCCTGCTGGGCCAGATGAGCTTTGTGGGCCCGCGGCCGCTGCGCACGGTCGTGATTCACCGCTGGCTGCAGGATCTGCCGCAGTTCGCTGAGCGGCACCGCGTGCAGCCCGGCCTCGCCGGGCTATCGCAGATCATCGGGGGGTACTATATCACCCCGCGTCAGAGGCTACGCTTCGACCGCATCTATGTGCGCCACATGAGCCTGGCCTTTGATATCTGGATCATGCTGCAGGCCCTGTACATCGTGACTTGGGCGCGCTGGCGAAAGGGGGGCTCTCGTCGCGATGCGCGCTTGCGCTGATGTGGTCTGGAGCCCTTCGTTTGCAGTTTGCCTCAACTCTCTGGCCAGGGCCGCGCCGCTGACGACCTCGACCCCTGCGATGAGCTCCTCACGGGCGATCCGGTTTTCCTCCAGGCAACCGGCGCCGACCAGCAGCCGGCCGCCATCTTCCAGGTAGGCCTCCAGGATCTGCTTGAGCGGCCGAAAGCCACGGGCGGCGACGCCTTCGGCCGCGCCTTGCCTGAGGAGCATCCCGCCGTCGTGCTGAAAGCTCAACACCGTCTCCATGGCCGCGGCCTGGGCCATGAGCGCCAGGACAAAGGGCAGTGTGGCCTGTTCCGGGTGCTGTGGGCCGTGGTTGCAGACCAAAATGATTCTCTTCGTCTCAGCCATCGCCAGTTCTCCTGTAGGGGCACTGCAGAGTCCTGCGTGCACATATATTGTACCCGAACGTAAGGATTGCGTAAATGGCCGGCAGGTGCCTCCGGTCGCTAGCGGGGCAAAATGTGGTTAGCAATGGGTTACAGAGTGGCGCACCCCGCCGCTGGCCCGCGTCTTGCCATAGATACTGCGACGACGGCTGAGACCAAGGCCAGGATGGGGGGTGATGGGATGATTTCGCGCCATAATCGAGTGCTGCTGGCCGGCATGAGGCTCGTGGAGGAGATCTCGGCCCGCGTGGGCACAACATCGTATATCTGGGGGGGCTTTACCTTCGATATCGCCGCCGGCTGCCTGTTGCGGGAACACAATGACCTGGACTATTTGACAGTGGACCTGGAGCACCACAAACCGCAGCTCATTGCCGAGTTTACGGCGAGGCGCTGGCCGGTCAAGGTGGTGAGCAATGGCGATCTGTCTCCCCGGCGCCACGGATACCACATGCAACTGGGCAACATCACGCTTGCCGGAGATCAGGTCCGGTGGACCTTTGCCGGTGAAACTGGCTTTCTTGTCTTTCCCCGCCGTTGGCTCAATCCGCGGCCGGTGCCGTTCTGTGGCATCAATGTGCATGTCGTCGAGCCCGAGTTCGAGTATGTGGTCAAGTGTTGCCCCCAGATTTTCAATCCTGACTGGACGGAGCGGCCGCACGACGCGGGGATCCGGGAGCGACTGCGGGCTATGCTCAGGGAGCGTGGCGTCGACCCTGACAAACTGTACGCAGAGGTGAGCATCTGTCGGTCGGTGCCCGAAGCGTTACCCTGCTCCTTCTGAAAAGAGAGTCGCCGCAGGCAAGGTACACGATTCTGCGAGACGGGAGGCGCCGGAAATGGCGAGTATACAGCGCCCGGCCCGGGAGACCGGTATCCGTCATCTCGGGCCCGGGATCGAGTTCAACCTGATTTCCGCCATCTTTGAGTTCCTGCCCGATGGCCTGGCGTTTATCGATCCGAACCTGGTAATTCGGGCTGCGAACAAGGTTTTCGCACAGCAGGTGCGGCGCCCGTTGGCCAGCACTGTCGATCACCCTGTCGAGGAGGTGATCCCGGGTTGGACGGAGCAGATTGGGCCCATCTATCGCCAGGTGCAAGAAACGGGCCGACCTTTCCAGGGTGATGCTGAGCCTTTTGTGTTCCGGGAGCAGCCAGAGCGCGGCGTTACCTATTGGGAGTGCACGGTGTTCCCCGTCTATGAGCCTGATGGCGGGTTCGAGGGCCATCTGCTGGTGCATCGCGAGGTTACAGAACGTGTGCGCGGCGATCGGGAATGCGATGATCTGCGCGCTGAGGCTTGAGAGGGTGGAGTTGACATAACGGCCTGCCCCAGATAGCATCTGGGGCAGGCCGTTTGCTTGGGCGCTCAGCTCTCGCCCAGGCGCGCAACCCGGCTGCGCACGTAGCGCAGCGGCAGCAGGACGCAGGCCAGGCAGAAAGCGCCGCCCAGGGCCAGGCCCAGCGATTGCCCCGCCAGGGCCGGCCAGCCCAGCAGGCTAAGCCCAATCGACGGGAGTGCGAACAGAGCCAGGGCCACGACCGCGGCCGTTCCGGTAAGCAGCACTCCCAGGCACCCGGCGCTGCTGCTGATCATCTTGCGCGGGTCGTCCCAGTCCATATTGGCGCCCAGGACCCCGAATGCCAGATAGAGGCCCGCGACTGCGGCCTGGCACAGCGCCACGACAACCAGTGAGAACCACAGGGTAGCGAGGCCGGCCCGCTGCACGGCGGCCAGAACGATCACAAAGATCCCGCTCAGCGCCAGGGCCGGCAGGTAGGCGGCGAGG
>DAOTVS010000027.1:0-3398 GCA_034436375.1 Anaerolineae bacterium | reverse complement strand
CCCGAGCCTGTGCATCCCCGGCCGCGGCCGGGGATGCACAGGCTCTGGCCAACCTACCCCACATACCCCTTCAGAATAGGAGGCATTCTATGAGAGTAGGTATTGCAGGTCTGGATGCCCTCTACTGGCCGGTGGCCATGGCCAATGGACTGAAAGGCAAGGGCGTGGAGCTTTTGGGCGCGGCCACCCTCGGCGTGAGTGCTGAGACGATCCACAGCGCACTGGGCCTGGCGCCGGCTGAGTATGCGCAGAAATATGGCGCGCGCCTGTACGAGACGGCGGAGGAGATGGTGGCCCGGGAGCGCCTGGATACGGTGATCCTGGTCAGCCGCCACAGTAAGCACGCTGAGTGGGCCGAGCGGCTCGCGGCGCTGGGGGTCAACCTCTTTATCCCGAAGACCTTCACCACTACCCTGGGGGATGCCCAACGCATTGTCGCGGCGGAAAAGCGTTATGGGGTGCAAATTGCCGTCGGCCCCAGCGCCCGCTATCTGCCGCCCATGATGGCCGTCAAGGAGGCCCTCGAGCGGGACCTCATCGGCAGGCCCTTCTCGCTGCGCATCTGCCACCACCATGGAACCATAGACGTCTTTAACCGCAACGATTGGTACCGCGACCCGGCGGAGGGCGGCCCCGAGCTCTCGCTCGGTTGGTACGGAATTGACCTGATCCTGCATCTGATGCAAGATAAGGCCAGCAGCGTTTATGCGGAGTATGGCAACTTTACCAGCCCCGACAGCCCGTTCATGGACTGCGGTCGTATGCTGCTGCGCATGGCGGGGGGAGGCCTGGCCTCTTTCGACATGTACTTTTGCGAGCGGGTGCCCTATCCCTCCTGGCAACTGGAGATCCTGGGACCCAAAGGGGTCATCAGCATCCACCGCACCGAGGCCGACCCGCTCAAGCCGGTCGTCGCCGTCGACGGCCCCAACGGCCACCAGGCGCTGCCCCTCCCCACCGAGACGCCGGGCTGGGAGATGTTCTGGGTGGATGATTTCCTGGCCGGCCGCGAGCCCACCATTACCGCCGAGGGTGCGCTGCTGATCACGCGCATCTCCCTGGCCGCACGCGAGGCGGCGCAGAGCGGCCGCCCGGCGAGGCTGTGAGATGAAGACATGATGCGTGATAGGTGAGGTCGCCGTGAAGCGTAATAAGTAAACCGTAATAAGTAAGGTTGCCATTTCGGCGCGTTTGTTGCCTCTCGTGCTACCTGCACTGACAGGGCCTGCGCAAAGCATCAGGCGCTCTGCAGTAGCGGCCTTACTTGTTAGGTTTTGCTTATTACCTGCCACGGCAACCTCACGGATCACGCATCACGCACCACGGAGGGCGCCCATGGGCGAAACCTTCTTTGCCCTGACGAACGATGATGCCGGGAGCGGCGAGCCCGCGCTGTTCGCTGAGCTGCTAGATTTCCTGTCTGTGCAGCGGGTGCCGGCGACCTTTTTCGTGGAGCCGGCGGCCGGTGGTGTGCCCCTCACGGAAAAGCCCGAATGGCTCCAGCTTTTGCACCGTGCGCTGGCTGAGGGGCACGAGCTGCAGCTCCATGGCTACCATCACGGCGTGTTCGAGTTCGGTGTGCCGCCCGGCTTTATGCTGGATATCATCCCCGAGGCCAGGGAGCGCTGGCGGCGCGAGTCGGAAGCGGTGCGGGCCGAGCATACCCTGGAGATCCTGAACGACAAGATCGCCCGCGGGCGAGAGATCTTTCGCCAGGCCTTCGGGGTTGACCCGGCAGGCTTCCGCTCCGGGTGCCTGGCCATCGGTGACGACATGTACCGGGCGCTGGCCGGGCATGGCTTCCGCTGGAGCTCGAACCTGGTGGTCAACCCCATGGGCTGGCGCTACATCAACCGCGATTACGATGCAGGCGAGCCCTGGCAGCCGGATATTCCGCCCCATCCCTTCCCCTACAAAGCGGGCCTGATCGAGGTGCCCATCCTCTCGGAATATACCTGGTACCTGCGGCCGGAGGATGAGGAGCGTCACTATGCGCTCATCCGCGCCGATTTTGACCGTGTGCGCCGAGAGGGGGGCGCATTCCTTTCCCTCTCGCACTTTTACGCTATGACCGGTGAGTGGCGCACGGGCTTGCGCGTCTATGAGCGCCTCTTCGCCCACGCCCGGGCGCAGGGCGCCGTCCGTTTCTGCACGGTTGGCCAGCTCTTGGCGCAGTGGACGCCTCAGGAGGCATAAACATGGCTCAGAAGGATATCGGCATTGGCATTATTGGCATCGGTATGGGCTCCAACGTTCTCTACATCAATCGTGACCCCCACTCGCGCCTGCAGGTGCGGGGCCTCTGCTCGCCCACCGAGGATAAAGTGCGTCGTTTGGCGGAGCAGTGGAGCGTGCCCTATTGGACGACCGATTGGCGTGAGCTGATCGCCCGCGACGATATTCAGGTCATCGGCATCTACTCGCCCGATCACCTGCATGCCGAGCAGGCCCTGGCTGCCCTGCGTGCCGGCAAGCATGTGCTCTGCACCAAGCCTATGTGCACCAACGTGGAGGACGCCGCTGCCCTCGTGGCTGAGGTCGATCACACCGGGCTGAAATTCCTGGTGGGCCAGACCATGCGCTTCGACCCCGAGTTTGCCAACGCCAAGCGTTTGCTGGAGGATGGCGACCTGGGCGAGGTGATCTTTGCCGAGGCGCACTATGTGCACGACGCTCGCACCTTCTTCCCGCTCACGCCCTGGCGCCTGCAGGCTCCGCAGGACCTGATGTTCGGCGGCGCCAGCCACCCCATCGACCTGCTGCGCTGGTTTCTGGGCGATGTGGAGGAGGTGCACGCCTATGGCCGCAAGGGCAATCTGACGCCCGAGTACCCCTATGAGGACAATTACCTCATCAACCTGAAATTCAAGAGCGGCGTCATTGCCCGCGTGCTGGGCGCCTATGGGCTGGTGGAGCCGCCCATGCCCATGATGGGGCTCTCGCTCTACGGCAGCAAGGCGAGCCTGAGCGCCGATTTCACCGATCAGCAGGATGGGCACCTCAAGATCGTCTACGACAAGCTCCAGGGGCGCCCCGTGGCCAATATGACCTTTCCGGCAGAGCGGGAGGGCGCTCTTGGCCACGGCGCCGGGGTGATGCGCTACCTGCAGCACTTTGAGGACTGTCTTGTCAACGACAAGGCGCCCTCCCCGAGTGTGCGCGACGGCGCCCGGTCGGTGGCCGTCTGCAGCGCGGCCTGGGAATCGATCCGCAAGGGTGGCGTGGTCAAGCCGCGCACCGAATTCTGAGCGAACCGATCCTGTTCACGTCATCACCTTGGCGGCAATCCGGTTCTTCGCCGGGCAGCCTGCTCCGCCTCTAGCCGGCCTCTATCAGGTGGGGAGTTGGCGTTTGGCATTGCCGGCGCGCCGGCAATGCCAAACGCCAACTCCCCATGA
>DAOTVS010000026.1:0-7201 GCA_034436375.1 Anaerolineae bacterium | reverse complement strand
CCCGAGCGCTCGGGCCGCGCAAGCCCGATCCTTTCCAGTGCACGCTGGAGGATGAGATGCACGTGGGGCTGACGCAGCCCTGTGATCTCGGCGATTTCGTCGTCGCTGAGGCCGCCCCCGAGTTTCAGGGCGAGGATCTCCCGCTCAGGCCGCGAGAGCGCATTGGGGGCTTCCTGGGGCGCAATTGGGCCGGGCTCGATACCTCGACGGTGCAGCACTGTCTGGGCGATGGTGAACGCCCAGACGGTGGTTGAGTGCTCCTCGGGGTTGTAAGTTGGCCACAGGTTCCAGGCGGTGAGCATGGTTTCGGCCAGCAGTTCCTTCACTATCGCCGGAGCCTGAGTATAGTGCCGGAAATACCCGCTCAACCCGGGCGCGCAGCGCGCGCAGATGCGCGCCGGCTCATCCGGGCCCAACTGCATCCGCATTGGCGATATCGGGCCAGGCTCACCGGTTGTATCAGATGAGTCCCAGGCGCTATCCTTCACAGGGCCGTTTCCTCCATACCATGTTGGAATGGTGCTGTTTATAAGTAACGAAACGGCCCATATTTCGTGCATTGTCAGGTTACAAGACGGTTAACATTGGGATACAACATGGTCTCAGCTTCGGCCATCGCGATCGCAGCGCCGTGGGTGCCTTTGAGGGCGCCTCAATGCCCCGTCTGGGCCGCCACAGCCACGATCCCGACCATCCCGGCTCCGCCGTGTACCGACAGGCCGGGCGTCAGTTCGGCTATCACGACCTCCTCCGGACAGGGCAGCTCGGTCCGGGCCAGCGCCGCCAGCTGAGCGGCATCGTTGGGCACCGCTACGTGCAGAACCGCCATCTCCTCGGCCCGCCGCCCGGCCAGGAAGCCCTGCGTCAGCTCGATCAGCCGTTGCCATGAGCGCCGACGCGAGCGGACACGCTCGATGACGTCTAGCTTGCCCTCGCGCACGCTCAGGATGGGCTTGACATCCAGCAGCCCAGCCATGCCGGCCGCCAGATGGCCCACGCGACCGCTCATGGCCAGGTATTTGAGCGTCGTCAGGGCCGCGAATATCGTCACCCGCTCCCGCACCGAGGCTGCTGCGGCCACAGCCTCATCGGGCGTGGCCCCTGCCGCGGCCGCGCGCGCGGCTGCCAGGGCCTGGAAACCAAAGGCCATCGAGATTTGCTCCGAGTCGATCACCCGGATGTCGCACTCGGGGAACATGCCCCGCGCAACCAGCGCTGAGCTGTAGGTGGCGCTCACAGGGCCGCTCACGCAGAAGCAGAGGATCGTTGTCGCGCCGTCTGCCAGCGCGGCCGCGAACGCCCTGGCAAAGCTGGCCGGGGGCGGGGCAGAGGTGGTGGGCAGCCTGCCCTCCCGGTCAATGCGCGCAAAAGTCCTCGCATCGTCAATGTCTACCCCGGTCTCCAGCGCCTCGGCGCCGAATTGCACAATGATGGGCACCTGGCGGATGCCATAGCGAGCCGCCAGGGATGGGGGTATGCTCGCGTCAGTATCGGTGACGATGGCAATAGGGGGCATGGGCTCCTCTCCTCCCTTGTCTCAGCAAAGCCTGACTCCAACCCAGGCGTCCATCTGCAAGTGGTGGATGTGTTCGCAGCCGTTGATCAACTGGATATAGGGCTCCCAATGGCCTCACGCCCGGCGAGGAAAGCGGCTCGATTCACCTCGCGGGTGCGCTCGGGCACGCGTTCCTCGAGAGCGGCCAGCCAGCAGCTGGCGTCGATCTCGACCAGGCGCGAGAGGGCGCCGAGGAGGACGACATTCTCCACGCGCGCGTTGCCCAGGTCCCGCGCGATGCGGGCGGCCGGGAGCACGTGGATGTGCGGGGTCACGCCAAGCAGGACCCGGCGCATCTCATCATCGGCCGGGTAGTGTTCGTTGCCCGCGCTGACCGAGACTGGGGGGATGGCGTGATCGTTCACGACCATGACGCCGCCGGGGCGCAGTAGGCTGGCAAAGCGCACGGCCTCTAGCTTTTCAAAGGCCAGCATCAGGTCGGCCTCGCCCTGCCCGATGAGGGGAGAATGGACGTGTTCCGCCCAGCGCACCTGGCTCGTCACGCTGCCGCCGCGCTGCGACATGCCGTGCACCTCGGATTTCTTCACATCATAGCCTGCGTGCAGGCCCGTACCCGCCAGAATGTCGCTGGCCAGGATCGTCCCCTGCCCACCGACGCCGACCAGCACAAAATCAACCTTATCCATCAGGCCTCCTGATCCCCCTTGATGGCGCCGCGGGCGCAGACCTGCGCGCAGACGGCGCAGCCTGTGCACTGCAGAGGGTCGATCTGCGCCAGGGCGCGGCCGTTGTGGGCCGTCTGTTTGCTCCGAGAGAGGGCCGGGCAGCCGAGCTCGAAGCACCGGCCGCAGCCGTTGCAGCGCTGCGGGTCAATGGCGAGGGCGTGCCAGGTGGGGCGCACGCCCGGCAGCAGGGCACAGGCGCGCTGGGCCACGATGACGGCCGGGGCCTGGGCGCTCAACGCCGCGCGCACGGCCTGCTCGACGGCGCGCAGGTCATAGCTATCGACGGTCTGCACGTGCGCAATGCCCAGCGCCCGCGCCAGGGCGGCCAGGTCCACCCGCACCGTCTCCTGGCCGCGCAGCGTGCGGCCAGTAGCCGGGTGTGGCTGGTGACCAGTCATGGCCGTGGTCTCGTTATCGAGGATGATCGTCAGTGTGCGCCCCTGGTTGTAGGCCACGTTCAGCAGCCCCGGGATGCCCGAATGCAGGAAGGTCGAGTCGCCAAGGACGGCCACGTTCTGCTGCGGGCTGCCGGCCTGGGCGACTCCGTGCGCTACACTGATCGAGGCGCCCATGCAGCCCTGGGTGTGGAGTGCTGAGAGCGGCGGGAGATAGCCCAACGTATAGCAGCCGATATCGCCGTTCACCACCAGGTTGAGTTTGCGCAGCACATAGAACACCGCCCGGTGCGGGCAGCCTGCGCACAGCACCGGCGGCCGTGCCGGCAGCGATCGTATGCCGTTCTCTGTAAAGGTGGGCTGCTGGGCCGTATCCATGGCGGGCAGTATCCCCGCGCGGATGGCGCTCTCACGCACTACTGTTGGGTCCAGCTCGCCGCAGCGTGGGAAGATTGCTGCCCCTTCCGCGTGGATGCCCAGCAGGCGGATCTGCTCCTCCAAGAAAGGGTCCAGCTCTTCCAGGACCAGCAGCCGCTCCACCCCGGCCGCCAGCGTGCGCACCAAGCCTGCCGGGATAGGGTAGGTCATGGCCAGCTTGAGGGTCGACGCCTCGGGAAAGACCTCGCGCGCGTACTGATAGGCCACACCACTGGCCACGATGCCCAGCCGACGGCCGCGCCATTCCAGGCGATTGCAGGGCGCCTCGTCGGCCCAGGCGCTCAGGGCGGTGATGCGCTCCTCGATTACCGGGTGGCGCCGGCGCGCATTGGCTGGCACCATGACGTACTTGCTCGCATCCACCCGGTAGGCTTTGGCTGCAGATGGGGCAGGCGGCTCGCCCAGTGCGACGAGACTGGAGGAGTGGGCGATGCGCGTCGTCGTGCGCAACAGAACCGGGGTATCGAAGCGCTCGCTGAGTTCGAGGCCGAGCGCCACCAGGTCCTTGGCCTCCTGACTGTCGGCAGGCTCCAGGCAGGGCACGCGCGCGAATTGGGCATAGCGGCGCGAGTCTTGCTCGTTCTGTGAGCTGTGCATGCCGGGATCATCGGCCACCACGATCAGCAGACCCGCCTCGGCGCCAGTCATGCTGGCATAGAAGAACGCATCGGCGGCCACGTTCAGGCCGACGTGCTTCATCACGGCCAGGGCGCGCGCGCCGGCATAGGCTGCGCCTATGGCCACGTCGACGGCCACCTTTTCGTTGGGCGCCCACTCGGCATAAAGCCCATCGTAGCGGGCCAGGTTCTCCAGAATCTCGCTACTCGGCGTGCCGGGGTAGCCCGAGGCGACGCGTACCCCCGCCTCCCAGGCGCCCCGCGCCACCGCCTCATTCCCTGACAAGAGTCTCTTTAGCATACCACCCTCAAGACTGCACCGACATGGCCCAGCCGCTCTCAAGCATGCTCAGCGGCGTATAACGCAGGACGAAAACGAGCATCGCGCGGAGGCGCGGAGAACGCGGAGGAGACGGAAGACTATCTTTAAGACTTGAAGCCTGACCGAGCGGCGGATCAGCGCTCGTCTGTGGTTACGTACCATGCTCCGCGGCTCCGTGTGAGGTCCCGTCTTTGCATCAAATGCTGCGCGCCTCTTCGTTGGTCAACAGACGGTAGCCGTGCTGCGTAAAGATCGCGGCCGCCCGGTCGGGGTCCTCAAAGCGCATGAAGAGGATCGCCTTTTTCGCCTGCTGCTCTACGAACGAATAGGTGTACTCGATGTTGAGGCCCTCAGCGTCGCAGAGCTTCATGATGTCATAAAATACGCCCTCGCGGTCGTCAATCTCTACCGCGATGATCGTCGCTGCCTTGACCGTGAACCCGGCCTGGCGCAGCACGGCCATGGCCTGATCGGGCCGGTTTACCACCATGCGCAGCACACCGAAATCCAGCGTGTCGGCGACGGTCAGGGCGCGGATGTTGATGGCATTGTCTTTGAGCACCTGGGCCACGCTGGCCAGGCGGCCGGGCTTGTTCTCGAGGAAAACCGATATCTGCTGAATCTTCATGCCGTCCCCCTAAATCTGGCGCCGGTCAATGACGCGCCTGGCTTTGCCCTCACTGCGAGTGATGGATTTGGGCTCGACGAGCTTGACCTTGGCGCTGATGAGCAGGGCCGAGTGCAGCTCTTCGGCGATCTCGCGCTCTTTGAGCTCGATGGCCTTGACGGTGTCGGAAAAGAGCCCGTCGTTCATCTCGACCTGCACCTCGAGATCGTCGAGCTGGGCGCGCCGGTCTACGATCAGCTGGTAGTGAGGCTCTACGCCGTCGATGTGCAGCAGCACCTGCTCGATCTGCGAGGGGAACACGTTCACGCCGCGGATCACGAGCATATCATCGGTGCGGCCCAAAATACGGTGCATGCGCACGCTGGTGCGACCGCAAGGGCACGGCTCGCGGTCGAGGTAAGTGATGTCGCGCGTGCGATAGCGGATGACGGGTGTGCCGTCTTTGGTGAGGGTGGTGATGACCAGCTCTCCCCGTTCGCCCGGGGGCAGGACGGCGCCGGTAGTCGGGTCGATGACCTCGGGGTAGAAATGATCCTCAAAGATGTGGAGGTGATTCTGCTGTTCGCACTCCGAGGCGACGCCGGGGCCGATGATCTCGGTGAGGCCATAGATATCGATAGCCTTGAGGTGAAGCTTCTCCTGGATCTCGGCGCGCATGTTCTCGCTCCACGGCTCGGCGCCGAAAAAGCCTGCCTTGAGTCCGACCTTGGAGAAATCGATTCCCTCCTCGCGCCCGGCTTCGGCCAGGTAGAGCGAGTAGGAGGGGGTGCAGGCGAGCACCGTTGTGCCAAAGTCGCGCATCAGGTCCAGTTGGCGCTTGGTGTTGCCGCCCGAGATGGGGATGACCACGGCGCCGATCTTGCGCGCGCCATAGTGCACGCCGAGGCCACCGGTGAACAGGCCATAGCCATAGGCATTCTGCACGATATCGTGCTGGGTGGTGCCGCCCATGGCCAGGGTGCGCGCCATGACTTCGGACCAGACTTCGATGTCGTTGCGCGTATAGGCGTCGACCACCGGTTTGCCCGTGGTGCCCGACGACGTGTGGATCTCGACGATATCGCTCTGGTCGCAGGCAAGCAGGCCGTAGGGGTACACCTCGCGCATCTCGTCCTTGGTCGTAAAGGGCAGGCGGGCAATGTCGTCGATAGTGCGAATATCGGCCGGCTTTACCCCGGCGGCGTCCATCTTGGCGCGGTAAAAAGGCACACGCTCATAGACGCGGTGCACCAGCCGCACCAACTGTGCGCTCTGATGGGCGCGCAGCACGGTGAGGGGTAATGTTTCGAACTCGCGGTTAAAGATCATAGTTGCCTAGCTCCCAGGGTTAGGGGCACAGCCCTCTGGCCGTGCAGGGGCAGAAATCCGTAACCGAAACAGGGAATTGGGGAGACAGGGACCCACACCAGGGTCCCTATCCCCAGCGGCTTTGCCTATTGGGCAGCGACATCTTTAGGAGCGCGTGTGACCGTCACCTGGTGCACGTCCGTGAACTGACTGGTGTAGACCGGCGTGCACCAGTGGCGGTATTTGGGGTTCTGCCCGCGGACTGCGTCGAAATAGAGCTCGCGCAGGCGGCGGGTCACCGGACCCAGGCGGCCGTCGCCGACCTGGCGGTTATCGACTCGGGCTACTGCCGCGATCTGCACGCCTGTGCCGCAGAAAAAGACCTCGTCGGCCACGTAGAGCTCGGTGCGGTCCACGGTGCGCATCTCGGTCTCGATGCCCAGCTCCTCGCGCGCCAGCTCTATGATCGTCGCACGGGTGATGCCCTCCAGGATGTTGCTGCTCTCGCCCGGCGTGATGAGCCTGCCCTTGCGCACCAGGAAGATATTCTCAGCGCTGCCCTCCGAGACGTGGCCTTCTTGATCCAGCACGACCGCCTCGTCGCAGCCGCGCGCGGCTGCCTCGCTCTTGGCCAGAGCCGAATTGACATAAGCGCCGGTCGCTTTGGTCCGTGGCGGAATGGCATTGTCATCAATGCGCCGCCACGAGACGACGCAGGCATCACAGCCTTCCTCCTTGTCCACGTACTTGCCAAAGGGGAGCGCGAACATGGTGAACGAGTCGCGCAGGTCGTGCAGGCGCACACCGATGACCTCGCTGGCTTTGTAGACGAGGGGGCGGATGTAGGTGTCCTCGCGATAGCCCTCGCGGCGCAGCAGCTCCACGGTCGCCTCGCAAAGCTGTGGCACCGTATAGGGCAGCTCGCATTGCAGGATGCGGGAGGATTGGTGCAGCCGCTCGAAATGTTCGGGCAGGCGGAAGACGTAGAGTTGCTCCTCGCCGGCGTTCCAGTAGGCGCGGATGCCCTCGAAGCAGGCGGTGCCATAGTTGAGGGCGTGGGTCATCACACTGACCTTCGCCTGCTCGATCGGTACGATGGCTCCCTCAAAGAATGCGAATTGGGTCATCCTGGTCCCCTTTCTGGCTTGTTGTGGAAACAAAAAGCGATCAGCCGCCAACCGCCTGCGGTTGCTGGCTGATCGCCATTGATGGGGGCGATTATACTCCGCATGGCGGAGGCGAGTCAAAGACCTCACCCCGTGACCCTCCCTCC
>DAOTVS010000025.1:0-3657 GCA_034436375.1 Anaerolineae bacterium | reverse complement strand
CGGCCTAGCGTAGTGGGCGGACCGGTATATGCCGCCCGGGAGCGGATAATGGGCGCACTAATTGGGTTTCTGCTGGGCCTCACGTTGGGGGCGGCGTTGGGCGTGGGGTTGATGGGGTTGCTCGTGGCGGCGAGCAGGGAGGAGGATAGGGGGTAGTGGGCAGGCAAGTACGCGAAGCGCTTTTGGTCATTGCGGGTGTGTGCACGCTCCTGTTGCTGGCCGTTTCGTTCATGGGCACACACGGCATGGCGCTGTTGTTCCACAAGGGCAGCGAGCCGCTCGCAATTTTGTACGCATCCGCTATTGAGGGCGCCTTGATCATGCTTGGAGCGGGCATTGTGCTTCGCATGCGCGCCAAACAGGATACTCGACTGCACTGGGTGATCCTGAGCGCGGTACTCACTCTCACTATGGCTGCCAATGGCTTCATGGGAGCGGACAGTTTCGCACCACAGTACCAAGTGCTCGATCGGGCGCGCGCCTGGAGCGCGTGGTGGATTTTGCCCGTTGCATATGGTGTTGCTACTCCGCTTGTGCTTTTTGGCTTTGTGAGCATCTTCTCGACACTCCTGAGCGAACAGGCGCACAACAGTAGCGAAACAGGAGCGAAACAGGAGCAGCCTCGCCCGCGCCTCAAAGCGCGCATTATCGAGCTGTATCAGGAGCGGCCAGAACTGGACCCCGGACAGGTTGCGCAACTGACAGGGGCAAGCGTGACCTATGCGCGCAAGGTGCGTGCCGAGGTGGTGAAAAAGTAAAAGCGCCCGGAGTTCAAGGCTCCGGGCGCATGCGGATGGGTAGGGCCACATCCGCCTGTTGGATTGTAGCACGGATAGTGAGGTAGGGCAATGGCGACAGTGCAGGCGCAGCCAAAGGCGCGCGCGCAGGATGTGCCGTTGGGGCAGATCGAACCATCGCAGTCACTGATCGGCCAGGGGCTGCTGCTGATCATCGCCGGCGCCGGGTTGGGGTTGGCGGCCGGGCTGACAGCGGCTATCTGCAATTGGGCCCCCTGGTGGCTGCCGGCCCCCGCAATCGCCATCGGCGCCGGGGTGGGTATGGCCGCCGGGGGCACGTGGGTAGTGGCCGATCACCGGCGCAATGTGCGCCATTTGATAGCGGCGGTAGAGACGGCCGTGGGCACAGACCTGGATGGCGATGGCCAGGTAGGCGACGGTGAGATGGATCCCGCCCGGGTTGACCGCATCAACTTTGGCTTTTTCGTTGACGGCATATGGCCTGAAGATGGCAAGCTCGCCCGGGGCACGGCGATCCGCGATTGGCTCGGGCTACAGCTCCCTATCGAGGGTGAAATGACCCGCGCCATGTGGGAGGACTACTGCGGGCGGTTGGAGCAAGCCGGTCTAATCCGCAAGAGCGGCAATGCGCCTAATTCGCCCTATCAGGTGCGGGCTACTCGGGAGCAGGCACTGGCGGCGCTCAAGGGCAAGATTGAATTGACATAAAGAGTGTGTTAGTGTGTGTGCTGTGCAAAACGCGCCAAAACACACAGGGGATACACCGGCAACGGTGGGGGAGTGGGGTAGATGAAGAATGATGCGCCGCGGACTCATATCTTCTGGCGAGAGGATATTCGTAGCGTGTTGGCGGCGCTGGACGGGGCGAATCTGGCTCTGACCAGTAACCTGCCTCTTCGTGAGGTTGGCATTTACCGGGCGGGGTTCGCTGCGGCCATACAGGCTATGGCCTCGGCATTTGACGTGCAATTGGATGCGCCGGCGCAGCAGCAGCGAAACGTCAAGCTGTTGCCCGATAACATGACGCGATAGAAATCATCCGCCTGCACCTGCAGGCTCACGAGCCTTGGAGGGAGCATGTTCACAGCCTTTGATATCGAGATCGCGGCCGAGATCCCCGAGGGGGCGGAGGATTGGAAGGCGCTGCGCCCGCTGGGCATCAGCTGTGCGGCCACGTTGACGGAGACCGGAGAACTGAATCTGTGGCATGGGGCTGAGCAACCCGATGGCCGCTATGCTGAGCGCATGACGCCAGCCGAGGTCGATGACATGACAGGTTACCTCCTGGGTCGGGCAGAGTATGGCGCGCCGGTGATCACCTGGAACGGGCTGGGTTTCGATATGGATATCCTCCAGGAAGAATGTACCGAGGCCATGGCGGACATGATCCACCTGCTGGCCCGCTATGATCACATCGACATGATGTTCCAGCTTTTTTGCGAGCGGGGGTTCTGCCTGGGACTCGATGCCGCGGCCAAGGGAATGGGACTCCTTGGAAAAACCGAGGGAATGCACGGCGACCTGGCGCCCAAGATGTGGGCCCAGGGCCGGGAGCAGCAGGACCTGGTACTACAGTACGTCGCCCAGGACGTGAGGACCACAGCCGATCTGTACCTGGCCATCCTGCAGCGTCGCCGGCTGGACTGGACGAGTAAGAGTGGCAAGCCTGCCAACTGGGCGCCCACGCTCAGGATTGTGGATGGTGATGCCCGGCACCCGCGCATGATGACGGTGGACGAGTGTCTCCGCCTGCCAGAGCCGGATACGAGCTGGATGAGCACCCCGTGGCCGCGCAGTAAGTTCGCCGGGTGGCTGAAACCCGCGCGGGAAGTGCTGGAGATCCCAACCACGATCAAGCCCAAGCAGCTCACCCGAGAGGAGCAACTCGCCCTCTTTGCGGAAGAATGAGGTCCCATGACAACGCTGCTAGAAGAAGCTGTCTACTACGCACAACGCGGCTGGCCCGTGTTTCCACTGCAACCCAAAAGCAAAGAGCCGTTTCCGCTCAAGATCCTGAGCGTCAACGGCGAGGGAAAAGAGGGTGGCCTGAAGCTAGCCACCACCAACCTTGAGACGATCCGCGGCTGGTGGACGCGTTGGCCGCAGGCGAATGTGGCCATTCTGACAGGTGCCCGGGCTCGCCTGTGGGTGCTTGATGTCGACGTGGCGCATGGCGGAGACGATAGCCTCGGTGGGCTGCTCTTGACCCACGGGCCCCTGCCCGATACGTGCGAGAGCCTGACCGGTGGCGGTGGCCGGCACATCCTCTTCGCCTGGCCAGACAACCTGGTGATCCGCAATCGGGCCCGGGTCTGCGAGGGCCTGGACGTGAGAGGTGAGGGGGGCTATATCATCGCACCCCCCAGCCTGCACCCGTCGGGCAATCTCTATCAGTGGGAATTATCATCAGATCCGCATGACGGCATCGCGATCGCGCCGGCGCCGCAGTGGCTGCTGGACCTGGTGACGGGCACACGAGAGGGGCCGCCCGCCCCTGCCGCCGCGCTGCCCGATAGCATCCCCCAGGGCGGCCGCAACCATGCCCTGACCTCGCTGGCCGGCAGTATGCGCCGGCGCGGGGCCTCAGAGCAGGCCATCTATGCGGCCCTGCAGGCCGAAAACGCGGCGCGCTGTGTCCCCCCCCTGGATGATGAGGAGCTGCACCGCATCGCTCACAGCGTGGCCCGGTATGAGCCGGCTCCCATCGAGTACGAGGCGCCAGAAGAGCCGCCTATGCCGCCGGCATCGGCGCACCTGACCGATTGGGGCAACGCGCAGCGCCTGGTACGGCTCCATGGCCAGGATATGCGCTACTGCCATCTGTGGGGCAAGTGGCTGATCTGGGACGGCCGCCGGTGGGCCGTGGATACCTCTGGCGCTGCCGAGCGCCTGGCCAAGG
>DAOTVS010000024.1:0-4418 GCA_034436375.1 Anaerolineae bacterium | reverse complement strand
GACGTCCAGGTGGCCGATGATGAGCAGGTGCGCTCGCATAGCGGCTATGGCGCCCTGCTTGCCTCGCTGTATGTACGGCCGGCGGAGGTATGGCGCCGCGAATAGCGATAGGCGCCCCATGCGCCCCCTTGCCTGCCATGGCGACCTGGCGGGCAAGGGGTTTCTTCTTGCCCCTGGTCAGGCGCCAAATGCGGCACAGTTGCAGAGCCGCGCATCGTCCAGCTTTTTGACGCCTCGATGCAGGGTGTGTAGAATGAATCTGGCGCTTGCCTCCACCCTGCAAGTTGCCCTGCCCCGCCGGAATGCAGTGCAGGGCCTCGAACCTTTTCCTGCTCGCCCTGAAAGAGATGAATGTGGCACAGTTGGCCCAGCGCTTCGCCGATAATCCCTTGCTGCGGCCAGGCAATATCCGGCCCAGCCGGGGGAGCAGAGCATCCGCTCGACCCCGGCGCCTTGTTCTTGGGTGGATGGAGCTGTGGCTGCAGTTAGCCGAGTGGCCGGCGTACCGCGCGGGGCTCCTCAGCACGCCGGTCTTGGAAGCGCAGGCGCGCAGGGCGCGCATAGTTCAGGAGTGAGGCGTGTGAGCACAAACGCTGAGGCAAGGGGGGGCGATCTTGTCTATTTGCGCGGTGAGGGCTTGCGCACGGCCCTACTCTTCAGTGCTATCGGCATCTATGCCTGGTATGCCGTGATCTTTCCTGGCAGTGACGGCTATGGCCCCGGCTTCCTGGCTCCGACAGTGGGGCTGGTAGGGCTGGCGGCGGCCTTCGTCACTCGCCGCAAGCGCCCGGCCGAGGCGGCTGGGGTTTTGGTCGCCTGCCTGGTGTCGGCACTGCTTCTGGCGAGTTGGCTGGGAGGGCTGCGGGTAGCTCCTTACATGCTGGCTGCCGTGCTAGGCATGGCTGGCTTGCTCTTCAGCATGCGTTGGGTGCTCTACTTGACTGCCCTGTGCTCAGTGCTTGTACTGGCCGCGGGTGTGCTGCATGGCCATCCACTTCTCACCCCCGAGACCCTGGCGCCGGTGATGGTGATCGCCTGTGTAGGCATTACCTCGGCGCTCTCTGTGCGCAACCTCTATACCGCGCTGTATTGGGCCTGGGAGAGCGCTTCCGCGGCCCGGCGAGACCAGGAGGAACTGCGCGAGCGGCGCGCGGAGCTAGCGCGCACGGCTCGTGCCCTCGATGAAGCCTGTCAGCGGCTGGAGCTAATGAACTACGAGCTGGCTCAGGCCCGTGAGGCGGCGGAGGAAGCCCGCCTCCTCAAGCAGCAGTTTACCAACAATGTCAGTCACGAACTGCGAACCCCGCTCAACGTCATCGTGGCTTTCAGCGAGATGATGCATCTCTCGCCAGAAAGCTATGGCGGCGTGCCCCTCCCTCCTGAGTACCGCGGTGATGTGCAGGAGATCTATCTTTCGAGCCAACACCTTCTGCGGCTGATTGATGACGTGCTCGATCTCTCCCAATTGGAAAGCCAGCATATCAAGCTGCGCCTGGAACCGGTCAGGCCCGCCGATGTCATTGCTGAAGCGGTGGACATCATGAAACCTCTGGTGCGGGGCAAACCTGTGGCCCTGCAGGCGGATGCGCCCGACGATCTACCATCGGTGTACATGGATCGGGCGCGCATCCGCCAAGTGCTACTGAACTTGCTCAACAATGCCCGCCGTTTTACGGACCGCGGTGCGATTACCGTCAGCGCCCGGATCGAGGAGGGACAACTGCGGATCATCGTGATGGATACCGGAATCGGCATCGCGCCGGCGGACCATGAAAAGGTCTTTGAGGAGTTCCGCCAGATTGATGGCTCGACCACTCGCCGGGCCGACGGTACTGGCCTGGGCCTCGCGATCAGCAAACGTTTCGTGGAGATGCACGGAGGGCGCATCTGGGTGGAAAGTGAAGGGGTGCCAGGTCTGGGAAGTCGCTTCACGTTCACACTGCCGCTGGCCCGTGTCGTCGCTGCGGAGCCTCAGGGGCTGCAGCGTACCCCGCTGGCGCTGAAAGAGCCTGCTGGCAGAGGCCGCACGCTGCTGGCTCTGGGCTGCGACGAGAGCACGGTGCACCTGCTGGAACAGGGCCTGGAGCACTATCACCTTCTTCCCGTCGCCGATGTTGCGGCACTGCCGGTCCTGGTGGAGCAGTGCCACCCTCATGCTCTGGTTATAAATGCGACGTTGGGCCACGAGACCTGGCAGGAGGTGCACGATCTGCGGCAGCGGGCGGGGCCCGACGTGCCCATCGTGCTCTTGCCCCTGGTGAACGACCGACGGATGGCGCAGGAGTTGGGCGTGGAGGACTATTTGATCAAGCCGATATCCCGGGCCGCCATCTCGCAGTTGCTGGCTCGGCTGGGCAAAGGGGTGCGGTGTATCCTGGTCATTGATGATGACACGCGCATGGCGCGCGTGCTGGCGCGTATGATCCGAGGTGTGGGCCATCACTATCGGGTCCTCTCGGCCTATGATGGTGAGGATGGCCTGCGTCGTATGCGCCGTGACCAACCTGATCTGGTGCTCCTGGACCTGGTGATGCCCGGCCTCGATGGCTATGCGGTACTGGCTGCCATGCGCCAGGATCCTGCTCTGCACGATATTCCGGTCGTGATCGTCACGGCGCAGGAAAGGACGCCGGTTGAGGAAAGGCGCCTGAGCAGCGGGACGCTGACGGTGAGCCAGGGGGTGGGCCTGACCAATGAGGAAGCACTGATCTACCTGCGAGCGCTTCTGGATGCAATGAGCACAGTGGCGTTACGCAGGCGGCCGAGTGAGGCCGGCGAGAGCGGATAACAGTGCGTCCTGCGTGACGGGTTTCTGCACATAGGCGGCGGCGCCCAGAGCGTGCGCAAGCTGGGGGTCGACGAGTACGGAGCAGATGAGGACCGGAATGTGCCTGGTGATGGGGTCGTTTTTCAAGGCCTGCAGGATCTCCCAGCCATCCTGGCCGGGCATCATCACATCCAGTGTGATGGCCGTTGGGCGCAACTCGCGAGCCAGGCGCAAGGCTTCCTGCCCGCTGGCGGCGCCGATGACCCGGTAGCCATAGCCACCGAGGTAGCGCTGGAAAGCGCGGATGACGCCCTCGTTGTCCTCGATGACCAGCAGCACGCGCTGTTCCGGTTCTCCGCCTGGCAGCGTGAAACAGTAGGTGCAACCCTCAGCAGTGATCTCCGTTTGTTGCCAATGGCCGCCCATCAGTTCGACCAGGCGGCGGGCTGCATCCAGCCCAGTCAGATTCTGCCTGAGGGCCTCCCCTGGCCCCATCTCGTTGGTCAGCTCAGCGGCGACCTCCCCATTGCTGGTACGCAGGCGCAGGGCGACCCGCCGCGTACCGGGCTGGGTCACGAGGTCACTCAGTGCCCGCAGCAGCACCTGTCGTAACAGGGTGCGGTTGGCGGCAACAGTCGGCAATTGCGGGGCCAGATCAAACTGCAACACGACTCCCCGCTGCTGGGCCAGTGTGTTAGCCACAGGCAGCACGCCGCGGGCGACCTCGGCAATGTCCAGGGTCTCCCGTTGCGTCAGCACCCGTTGCGCCTCGGCAGTAAAGGGGTCCGCGGGGTCATCAGCAGGGGGAGGGGGGAAGCGCTCCCTGAGCAGGGCGGCCAGCATGGCAACCGCTTCTTGCTGCTCCCGGAAGAACTGGCGGCGGCTGCAGCCAAACTCGCCCAGGATGCGATCCAGGGGCCATTCTTCTACATAACGGGCGACCAGCAGCGCGTGGTAGCGCGAATGGCGGGAATCTCCTCTGCTGCCATCTAGAGGTAAGAGGCTGCCGATCGCTTCCAAAAGCAGGCGGTGCAAGCGTTGCGCCCGACTGGGGCCATTGCTTCTGGCTTCGGGCCAGTAGAGCAGGGCTAGCGGGTGGTGATCGAGGCGGGCAAAATCGTAGAGGTGGTTCAAGGCCTCGCGAACCTGCTGGGCGAACTCATCCTGTGTGGACATGGGTAAACCTCCGGCGGGGCTGTACCTGAAGGGACGATGGCAGCTTCTCCGCGCAGCATTATAGCACGGCCAGAAACGATGTGGAAAACCTGGCGCATTTCCGGCACTGTTGCGGCACTATTGAGCCACAACCAGCTTCAGTTCCTGATATACTGGATCTGTCTCGCTCCGGCTGGGGCGGCTGTATTCATGGATTGAATGCCAAGGTCTGTTCTGGAAAGGAGGTCGCAAGACGGCACAAGTATCCAGCCGTGGTGGGGATTGCTTGATCCATGACATTTCATGCTGAACGTCTGTGAACAGGAGAGCACACGATGAACAAGGTGAACCGAAGGCGTTTCCTGGGTTTGGCTGTAGCTGCCCTCGGCGGCACCGCGCTTGCTGCCTGCCAGCCCCAGGTTGTGGAGAAGGTGGTCCAGCAGACCGTAGAGGTCAAGGAGACGGTGCAGGTCAAGGAGACGGTGGTTGTCGAGAA
>DAOTVS010000023.1:0-38150 GCA_034436375.1 Anaerolineae bacterium | reverse complement strand
GCCAGTCGTGCATCTCTACCGCGGGCACGCACAGCGAGGTGTCCTCACGCTGCACCAGTTGCCGCAGGCGCTGCAGGCCGTAAAAGACGCCCGCGGCATCGTGCCCGGCGACCAGGCAGCAATCGGGGACGATATCCAGGAGATAGCCCTCCGCCGTGGCCTCACGCCCGTCCACGCGGATGCCGCGCTCCTGCAGCAGGCGCCGGATTGCCTCATCACTCAGCAGGCCAACGAGGATGCCGGCGCCGCCCTGCTCTGCCGGTACGATGTTCAACGTCAGGCCATAATCCTGCTCAAGCCAGCGCTGCAGGTGCGCCGCCTCGGCGCGGGCGCCCTCCGTCGCCAGAATGGGCGTGGCGGGCGAGAGCAGAAATGCTGGGCCGGTCTCTTTGTACCACTGTGGTCGCGGATAGACGATAGGATTGTTCATGCTTACCTCTCTGCTCGCTGCCTGTGGGCCGCCCTGGCCCGCTGCCGGGCGGCATGTTCCGCCTCTGGCCGGCGCCAATCCCCCCAAACGGTCCACGCCGGGTATGGCCGTGGCGTGTAGCCCGGCCAACGGAGCGCCGCCTGCCAGGCGGCCATGTGGCCGGCAAGCTGACAACGCTCCGAGGGGCTCAATGCATTTCGGCCTCGCAGGAGCCGAGGCCGAAGCGGTAATAGTTGAACTGCACGTTAGGGTGATCGGCCAACAGCGACATGGGCACGGCGCTGTCGGGCACCCTCTTGGAGATCATCAGGGCCGTGAGGCGCATGCCAAAGGGGTTATCGTGATTTCCCGCCTGCCAGATGGAGACCTTGCCCGCCTGCCAGGTCTCCACCGGGCCCACGGTCAGCGCCTGGGTGGGCACATTCTGCACCACGCCGCCGCCCGATGTGCGCGCGTTCTGGATGATGGTCATCGGGTGCAGGTCCACGATGCGCGTGGTAAGCCGGCGGTACTCGGCCGGGGAGGGCGGGCTGTCCTTGTACGGTCCCTGCCGGCGGGGCGGGTCGTTAAAGGCCCAGTGCTTGACCTCACCCTGGCCGCCCTGCATGGTAACGCAACGGATGCGCTGCCAGCTCTCGCGGTAGGCCGTGAGGTCGGCCTGAGGGAAGTGCAGGTTTTCGGCGGGCATGCGCAGCTCGGGGCGGATGCGGTTAAAGCACAGCTCCATATCAGCGCGGCGGAAGGAGAGGGGGTTATCCATTGGCACCTCTTTGCCGTCGATAACCCACTCGTCCATGCCCCAGAAATGGGCATAGCGCAGGTCCAGCTCCAGCTCGTTGACCAGGCGTGCGACCAGGGGCAGTTGCTCGGTAGGGCCGATGGGGCCGCAGATGCCCGCAGGCTCGCTCTCGGTCGCCTGGCGCCAGGCGGTGATGTACTCCAGGGCCTCGGCCAGGTAGAAATCCTCCAGGGTGTCGTAGAACCTGACGGTGAACCCTGGCCGCGAGAGTTGCAGCAGGTCATCGGCGGTGAGGCGCGCGGCATCATCGAGGATGGCGCGGTCCAGGGTGGTATAGTCCCACCAGTCGGGTGCGACCTTGCTGATTGGGCGCATAGCTCGTTGCTCCATTCCACGGGGGGATTCGTGATCCGTAACAAGTAAACCGTAATAAGCAAGGTTGCCATTTCGGCATGCTTGGTGCTTCACGCGAGCCTCGCTGAGCCTAACGCGGTGAAAAGCAGTATATGTTCCGGAATAGCGACCTTACTTATCACTTATTACGATTCATGGTAACTCTACGCATCACGGGTCTCCCCAATATCACTGATCAACCGATGATACGGCTCATAGTCCAGCGGCGGGCGCGGGTCAAAGGCCAGATACAACTCCAGGGCATGCTCGCTGCGCACACGGTTGCGTTGCCGGGCGGCCAGCACGCCGGAGATGACCTGGCTCTGCGAGGCGAACAGGGCGATGGCCTGCCCGATCTGCTCTTCGACGGCCCGGGGCGCCAGAATGGCCCGGTTGGCCCGCAGGTCCAGGGGCGCGCCGGCCGTGAGGGCGTCCTCCGGAGAGAAATCGCCCCAGACGGCGTATTGCAGAAAGGAGCGGATCGGATCGGCCAGGCCCAGTTTGGCCAGGATGGCATCGCCGACCTGCGGGCCGTCATAGGCGCCCACGCGAAAGGTGGCCTCGTGGTCGATATGCTCGCGGTAGCCGTTGGGCACGAGCAGGCGCGTGGGGCGGAGCCGGCGGAGCACGGGCAGCGTACGCCCGGTTGTACCCTCCTGCCCGCCCGGCAGTTTCCAGCCCAGCCAGGGCCAGACGCTAAAGTCGGGATAATCGAAGCGGTGGATACGGCCCTCAGCAATGCCGAGGGCCGCATAGGCCGCCAAGGTCTCCTGCCGCCGGCGCGCGACGATGGCCGCCTCATCCTCAGGCCGCGAGTAGCCTGCCCAGCCGTCGCAAAAGATGGCGACGTGCACGGCGGCGCCATTCGCCAGCGCCGCCAGGAGCGCATAGCCCGCGCCCAGCACCCCATCGTCATCGTGCGGGCAGAGCACGAGCACACGCTCATCCTCCCCCTGCCAGCCAGGGAAGAGCAGGTCGATCTGGTCGCTGCGCACGCGCCGGCGCAGGTCGATGTAGGCAAAAGGTTCTGCTTGGTGGGTCATCTGCAGCACCGCCGGGCCGCCCGTTGCAACTCTTCGATCATGGTATCGAGCTCCTCCTTGGTTGGGTGAGGGTCTATCGGCAGGGTGAACTCTCGTATGGGCGCAATCCTCGATTACCGGGATCAGATCAGTATTATACGTCCACGGGGCGATATCAGCATAGAGGGCAGCGCCCTCTTGCGGACAGGGCCGATGTCCCAACGGCCAGTGGCGATCAATACCTCTCTTTTGCACACAACCACGGGTTTGTCGTGGCTTACCAGCTGAACCGGGGCACGTCTATCCAGCGGCCGCTGATGGCCCCTTCATGCGCGCAGATGCCCGGCACGGTGAAATCCATGGCCCGCACCACATCTTTGCGCCCAACCACCGGGTACACGCGCCCCGGCGCGTCTCTACAGGCGCGGCGGGCTGCACGAGTCGCGTACGACCAGCGCCGGCTCAATCACGCGGTGGATCGGCGGCTCGGGCGCGGCCTTGCCGCGGATCATGGCCAAGAGCAGATCCACGGCCTGGCGGCCGATCTCGGCTATCGGTTGGCGGATCGTGGTCAGGGCTGGCTGCAGATAGGGGGCGATTTTGGTATCGTCAAAGCCGACGATGGAGAGATCGCCTGGCACCCGGCGCCCCCGATCCGCCGCCACTTTGAGGGCGCCGATGGCCATGGTATCGTCGGCGGCAAAGATGGCGGTGGGCGGCTCGGGCAGCGCCAGCAGGCGCGCCGTGGCCTCATAGCCCCCCTGTAGCTGTTCTCGGCCAGTTGCTCATACTCCGGCGCCGGCTGCCCAAAGTGTTCCCGCATAAAGCTGCCATAAGCTTCCTGGCGCTCCAGCAGGTCGCCCACGCGGCCCGAGCCGACAAAGGCGATGCGCCTGTGCCCCAACCCGGCCAGGTACTCCAGGGCCAGCTGCGCCCCCATGCGGTTATCGACCCCGACTGAAGGGCTGTCGCCCACCAGGTCTTCCCCCGAGCCACGGCAGAGGAAGACGAGCATGTTCTCGCCGACCATCCGGGCCAGGAAGGAGTGATCCTCGGGCGACTCTTGCAGGTCGCCGAGCAGGAAGAGGCCATCGCAAAAGCGAAGGTCGAGCATCTCACTGAGGGCGAGGGCCTCCTGTGGATCACTCTTGGCGTAGCCCAACACCAGGTCGTAGCCGTTTTCCTTGGCCACATTGCTGATCACTTCGATGAGCTGTGCGAAAAAGGGATCGTCGATCTCGCGCACGATGAGCCCCAGCAGGTTGGTACCCTTGCCGCGCAGGGCGCGCGCACTCGGGTGCGGGCGATAGGCCAATTCCCGGGCCGCCTGCAATACCCGTTCGCGGGTCTCCTCGCTGATGGCGATCGTCGTCTCGGAACCGCTGAGCACGCGCGATACGGTGCTCTCCGAGACGCCTGCCAGGATAGCAACATCGTGGATCGTCACCGGCCTGTTTGTGGTCACAACCTGCTCCTCAATCGAAAACCGTTCGAAGATCGGATAACACGCGTCACCGGCGCGTCTCTACAGTGGGCACCCAGGTATAGAAAGGAGGATCACCGCGGCGGTGGTGGGCTCAGAAGCCGACCATTGACACCAGAAATCCTCAGGATAAGGAGGAAAGATCGCATCATGCAGACGGACCAGGCTGTTGGCTTATACGGGCAGAATGTAGTATTGTCAATAGGTGAAAAGTCTGCCCGGCAAGGCTCAGCGTGGCACGGGTCCACCAAAGGCTCACCATAGCGGTCTTGGTGGGCCGCAGCCTGGCCCTTGCACAACAGGCATGCAAAGCCCGTGCGGGGCCCAATTAGCGGTCGCGGCTGGGGTCGTATTCCTTGAACTGGCGCACGAGGCGAGCGCACTCATCGGCGATGGCCTCGGTCAGGCGGGCGCCCTTTTCGGGGGTGGCGAGCTGCGGCTTGCCGACATAGCCCTTGGGCACCTCGCGGATCCAGTCGATGACATACCAGGCGCCCTGGAGCGTCTTGCGGTCGTGGGGGCCCTCGCCCTCCGGCAGGGGCTCCAGGCGCTCGAGGTGCACCAGGTCGGGCCGGAAGCGCAGCACGAAGGAGGTCTCGTATTCACAGCCGTGCTCCTGCCGGGAGCGGGGCGTCTCCAGCACCTCCTGCGGCGCAAAGGCGTGGAAATAGGTCTCGATCACGGCAAAGCCGGCCTGCTCGCCCAGCCGGCGGTGGAGGAACGAGTGCTGCACAAAGCGCGTGACCTCCTCGGAGCCGCCATGGGCGATGTCGACGCTCATGACCATGCCGATCGCTCCCGGCCGTCCGCTCTCGCGAAACCGGCGCACCGCCATCCCGTGGCCTACAAGCGCGTTGTGGAGCGACTGGTAGCAGAGCTTCCAGTCCTTCTTACCCGGGGCGATATTGCCGGTGCCGAGCCCCTGGTAGAGGAAGCAGTTCGGCTCGTTCAAGGTTGCCCAGAGGTGGACCCGGTCGCCGAGGGCAGCGAACAGAACCGACGCGTAATCGGCGTACCATTCGATCATGTCGCGGTTGGCCCATCCGCCGCGGTCCTCCAATGCCTGCGGATGCTCGCCGTGAACGATGGTGACCAGGGGCGTGATGCCGCGCTCCAGCAGGCCGTCGATGAGGCGCGAGTAAAAGTCGAGGCCCGGCTGGTTGGCGCGGCCAATGCCCTGGGGCAGGATGCGCGACCAGCAGGTCATTCTCCAGGTTGCCTGAGTCCGCAACTCTCCAGCAGCTGATTAAGGTAGTCGATACTCCTGTGGAATTGTGCAAGCTCGACTTCTCTGCCGGTTTGCCCTTCCGGCACCGGGTACCAGCCCAGCTCGACGATCAGGTGCAGCCCCTCTGCATGCGGGCTCTTCTCGACCAGCGTCTTGATGGCTCGGGGGAAATCGATGTTGCCGTCGCCCACGGCGCAGCCGACCGGCAACATGGGGAACAGAGGCCCGCTGCCAAAGAAGCCCGACTCTCGCACGTCGACGACCCGCATGTCTTTCATGTGTGTAGTGATCGTATAGGGGGCCAGGGCCTGTACGTCATCGTTGGGATCGCAGAAGACCGTGTATCCGTTGGCGGTGTCCAGCGCACAGCCCAAGCTCGTGGATCCTACTGCGGCGAACACCTCGGCCAGCTCCCGCCCGGTAAAGTCGCAGTGGTTCTCGATGGCCAGCAGCACGCCGTGATCCTCCACAATGCGCGCTGCTTCCTTCAGGTTCGCTACCATATAGGCCATCTGCCGGGCGGCCGGCTTCTCCTTACTATAGCGGCTGGTGGCCACGTTCAGGCGCCCATAGCCCGTGCGGATGATCCTGGCCCCTACCTGCCGGGCGATGCTGATGCTTTCCAGCAGCTTCTCACGCGACTCTCTGGCCTCAGGCCCCGCCAGGCCAAAGACGCCGGCGGCAGAGCAATCGATCTCGACGTTCTTCTCCCGGCACAGGTCGTGAATGCGCTTCAGTTGCTCGGGGTCGTTCCTGACCCCCCTCACCTGGGCAGCGGTGCAGCCCAGGTCGGCCATGCGCATGATGGTCCACTCGGCCCAGCGCTGCTCGCCGATCTCGGGCGGGATGGGGTACCAGGTACAGCCGATCCGCATCGTCTTGACGGTTGCCATCGCCATGCCCTCCTTTGCGTGCCCGCCCCTCATCGCTCGTCGCTCTCCAGGTCCAGCCAGGCGCATTCCTGAGGCGTCAGCTTGACCTCGAGTGCCTTGACGTTCTCCGCGACCTCCTCGACGGTCTGGGCGCCTGTGAGAGGGAACACGTTCAGACCGTTCTGCATAATAAAAGCCAGGGCGATCTGGGCGGCAGTTGCGCCCTTTTCCTTGCCCAGAGCCATTGCCCGCTCCAGCCGTCGAAAGTTCGCCTCGTGGCAGTAGGCCCTGACCGAGCTCTCGCCCATGGTATGCCGCACCCTGCCGAAATCGTCCCGTGTCACGATGCCCGAGAAAAAGCCCGAGCCCAGGCTGGAGTAGGGGATGACGGGCATCTGTGTGGCGCTGTACCATGCGCGCGCTTCCTTGCCGGCCGGGCCGCTGATGCTGACGCACCCGGGCCCGAACTGTGGAAAAGCCTGCACGGCAAGCGAGTAGTTCGGCTCGCTGGCCACAAAGGGGTCTAGCCCGTGCTTGGCGGCGTACTCGTTGACCTCGGCCAGCCGCTTGTGCGACCAGTTCGACCCACCGTAGGCGCGGATGTTGCCCAGTTTCTTGTGCTTGTAGAGCATCTCGATGAACGGCCCTACAGGGTGCCTGTCGTCGTCATAGTGCATGAGGTAGAGGTCGATATAGTCCGTCTGCAAGCGGGCCAGCGACTCATAGATATCGGCCTCGATGAAGGAGGGCATGGCTCTGTACTCCGCGGGCGGCGACTTGCGGATGCCCCCCTTGGTGATGACGACGACCTTGTCGCGGTTACCGCGTAACTTCATCCATAGGCCCAACGCCTGCTCGCTGGCCCCACTGGGGATGCCATAGATGTGTGCCGAGTCGAACGCGTTGCAGCCCAGGGCGAAAACCCCATCGAGGTAGGCCAGGCTTCCTTCTCGCCCCAAATCGGGGTACTCCTCGGTACGCACCTGTGGCTGGTCGGTCAGGATCATCGTTCCCAGCACGATGCGCGATACCGGCTTGCCTACGCCCTCGATCTTGCCATATTGCATCGATGCTCCTCCTTAGGTGCGCTCACCGTACAAGAGACTGGCAATCTGCTACGCTCTCCCGGCTTGTCGTACTTGCGCTGTAAAAGCGTGCACGGGGACCGAGATTACAAATATCGTCCATTATCTGCTACCCCAGGATCTGCCGGATATCGAACTTGGGCCTACCGGTGTGGTCGCACAGGCCGAATGCGGTGTGGATGGGGCTGTTTTCGATATTCCAGATCTTGGCATGGTACAAGTTGTCGCGCCATTCATAAAAGTAGGCGGCCTGCAGGCGCCCGCCATAGTCGGAGCTGATCTGGCGGATGATCCCCACGAACTCCGCCATGACCTGCCCGTAGCGCTCCCCGTCGCTCTCGGGGACAATCAGGCGCTCGCCTTCACGATGGTATCCGATGGCGGATGGGAAGCCGGTTTCCGAGAGCAGAGCCGGCTTGCCGATAGCCTCGATCTGCGTTAGGGCACGGCGAAGGCGGTAGTTGAAGGCAGCCAGGCGATCGTTGCGTGTGCGCGGGTCAAACAGGAATCGCCGGCTCTCGGCAAAGGCATCGTAGGTGAACCAGGCGGCATTGCCCATGGGGTAGGCGTTGATGGCAACGATGTCGCAGGCGTCGAGCAGGGGGTGCATGAATTCGTAGAAATTCAGGCCTGGATCGTAGACGATCTCTTCGATAGCATAGGTCAGGGGAGTGGAAAAGCCGTGCTCGTCGAGCCACTGTCGCGAAGCGCGGATAACGTTGGCGAGGCCAAACGCCAGGCGAGCGGTGAATCGTTTCACATCCGGGCAGTCGCCGCCCTCACGTAATTCGTTGCCGATGCAGATGGCCTCGAGGGGAACCCCCAGGGCATGATAGGCTTCCAGCAGATCCGGGCGGAACTGAGAGCGCCAGTCCGCCAGCAAGGCCCGCGCATCGACGTGAATGCCGGCCAGCAGGCTCATGTCGTTCTGTTGCAAGCCGGGCGCCAGCTTCTGCGCATAGTCGAAGCTATACGAGCGGGCGCTGCAGATACCTGCTGCCCGGGCCATCGCGAGTTGCTGCTCCAGGGGGAGGTCATCATAGCCGTGGAACCAGGCGCCAAACTTCATGGGGAATCCTCCACTTCTGCCCGTGGTGGCCCATGCTTCCCACCGTGGGACGCGGGCCAACGCCTTAAGTGCGGAGAGGGGTCTTGCCCCGCTGGAGCCCCCGGCTCCAGCGGGGCAAGACCCCCTTCAGGGAACGGTTCAATACAGGGATAGGGCCCCGCAGGCTGCGCACAGCAGCCTGGCAGCTTCCCGTACTGGCTTTGACCGCCAGCCCGATGCCTCGCTAACATCGAGCGCCCACCAGAGCCAGCGTGGGGTCGCCAGTGCTATTTCACAGAAATCCGTACGCATTTGGCAGCCTGATGGGGCATGCACAGCGAGAGTGTACCGATTTCTGTGACTAGCCGATACCCAATTCCTTGGCCTTGGCTGTGATTGCTTCTACAGCAGCCGCGTAGCCGTTGGCGTCCCAGTTCCGCTTCATGGCCTCATAGAGCTCCTTGTCTGGCTTGCCGGAGCTATCCATGATGAACTTGACCCAGTCGTCGGTGAACTTGACGGCGGCCATTTCCTGCTTCTCAGGGACGTCGATCGACTGCACTTTCCAGTCGACGTGAGGATCCTTCCAGTTGGCCAGGCGGTAATCGCGCTCGACCGCGCACATCTTGCGGATGCTTTCGGGGATGGCGGGGTCTTCGTACTGGAGCAGGTCGGCCGTCCAGGCAGCCAGGTACGACATCGCGTAGGTGAAGGGATAGAGGTCGATGGTTGCCTTGTGAAGGCCGGTCTTGTCATCGACCGGGGTCAAGAGCTTTACCTCGCCATTCTCCATGGTCCAATCCTTGCCTTCGATGCCAAACTGCATCATGTACATGCCTTCCTTGCTGTACAGCCACTCATACAGTTGCAGGATGCGCTCCAGCTCGGCATCGCCCACATTGGCCGCAATGTAGCTTTCAGACCAGTAGGCCTTCTCGACGAACCGGGTGTAGCTGCCGTCCACCGTCGGGCCTTCCAGGAAGGCGATGGAACTGACGAAATCCTTATCGGGCTGCACCTTGACCCAGGAATCCATGACCGCTTTGACGTGCTTGGGCGAAACCTGGCGTCCGAGCATACCGGTCTTGCCCGCGGCGAATTTCTCAAGGCCCTGGTCGCTCTCCAGGGTGGCAAAGTCAGGGTCGAGGCCGCCGGCTTTGTACATTCTTTTGATGAATTGCGCGAACCGGAAGGCGTTCTCACCGGAGATGGCCTCACGATACTTGCCGTCGGTGTCCTTTATCCAGGGGTAGTCCATATAGCCGTAGCCCGTCCAGCCCTGTGAGAACATCATCCCGGGGCTAACCGGCGTGAATCCCACCGTATCGTTCTGGCCATTGCCATCCGGGTCCTGCTTGGCAAAAGCCACGGTCATGTTGATATAGTCTTCCTCGGTCTTGGGTTGGCTGATGCCGAGCTTCTCCATCCAGTCCTTGCGCACGATCAGGCCGCGGTCCATAACCCACCAGGTGGGGTCCGAGTAGCAGAGCCGCGGCAGGAAGTAGTTCTCGCCGTTGACGGCGAAAGCCGTCACTTCCGGCAGGCCCATGAGTCTGCTGATCTCCGGATAGCCTGAGACATCGGGCAGCGCGCGCACGACGCCATCGTTGATCCACTGATAGTAGCGAGCCTGTCCCGGCATAGCGACGCCGCCGATGATATCCGGCAGTTGGCCGGAGGCCGCCCAGGTATTGTACTTGTCATCAGCATCACCCCAGCCGACGTTCACAGGGGTGAACTTGATCTTGAACTTGTCGCTCACGTACTTGGCAATAGCATCGGGCTCACCCTCGGGGAAGGAATTGGCGATATCCCAGACACTGACCTTGATCTCCACGACCGGCATTTCTGTGGGTGCTGCAGTTGCGGCAGGGGCGGTGGGCTCGGCCGCAGTAGGCTCGGCTGTGGCAGCTTCAGCCGCGGTGGTGGCGGGGGGCTGGGTGGGCTCTGGAGCCGTGGTTGGGGCAGCCGGAGCGCAGGCTGTGAGTGCGCTGGCCACAGTAGCGAAGGCGAAGAGCTTTATGGCATCACGACGGGTGATCTCCTTCATTATTCCTCCTCGGTGATACGGACATGTCGATCGATCCAGATCGACATTGGTGGGTGGCCACTTTGCCTGCTTTCCGATCTCTACAATATTCACACCTCCTTCGGTCCTATAGATGAGAGTCACCGCACTTGGGCCGGGTTTAGGCCTTGATGGCTCCCAGCATGATCCCCTTGGTAAAGTACCTCTGCAGGAAGGGATAGACCACCACGATGGGGATCGTAGTGAGGGTCACGGTAGCCATCTGCAGCGACCGTGAGTGCACCTGGATGTGGGCGTCGCGCATGGCGTTCATCATGGCGTTGCCCAGGTCGATGGTGGCGTCCACAACCATATGCCTCAGAATGAGCTGCAATGGCTCCTTCAGCTTGTCCTGGATGAAGATCATCGCCAGCCACCAATCGTTCCAGCGGTCCACAGCGTAGAACAGCGCGATGGTCGCAATGATGGGGGCGGCGAGGGGCACCATGACCTGGAAGAGAATCTGGATATCGTTGGCGCCGTCAATCTTGGCCGATTCTTCGAGATCGGGTGGAATGCTCTCAAAGTAGTTGCGCATCAGGATCAAGTAGAAGGTATTGATCAGTGGGGGTATGATCATCACCCAGATGCTATCTACAAACCCCAGCTCTTTCATTACCAGATACCAGGGGATCAGCCCCGCGCCAAAGTACATGGTGATGACGATCAGGTAGAAGGCCAATCTCCGGAAAGGCAGGTACTTTCGGCTCAGCACATAAGCGCCCATCGTCGTGACCAGCAGACTGAGGCCGGTGCCAACCAACGTTACGAAGAGCGATACGCCCACCGAGTTCACGAAATTGGGGTACAGCACCGCCATGCGATAGTTCTGCAGATCGATGGCTTTAGGGATAATATAGAGAGGCGTGCTGATAATATCCTCGTATCTCGCCACGGAAACGAGCAGCATATTGTAGAACGGGAACAGAACGATGATGGTCAAAACGATCATGATGGCGGTGATGACAATATCCACAATTCTATCCGCAAGGCTGCGTCTGATCTTGTGCTGCTTGGGAATTGCGGCTGCCTGGGATGCCATTTTCCATTCCTTTCAAAACAGCTTGTTTTCGCCCAGTCGCCTGGCGATCTGGTTCGCTGTCATCAGCAAGGCAAAGTTGATGACGGCCTTGAACAGGCCGGAGGCTGCCGCGAAACTCTGATTCATCGACTGCTGGAAGGCGTAACGGTAGATATAGACATCGATGGTCTCAATAACGCTGCGGTTAACGCCGTTGACCAGGTTGAAGATCTGATCAAAGCCGCTGTTGAGGATGTTGCCGCACTGTAGAATCAGCAGCACCACTGCTGTCGATTTGATGCCCGGCCAGGTGATGTACCAGGCGCACTGCCAGCGGTTGGCGCCATCGACCGTAGCCGCTTCATAGAGGGTTGGGTCGATGCTGGCGATGCTTGCAAGGTAGATAATGGATCCCCAGCCCGCGCTCTTGAAAAGGTTAGAGAGCAGCAGCATGGCATAGTTGCTAAACACCGAATCATTGGCCAGAAAGTTGTAGGCAACGCCGCCGCTGAGAGCTTTGATCACGCCGTTAATAACGCCATCAACCTGCAGCAGGTCGCGCATCAAGCCGACGACCAGCACCCACGACAGGAAGTTCGGAAAAGTGAAGACGGTCTGGTAGAACCGTTTCGATCGCTCGCGGCGTACTTCGTTGAGCAGCAGCGCCAGGATGATGGGCACGGGAAACTCGAATAGCAGCCGTGCGAAGCTGATGCCCACGGTGTTGCGCATCGCCACCCAAAAGTCCGGCTTGCGCCACATCATCTCAAAATACTTCAGGCCCACCCATTGCCATTGGCTAAAAGGCTTGGTCAAGTTGTGCTGCTTGAAGGCCATCAGTATGCCGCCGGTCTGAGGGTTGAATATCGGCGCGTAAGCAAAGAGGAGATAGTACACGAACACCGGCAGCAGCATGAGGAACAGATAGCGGTGCTCTACACACCTTCGCCAAGTCTGCGCCAGGTTGCTCCTTTCCCCACGCGGCGCCCTCCCTTTTATGGCAACGTGCATCTGCTCCTCCTTACGCTTCGCAGTGACGCAATTCGTTGAACTCCCCTTGCCTTCTCTTGACGTTGCTATCCCACCATGGTATGATGTGAGCGTGGGCTGAGCCCGTCGGGGTGTTCCCCAGTATCATCCTATCTGAAAAGACTCTGCCTGTCCACGACTCAAATGCGCCATGTTTCCGCCAGCGGGGGCCGCCATGGAAGGTTTCGAGCAACTGAGGGAAGATCTGCACGATGCACTGCTGCATCTGCGCGCCCCTGATCTCCGGCTGTCGGCGCCCCTCTGTGCTGCCTTGGGTTGCGATGCCAGGCAGGGCTCCGCGGCAGCCCAGGCTGCCCTCAGCCAGCTCATCGAAGCTCTCCAGCCCGCTGCCGGCGAGCCGGAAGGCGGCCGCGTTGGCCGCGACTATGAGGTGTTGCGGCACAGGTTTCTCCTCGGCTTTACGCAGGAGGAGACCGCTGAACACCTGGACCTGAGCGTGCGCAGCGTGCAGCGGCTGCAGCGCGAGGCTATCCACCTCCTGGCTTCCCATTTGTGGCAGCGTCTGCATCCACGCCAAGCAGGCGCCGGCGCTCCTGCTGAGGCTGGCGATCTGTCACAGACCCAATGGCTCTCGCAACTGCGGCAAGAGGTGCTGGCGCTGCAGGAAAGCATCCCCGAGGCCGGCTGCGACCTGGCCCAGGCCATCGAGGGCACGTTGCGCCTCGCGCGCGCCGCCATTGCCCCTAACCTGAGCATCGAGGTCCAGCCCTTTCCGCCCGGCCTGCACGCCAGGGTTCACCCTTCTGCCCTGCGCCAGGTCCTGTTGGGTGTGATGGCTGCTCTGCGGCAGGCCCTGCCAGACGGGGGGATTGCTATGGCCGCCAGTCAGGAGGGAGATCAGATCCGTATCGAGTTCAAGGGCTACCCCGCCCCCGTGGGCTGCACTGTCGACGTTGCTCTGCCCCGCGAGCTCCTTGCTACGCAGGGTGGGGCCGTGCAGGCCACTTGCGCCAGTGGCGAAGCCCGGATTATTGTGCACCTGCCCTGCGCCGGCAGCGCCACGCGCGCGATCAAGGTGCTTGCCATCGACGACAATGCCGATCTGGCTACCCTCTACGCTTCCTACTGCGCCGGCACGGCCTATGAGCTCTCCCACATCCGCGAGGGCCGGCAGGTGTCGCAGGCCATCGAGAATATCGCCCCCGACATCATTCTGCTGGATGTCATGCTGCCTGACGTCGACGGTTGGGACCTCCTCCTCGATCTGCACTCGAACCCGGCGACCCGGTCCATCCCCATTATCGTTTGCTCCGTCATCACTGATGAGCAGTTGGCCCTGAACCTGGGGGCCGCCCTCTACCTGCGCAAGCCGGTCTGGCGCCAACAGCTGCTGGATGGGTTCGAGCGGGTGTTGGGCGCGTTGCACTGCAATTGATTGGCATCGGGATGGGCCTTAATCTGGCTGCAGCAACTCTGCCGAAAGCTGGCAGGCACAATCCAGGATCTTGTTGACTGACAACCCCTCCCCCATCGCGGCCACGATCATGGGGCTGGCCACCGGCTCTTGCAGGGCGTCCTGGGCGGAGATCAGGATGGTAGGCACACCTTTGAGCGTTTCCTCCTCGCTTTTGCGCCTGAGCACCTGCCACCCATCCAGGCCGGGCATCACCAGGTCGAGGAGTATCAGATCGGGGGGTCTGCGCCTGAGTTCCTGCAGTGCGCCCTGGCCATCCTCGGCCTCAACCACTTCCACCGCCGGGTTGAGCCCCTGCAGGTACAGCTTGAGCAGTTCCCGTGCGTCGGCATCGTCGTCCACGACGAGAACCCGCCCCACGGGCCTGCCCAGTTCTTCGATGGCCCGCTGCATCTCAGTCCGCTTCACCGGCTTGCTCAGGTACCCCCCCGCGCCCGCGGCCATGGCATAGCCCCTCCTGGCTGAGCAGCAGCACCCGACGATGGGGGTATCGGGCGCTCGTCTTTTGGCTTCCTCTAGTGCAGGCCAAAGCTCGCTGGGCGACCGGCTGTTGAGGACAAGCGCCTGCGCCGGGCAGCGGCGGATCTCATCGATGGCGGCGGGCAGGCTGTGCGCGTCGACGAACTCGATCTCGCCCGAGCGGCGTGCCAATGCGCGCTGCAGTTCAGCTCCTTCGTCGCAGACCACCAAGCGCGGCCGATAGTGCGATCTGGGCAGGTCGGGATGGGAATTGCGCTCGTACCAGATCCAGCTCTCCTTGATCCAGCGGTCGGGCCTCGCTATGTGCTCAGCCGGCGCCGTCAAGGGCAGCTCCACAAAGAAGGTGCTGCCCTGGCCGATTGCGCTCTCGACCCACATCCGGCCGCCATGCAGCTTGACGAACTCGTTGCTGATGCTTAGCCCCAGGCCGCTGCTACCTCTGCCATGCAATACCCCGCCCGTGCCCTGTGAGAAGGGCTCAAAGATGCGCTTGAGATCCTCCGCTGTGATGCCTGGACCGGTATCGGCTACGCTCACCAGCGCGCGCCCATTGCTTTGGGCAAGCCGGATAGCGATTCCGCCGCGTTCGGTGAACCGGGCGGCGTTGCTGGTGAGGTTGAGGATAACCTGGCGGATACGCAACCGGTCGCACGGCACCCGCGGCAGGTCGCGCGCCAACTCCGCGCGACAGGTGAGCCCCTTTTGGGCGAGCATCGGCTGTACCATGGCCAGGGCATCTTCGATCACCTCAACCAGATCGACCGGCTCCCGGTGGATGGTCATCCGTCCCGCTTCCACCTGGCTGAGGTCCAGCACGTCGTCAATCATCGCAGCCAGGTGCTCCGAGTTGCGTTGCAGGATGCGCAGGCGCTCGATCACCTGAGCTGGCAGAGGCATCTCGTAGCTCTCCCGGCTGTCCAGCACCAGGTTGGCCATCCCAATGATGATATTGAGCGGCGTGCGAAATTCGTGGCTGACGCGGGCCACGAAAGCCGCCTTCGCCTTCTGCGCTTCCTCAGCCACCTGGCGCAGAGTGGCCATACGCTCGTTGGCCAGGGCGAGTTGGCGGTTGGCGTGCACCAGGTCGTCCAAGGCCTGCGCTAGCTCAGCCTTGCGGCCCCGCGCCTCTTCCAGCAGCGCCTGCGCCTGGCGGAACTGATCCCAGGACCAGGCGGCTGCATCCTCGATGGGATGGTAGACTGCCCACAATACCCCGAGCATAGTCCACATCGAGAGCAGGGGCATCCCCACTGAAGCAGGATTCATCACCCCGACACGGAGGAGCCAGGCCAAGAGCAGCGTCTCGCCGCCGGTCACCGTGGCCGCTGCGGGAAGGTTGATCAGCGCCGCGGCAAGCGCCACTATGACCGCCGCCAGGCCAAAGGCGCCCGGTATGCCCAGCCAGAGGGCGGCAAGATGTGCCAGGGCTACCGTGGCCAGCAATGCGAACCAGCGGCCGGCGAGCTCGCGCCAGCGCGCCACAAGTGCACCCCCGCCCGCCAGCCCATAGGTGATCGGCGCAAGCCAGATGTACTTCGCAGGCGCAGTCTGGGGCCACATTCCGCTCATCAGGTACAAGACCACGCCCAGGATAGGCAAGCTGATCAGTACCGGCGCGGGCGTGATGTGCAATTCGAATTCATGGTCTCTCGAACCTCGCATAGTCTCCTCCAGGCTGGCTATCACCCACAGGCCTGATCACCGTCAGCACAGGAGCGCCGCCACAACCAGCAAGAGCAGGGTTGCCAACAGGGGCAGCCGGCGGCTGATGCGGTCCACCAGCGGCGACAACCCGAGCATGCCGGCCATGCCCGCGAATGAGGCGACGGTGGTCAGCTGGTTTGCCCAGGCGACCGATATGCCGTAGCTGCGGGCGATATCGACCAGGATCGGCCCACTGACGGAGATACTGAGCCCGGCCAGGCCCGCGCCCAGGCAGAGGATGGGCAGGCCCCAGCGTGCGGCGCGCGCTGTAACCATAGTGTCCTTTCTGCGGCAGTGCAGTGTAGATGTGAGCAACCAGCTCTTTGGGATCCTGTGCTACCCCTCTGCGGGCCCGGCCTAGATCCAGTCCAGCCCATGGTGCACCCAGGGGGCCGGCTGGAAGAGGGCCTGGAGCGCCGGCACGGGCAGCAGGCCGGCGGGCGAGGTGATGCGCTCGTCGCGGAGGGCCGTGGCCGGGTCCTCCCGGCAGAGGAACAGCCGCTGCAGGGTTTCTTCCTTCATTTCGAGGGTGATGGCCGGGCCGCTGCCGGGCAGGTCCAGCTGGCGCTGGGGCGTCCAGAGGTGGAGGGCCGGCGCCTCGCGCCCATCCGCCAGTGCCGCCCACGCCTTGTCCAGGTCCAGCAACTGCCCGGCGACGACCGTGGCTTGTGCGCGCGGAGCGGCCTGGAAGCCCAGCTTGAGCAGGTCAGGCAGCGCCGGGTGGGCGCCCGATGCCTGCATGCTGACGGCCTGCGCCCCCAGGGAAGGGGCCGCTGCGATGATGGCCCGCAGCAGGCGCTCCGCCAGGCCCGGGTAGCGCGCTGGCGCAGCCAACTCGAGGATGTAAACCCCACGGGGCATGTGGGCGCCGCGGGCGTTATAGGCAAAGAGGCCATAGCCCGCGAGTTGCCCATCTACGTGCGCCCGAGCCAGGTAGAAAGCGCAGGGGATCTGCACATAGATGATCGAGGCGAACGCTCGCTGCCAATAGGAGGGCTCGCGCACAGGGAAGCCGCCCTGCACCGGGTAGGCCTCCCGGTAGATGGCGTATAGCGCAGCACCATCGAGCGTGGCGGGGTTCAGGGGAGTGATCTCGATAGCAGGGTCTCCCTCGCCTGTAAATTCGGTCAGGGTATAAGTCCGGCTGTAGTGGAGGTCTACAAAGCCGTTGCGCTGGTAAAAGGTGTAGGGGGCGTGGCCCTCGCCACTGGTGTAGACAAAGAGGCCGTCGCAATAGGGTTTGAGGGCCTGTTTGGCGTGGGCCATCATCCCCGAGCCGACGCCCGCGGCGCGGTAATCGGCGGCGACGCCGACGCAGTGGGCAAAGGCGGCGCGGATGCTGTGGCCGGGGCGCAGGGCGAAGGTGCGCAGATCGTAGGGGATGGCGCCGACGATGCGGCCCGCGTCTTCCGCCAACACGGTGACGTGATCGCCGGCCTCCAGTTTCTCCCAGGCGGCCAGGGGGATCTTGGGGTTCTCGACCTGGAAAATCTGGTTGACGAGGGCGAGGGTGGGCTCGAGATCGCTGGGCCGGTACAGCCGGTAGTTGATGGACATGCTCAGACTCCAATCGCGTTGTGCAGGGCGTACAATACTCGCCATGACAGACGGTGTACAGACTCTTTCCCTCTATCAGTATATGCATTTTTCCCCGGCATGCACAAGCGCACCTCCTGCCGCAGCAGAGGTGCGCTTGTGCATCGGGATGACCAGTGTGCCATGACAGGGCGAGACTGGCCGGCTATTAGATTTGCTTGCCTGCAAGAATGGCGGCTTGCGGCGAGTGGACCTTGCCGTAGGCCTCGACGACTATTGGGTAGCTTGAGCGGCGCTGCTCCGCGGCCCCCATCGCGCACGCTTTCGTGACCAAGGCCCGGCCAGCCTGCGGCCGTCGGCCTGGCATCTGCCTGCCGAGAGCGGCGCTGTGCTCACGAATGCGCCGGCAAGATTCACGTCACACTCAATGGCGGTGCTTGCCTTCCGCTTTTCTCTGGCACTCTACACAGAGGGTTGCGGTAGGGAGGATCTCCAGGCGCATGGGGTCAATAACCTGGCCGCAATCCTGGCAGATGCCATAGGTGCCCGCACGCAAACGAGCCAGGGCTTGTTCTGCCTGCATCAGCCGGCGCCGCGCAGCCAGGTGAGTTGCCTGAGCGATGGTCCATAGTGAGAGATCAGTGGCGCAATCAAGCGCATCCGCCTGGGGGGAGGTCATCGTAGTGGGTAATGGCTGAGCTATCTGCGCCCGGGCGCGGTTGCATTCACTTTCTAAAAGGTCCTTATACCGAAGAGATTGAACCGAGTTCATCTCCGCCTCCATTCCCCCTAACCAATCACCAACCTGCTCAACATAGGCCATTTGCAGGTGCTGAACTGCACCGTGAGATGTGTGGATGATCCGCCTCTGGCTCCGCTCTAGCCCGTGGTTTGCTGCTTGCCCGGCACGCCCGGCTTGGGGCAAGGGGCAGTTGTGCGGTTGCGATGTACGGGCGAGACCCCGATGGATGTCAGATACTCTCACCTCCCTTCGTTTCATGGGCCTACTGGTTGATGCCGGTCTGGCGTAACGGATGCCGGGACACCTCAAACCGGCTGTAGCAAAGATGCGCTTGCGGGATGGCTTGGCTATGATCCGCTCCAGATGGGCACGGCCATCCCGGTTACGCCCACGCTGGATGCCGCTAGTGTGCGATGCCAGCCCGCATGGCCTTGCGCACCGCTTCGGCGCGATTGGAGACCTGCAACTTGCCATAGATGGCCTGCACGTGGTTCTTGACGGTGCTGGGGGCGATGCCCAGGTCCAGGGCGATCTGCCGCACGGCCCGGCCTTCGACAAGCAGCTGCAGGACCTGTTCCTCGCGTGTCGTCAGAGACTCTTGCGGCGGCAAGCCAATCGTGTTGGCCACATCATCACCGAAACGCGCCACGGTGAACTGCTGCGTGCGATGGACGTGCCGGATGAGATTGACCAGGTCGTCCTTGGAAAAACCTTTCTCGATCGCGGCTGTGGCACCGGCCTCCCGGGCTTTGGGAATCAGGTGCTGGAACACCGTAATGACCAGGACTTTGACTTCTGGCGTGCCATGGGTAATCTGCCGGGTAGCCTCGATGCCGGCGGTGTCGTCGCCGTGCCAACGCAGGTCCATCAGCACGACGTTGGGACGCAGCTCCTGAGCGAGGGCTACGGCCTCCTGAGCGCTGGAGGCCTGGCCGACGATCTGCAGGCCTCGCACCCCTTCCAGGATTGTGCGTAACCCCTCACGGGCGATCAGGGTATCGTCAGCAATTAACACGCTGATGTTATCGTTACCCATTTTGGCCTACACCTCTTTATGCTTCGGACAGAGACGGGCCGGAGGGCCGTCTCTACACGGGGCGCCCGGCCGCACACCGATCAGGGCGTGCGGATGGGCGCCATCTCTTCCTTATCCTGATATGGAACACTGACTCGCACGCAGGTTCCCTGGCCGCACTCGGAGTTGATCTCGCAGCAGGCGCGGATGCCTTCGGCGATCTCTATCATGCGGGTGAGGCCAAAGGAGTCGGGTTTTTGGAGTTCCTTTTCCTTGTCAAAGCCGGGCCCGTTGTCGCTGACTTCGAGCACAATGTTGCCGCCTTCCTGGTGCAACCAGACGATGACGCGGATCTCGCGCCCAGAGACGGCCTGGAAATGCTTCTTGGCATTGCTCAGCGCTTCCTGGGCGATGCGGTAGAGCGCATGCTCGACATCTACGGGGAGCCGGCGGCCCAGTCCATCCCTAAGCTCGACGCCCGTCAGGTTGATCATGTTGCAGTGGTTGTGCAGCGCTTCCAGCAGTCCCTCGCGGATGAGGATGGGGTTGCGCGTCTCTTCCTGCATCTTGACCAGCTCACCATAGACGTACCGCGAGGCGTGCCACAGGCGGTGCAGGGCCTGGGCGGGCTCGTGATGGGGCGTGCCCCGGAATTGGTCCCACAGCGTTTCGATGCGCAGCATAATGCCCATGTGAAAGACGTTGGCCAGGTCGTGCAGTTCGCCGGCCAGGCGGTCACGCTCCTTCTGGACCAGGAGATCGCTGGTGCGCCAGTAGAGATGTGCGCGCTCGATGGCCATGGCCGCTGCATTAGCCAGGGTCGGCAGCAGGATCTCGCGGTCGAACTCGCTAAAGCCCAGATTGGCGTCAATACCCTGTTTGTTTTCCACTTTGAGCACGCCAGTGATGCGGCCCCCGGGGTTGCGCAGCGCCACCAGGAGGAGCGAACGGCAGCCCCGTGAGGGCAGGTAGGCCAGGTGCTCGGTGAAGTGGCCTCCCCAGGCGGGGTGCGTCTTGTACTCATCGCCGACAAAGTAGAGCGATACGCCCGTCGCCGCCACATAGGCTGTCAGCCCGGCGCCGTTGGCGGCGGAGATCGGGATCTCCTTGCGATCGAACAACTGCCGTGGGATACACGAGGAGGCTTCGAAATGCACGGTGCCGTTGCGGTCGTTGTTCAGGAAGAGGGAGCAATCCTCTGCATCCAGCAGGCGCGCCCCCTCATGGGCAATAAACTGGTAGAGAGAAGTGGCCTCGGTTTGCTCGATCATGGCGGCCAGGGTCTCGCTCAACTGGCGCAGCTTGTTGTTTTGGCGCCACTGTTCCAGGGTGGCGATGGCCTGATCGGCCAGGTTCTCGATGACGCGCGCTTCTTCATCGGTAGGGCGAGCTTTGTCATCGGGGTCATCCAAAGTGAGCAAGCCTACCTGCACCCCATCGCGCCGGCGCAGAGGCACCAGCAGCGTGTCGCCGGGCTGCCACTGGGTCGGGCTCTGGCTGCCGTCGCCGGCCTCGCGGCAGGTGCGCAACCAATCGACTTGGGCCGATTTGCGCTCGGCCGGAATAAAGTAGACGTTGCAATCGAGCACCCGGAACTCGGGGCGCAGGGCGCGGGCGATCTGCTCGCGGGTAATCAGACGGTTCTGCAGGCGGGCCTGCTCCTCTTCCGGCACGTTGGCCGAGGCGCGGGTGCAATAGCCGCCGCGCTCGGCATCCAGCAGGTCGATCACCGCCACCCTATAGCCCAGGGCCTGCACTGCCGAGTGCACAATCTGTGTGAGCAGTGCTTCCAGGCTCTGATCCAGCCGCCAGGAAGCGCGCTCTTGCAGCACACGCGCCAGCCGGGCCCGGTTGGCCTGCAGACGCTGGTGCAGGTCGGCGTTGCGGTAGGCCAATGATATGTGGGCGGCCAGGTTGCCCAGAAAGACCTCGTCGATGGGTGTAAAGGCTTGCGGCTCCCGGGCGCCCAGCAGCAGCAGACCCATGGGTTTGGCGGCCACGCGCAGCTGCGCCGCCAGGAGTGAGCCGAACGGTGGGTCCGTTACGCCCAGGGCCGCCCAGCGTGCCGGGCTGACTTCGGGGGCCCGGAGCACAACCTGGTCGGGCAGCTCTTTACCGTTGGTGAAGAGCTTGTGCAGCGGCGCCGCTTCTCCGGCCGGCAGGCCGAGGTCGCGCCCGGAGCGCGCGACAGGCACGTAGAGACGCGAGCGGCTATCCAGCCAAAAGATATAGGCCCCACCCACGCACGAGATCGAGTCGCGCACATAGTTGACGACTCGATCCAGGATCAATTGTGGGTCCTGCAGCTCCATCACCTGCTGCCCCAACTCGATCAGCGAACTGTAGTAACGCAGGGTGCGGTCCTGCTCTTCCCAGGCAAAGGCATTATCGAGTGCGGTGCCCAATTGGCCCGCATAGACGTCCAGGAGCGAGGGCGCCAGGGGTGGAAACCCACTCTGGCGCGATGAGATGATATGCAACGTGGCGACGGCGGTGCTGTGGCTGGTGCTGATAGGCACGGCCAGCGCCGATTCGATTGGATCGTGAAAGGCGCGCCCGTAAAGAAGTTGAGCGACTTCGGCCAGGTGAACGGCGCGCGTGCCTTCGACCTGCCGCTCGCTCAGGCTGCGGCAGCTGTCGGCCAACTGCTGCGCCGTGACGCCCTGACTCAAAGACAGCCCGCGGATGGCGTGAGCCAACAGGCGGCCTGTGTGGCGTTGGGTGACCAGCAGGAACCCTTGGCGCCCATTGGCCAAATCCAGCGCCATTTCCAAGGCATCCTGGGCCAGGTCGGCGAGTGAGCGGCGCGGTATGAGGTGCTGGGCCGTATCGCTCAGGCGCTGCAGGTAGTGCAGGCGCTCCTCCTGGCGAAAGTGGGCCAGGAAGTAGAGGGTGGTTGTCAACTCCAGCAGCGCCATCCACACGCCCGCATAGACGACACCCTGCACCAGCGCTCGCGCCGTCCAACCCGCGCGCGCGACGGCGATGCCGTCGACCAGGACCATCTGGCCCAGGACGCAGTACTTGAAGAAAGTGTTCTTTTCGCCATAGAGGGCGGTGACGGCAATGGGGAGGACAAAGACGAGCCAGAAGGGGCTCTCGATGCCCCCGGTCCCGAGCATCAGCGCGGTAGCGGCAGCGATATAGGCCTCAGCGCGTAAGCGGTTGGGCCACAGGCTATCGTAACGGCGAGGGTCCAGGCGACGGTAGATTTCCAGGGTGACCTGGAAAGCAAGGAGTAGGGTGGAGGTAACCAGCACGGGGCGCGCGTCAGCGGCGTCATCTCCCAGCCAAAACAGCGCTCCGGCCAGGGCGATGCCGATGGAGAGAAACCATCCGTAGTAACGCATGATGGTGCGACCGAGTCTGGAGGGTACCTGGGGTTCGTCGGTCTGCTCCACCACCTGCTCGACTCGAGTCGAATGCGCGGCGGCCATCTCACTCCTTGAGAAGCGATGCTAATCAACCGCAACTAACGTAGGTCCCCCCTGGAGTGTATTGCGATTATAGCACAGGAAGCTAAAGCAGGCGAGATGTGAAGGGAGGGTGTAGTGATGGGGCAAAGGTACTAGAGAGGAAAGAGGGGTATAAGCGGGGCCACCTGAGGCCAAAGGCGATATGGCCGGTAAGCCCGTTGTGCGCTTGCGCGAGACCGCCCGGGGCCGAGGCCATCGGGTTTAAAATAAAGCCCCTCCGGGGCTCGTGCAGGACAGAATCTCGCTGTGCAAATCGAGGTTCGCCCACACGAGCCGGAAGGGCTTTGTTTTTCTCAGCCCGACGGCCTTAACCTCGGGTCATTCTTTGCGCGCGCAAGCGGGTTTACCGGCAGTATCCGGTGCTAGACCGAGGTCAGCTCGGCTGGCGCGGGGGTAGGGTTAGCCATGCCCCCTTGCTTGATAAAGATGAGCTTGCCCTCTGCGACGTCGACCAGGACGTGGCTGCCGGCGGCGAATTCGCCGGAGAGCAGCCGCTTGGAGAGCGGGTTCTCGACCTCACGCTGCAGCACACGGCGCAGGAGCCGGGCGCCGTAGGAGGGGTCGTAGCCGCGGTCGGCCAGCCACTCGCGGGCGGCGTCGCTCAGGCTGATGGCCAGCCCCTGTTCGGCCAGGCGCTCAGCGATTTCCTTCATCTGGATATCGACGATGCGGACCACGTCGGCCTTGCTGAGGGTATGGAAGACGATGACCTCATCGATCCGGTTCAGGAACTCGGGCCGGAAGGTGCGCTTGAGGCCTTCCTCAATCTCACTACGCAGTGCTTCTTCGCCCGCATCCTCATCGCTGGCCGGCCGGAAGCCCAGGGGGCCGCCCTTGCGGATATAGCGCGTGCCGATGTTGGAGGTCATGATGATGACCGTGTTGCGGAAATCGACCACGTGGCCGTGACCATCGGTCAGGCGGCCGTCCTCCAGGATCTGCAGCAGGGCATTCCAGACGTCCGGGTGAGCCTTTTCGATCTCATCGAACAGGACCACCTGGTAGGGGCGCCGCCGTACGGCCTCGGTGAGTTGCCCGCCCTCGTCGTAGCCGACATATCCGGGGGGCGAGCCCATCAGGCGCGAGACGGTGTGCCGCTCGCCATACTCGCTCATGTCGATGCGGAGCAGGGCATCGTCATCGTCGAAGAGGAATCCAGCCAACGCTTTGGCCAGTTCCGTCTTGCCCACACCCGTGGAGCCCAGGAAGATGAACGAGCCGATGGGGCGCCGCGGGTCCTTCAAGCCGGAGCGGGCGCGGCGGATAGCATCGGCGACGGCCTCGATGGCCTCATCCTGGCCGATGATGCGCTCGCGCAGGCGCTCCTCCATATGCAAGAGCTTTTGCGTCTCAGCTTCCAGCATGGCCGCTACAGGAATGCCCGTCCAGCTGGCTACGACCTGGGCGATGTCCTCGGCATCGACGATCTCGTCGAGCTCGTTCTCCTTCATCCAGGCTTCCTTGCCCTGCTCGAACTCTTCTTCCAGCTTGAGCCGCTGGCTCTTGTACTGCGCGGCCTTTTCATAGTCGCGCGCCTGCCAGGCCTTTTCCTCCTCGGCGTTCAGACGCTGCAGCTCGAGCTTTTGCTTGCGCAGCTCGGGCGTCAGGGTGTAGATGGCGATGCGCAGCTTGGCCGAAGCCTCATCGATCAGGTCAATGGCCTTGTCGGGCAGGTGACGATCTTTGACGTAACGATCTGAGAGCCGGCTGGCGGCGATCAGCGCTTCGTCGGTGATGCGCACCTTGTGGTGGGCCTGATAGCGCTCGCGCAGGCCGCGCAGCATGGCGATGGTCTCTTCCACCGTAGGCTCGTCGACAAAGATCGGCGCGAAGCGGCGCTCCAGGGCCGGGTCTTTCTCGATGTGTTGGCGATACTCGTCCATGGTCGTGGCGCCGATGCAGCGCAGCTCGCCACGGGCCAGGGCCGGCTTCATCATGTTGGAGGCGTCGATGGCCCCCTGGGCCGCGCCGGCGCCGACAACCGTGTGCAACTCGTCAATGAACAGGATGATTTCACCCTGGGCGCGCTGGATCTCTTCCAGGGCCGCCTTGAGGCGCTCCTCGAACTCGCCGCGGAAGCGCGAGCCGGCCACCATGCCGCCCAGGTCCAGGGCGACCACCCGCTTGCCCAGGAGCGGCTCGGGCACGTCGCCGGCGACGATCTTTTGCGCCAGGCCTTCGACGATGGCCGTCTTGCCGACGCCCGCCTCGCCGATGAGCACCGGGTTATTCTTGGTGCGGCGTGAGAGCACGCGCAGCACGCGGCTGACCTCTTCGTCGCGGCCGATCACCGGGTCGAGCTTGCCCTGGCGCGCCTGCTCGGTGAGGTCCCGGCTGTACTTTTCCAGTGTCCGATAGCGGCTTTCCGCCTGCGGGCTGGTGACGCGCTGGCCACCGCGGATCTCGGGCAACAGGCGGGTGATCTCGTCGTGGGTCACCCCGTGCTCGTTGAGCGTGCGCGCCGCCGCACCATCGCGCTCAGCGACTACGGCCAGCAGCAGGTGCTCGGTGGAGATGTATTCGTCGTTGAGCTTTTGCGCTTCCTCGTTGGCCTGGGTCAGCACGCGCTGCACACGAGGGGTGATGTAGACCTGCCCGCCCGCCAGCGCGGGGCCATAGGAGCGCGGCCCCGATTCGAGCGCCCGCTCCAACTCACGCTGCACCGTCTCGGGCTCAACGTTCAGCTTGTGCAGGATGTCGGAGACGACCCCTTCGGGCTGCTCCAGCAGCGCCAGTACCAGATGCTCGACATCGAGCTGGGTGTGGTTCATACGCTGCATAATCTCAAAGGCGCGGGCTGCGGCCTCCTGCGCCCGCTCCGTGAAACGATCAAAACGCATCATGTAGTCTATTACCTCGCGGTTTACACTACCCACAATCGCAATCGTTACAGCGCGTTGTCCGCCGTCCACGATGGTTGGCGCCGTAGAGACGGCCCGGTGGGCCGTGTACTACCGGCCTGGGTTAATCCTCTGCCGGCACGGGCCACCGGCCCGTCTCTACATGAATGGTATTCCAGGGGATAGTGTACCAAACTTGAGTCTAGCTTTGTAAAGGCAAGTATACCATAAACCAATCTGGATTGCCAGCGGCCCTCCACCCGGCATCTGCGCGGGTAGGCTCAGCGCCGGCTTTCGGGCTCCGCACCCGTCGACAAACCCCAAAGGGGGCTGCCGGACGGCGGCAGAGCGATGGGCCCGGCTATCTAGCCTCTCTCAAAAGTCAGTTGGCCATCACGGGTGTCCACGCGCACGGTCGAACCCTCGCCGAACTCGCCGCGCAGGATGCGCATGGCCAGCGGATCCTGCAGCTCGCGCTGGATGGCCCGCTTGAGCGGTCGCGCGCCATAGACAGGGTCATAGCCGACCTCGGCCAGGTGCTCCTTGGCGGCGTCGGTGAGCGAGAGCGTGATATGCCTTTCGGCGAGCAGGCGCTGCAAGTGGGCGAGCTGGATATCGACAATGCGCACCAACTGTGCGCGGTCCAGCGAGTGGAAGATGATGACTTCATCGACCCGGTTCAGGAACTCGGGCCGGAAGCTCTCGCGCAGGGCTTCCATCACGCGGGCACGCATGGCCGCCTCGTCGCGGCCGCCCAGGTCCTTGATCCACTGGCTGCCGATATTGGAGGTCATGATAATGACCGTATTGCGAAAGTTCACCGTGCGGCCGTGGCCGTCGGTGAGGCGCCCCTCGTCGAGGATCTGCAACAGCACGTTAAAGACCTCGGGGTGCGCCTTTTCAATCTCATCGAACAGGACCACCGAATAGGGCCGACGGCGTACGGCTTCGGTCAGTTGACCGCCTTCCTCATAACCTACGTAGCCCGGCGGCGCGCCGATCATGCGCGCCACAGTGTGTCGCTCCTGATATTCGCTCATGTCGAGCCGCACCATAGCCTCTTCCGAGTCGAACAGGAACTCGGCCAGGGCACGGGCCAGCTCCGTCTTGCCGACGCCGGTCGGTCCCAGGAAGATGAACGAGCCGATAGGCCGGTTCGGGTCCTGCAGGCCGGCGCGGGCCCGGCGCACGGCATTGGCGATGGCCGAGACGGCCTCGTCTTGCCCCACCACACGTTGGTGCAGGCGCTCTTCCATGCGGATGAGCTTTTCCACCTCGCCCTCGAGCAGGCGGGAGACGGGGATGTTCGTCCAGCGCGAGACGACATCGGCCACGTCGTCCTCGCTGACCTCCTCCTTAAGCATGGCCTCGTTGCCCTGCAGCTCGCGCAGGCGCTGTTCCTGCTCGCTGAGGCGCCCCTCCAGCTCACGCAGGTCGCCGTAACGCAGCTTGGCTGCCCGCTCCAGGTCGGCCCGGCGCTCGGCGTCCTCGATCTGCGTGCGGGTCTGCTCGATCGCCTCCTTGGTCTCGCGGATAGCCCCGATGGCCTGTTTTTCCTGCTGCCAACGCGCGCTCAGGGCGTTGCGCCGCTCCTGCAGATCGGCTACCTCGCGCTCGATGCGCGCCAGGCGCGCTTTGGACTCATCGTCCTTTTCCTTGCGCAGGGCCTGGGCTTCGATCTGCAGCTGCATCAGCCGACGCTCTACCTCATCCAGCGCAGAAGGCATGCTGTCGATCTCCATGCGCAGGCGGCTGGCGGCCTCATCGATCAGGTCGATGGCCTTATCGGGCAGGAAGCGGTCGGTGATATAGCGGTCGGAGAGCACCGCTGCCGCGACCAGGGCCGCATCCTGGATGCGCACGCCGTGGTGGATCTCGTAGCGCTCTTTGAGCCCGCGCAGGATCGAGATGGTCTGCTCCACGGTAGGCTCATCAACGGTGATGGGCTGAAAGCGGCGCTCCAGGGCCGCATCTTTTTCAATGTGCTTGCGATATTCATCGAGGGTCGTGGCGCCGACGGTATGCAGCTCGCCGCGTGCCAGCATGGGTTTGAGCATGTTCGAGGCGTCCATGGCCCCTTCGGCGGCCCCTGCCCCTACGACTGTATGCAACTCATCGATAAACAGGATGATCTCACCCTGAGATTCGGTCACTTCTTTGAGCACGGCCTTGAGCCGCTCTTCGAACTCACCGCGGTATTTGGCGCCGGCCACCAGCGCCCCCAAGTCCAGGGCGACAATGCGCTTGTTCTTGAGCCCCTCGGGCACGTCGCCGCGCACGATGCGCTGCGCCAGGCCCTCGGCGATGGCCGTCTTGCCCACGCCGGCTTCGCCCACCAGGACGGGATTGTTCTTAGTGCGGCGCGAGAGCACCTGGATCACGCGACGGATCTCCTCATCGCGGCCGATCACCGGGTCGAGCTTGCCCGCCCGGGCCAGCTGGGTCAGGTCGCGGCCATAGCGCTCCAGCGCCTGGTACTTGGCCTCTGGGTTCTGGTCGGTCACGCGCTGCGAGCCGCGGATCTCCGCCAACGCGCGCAGCACGCTGTCGTGGGTCACGCCCGCCTCGCGCAGCAGGCGCGCCACATCGCCGCCCTTCTCACCCGTCGCCGCCAGCAGGATGTGCTCGGTAGAGACGTACTCGTCGCGCATGGCCGCGGCTTCGCTCTCCGCGCGCGTCAGCAGCTCGCCCGCCTCACGGGAGAGGCCCACCTGCATGGTGGCGCCATAGGCCTTGGCCCGCCGCTCCAGGGCTGTCTGCAGCCCACGCTCGAACGTGCCCGTGGGCGCGCCGATCTTGGCCAGCACCTGCGGCACGACGCCGTCGGCCTGCCGCACGAGCGCGAGCAAGATGTGCTCCGGGTCGATCTGGCTGTGACTGTATTGTGAGGCCAGTTGCTGCGCCTCGACGATGGCCTGCTGGGCCTTTTCTGTGAATTTGTTGATGTTCATGGGTTACCTGGTCCTATACCAATACAATACGATACGATGGGATACGATACGATACGATAACGCAGTACCGGGTGTAAACCGTAAAACGTCAAACGTAAAGCGTCAGGTGTGATGCGTAAGGCTGCCATCGCAGAGCACCTGCCGCCCCGAGCATGCTCTGTCGCTGTGATCGCAAAAGCCGCACTGGCTCTGCAATGGCAACCTTACGTTTTACGTTTCACGTATTACTTATTAGAAGCGCAACAACGCGCCGATCGAGCCCTGCTGGATGAGCGCCGGGTTGCCCGAAATGATCTCTACCTTGGCATCCTGCAAAATGGCCTTGTGGATGGCCCGCTCGACGATATCGGGCGCCCGCAGGGCCTGTGCTGTGCCGCAGAAGAGGCAGTGCTCGGTCTCGTCGACCGAGAGATAGTCGCAGCTTGGGCAGATATAGCCCGGCGCCGTAAAACCTTCGGCGACGAGCATAATCATCACCCGGCCCTCCTGCAAGGCCAGGAGCGTCTCGGCCAGCCCGACGACGCCCATGCCCGCGCCGGGGCTCTTGCTTTTGTTGATCAGGATCTGTACCAGCTCGTTCTGGCGCTTGCGCTCGCTTTCGGCCAGAATCTCGTGCGAACGGTCGATGATCTCCGGTATGGGGGCGTTCATGCCCATAGGCATGGCGCCAACCACGGCCTGCTGCAGCGACGTCGGCAGGAAATCGCGGAACCTGGCGATATTCTCCTCGGTGCCGCCCAGAATCAGTCTTGGGGGCAGGTCAGCGGGCTCGCAAAAGCGCGCAGTAGCCTCGGCCGCGGCCCTGAAATTCCTGTTGGCCAGCTGCTCGGTGTGCCGCTGCCAACCGGTGGCGGAAAACCCCCCTTGTTTCTGGTGCTTGATTGGCTCACCCTGGATCTGCTCCTCGCGCAAGACGCTGCCCATATCGATGTGGAACAGGCGCGCTCCCTCCTGGTCCACCAGGACCACAGTGTAGGGCCCATACTGATCCCGCAGATGGCTCAGAGGCGTCAGGTAAGCCTCATCGCTGACGATCACCTGGCTGCGGCCAATGGGCACCGGCAGCGGCTCCACATGCCAGAAGCCGTCGGCAGCGCAGCTGAAGAGGGCCAGACCGCGGCTCTGCCAATCGTATTCATAGTCGACAAAGCGGGTCACGCGCTCGATATCTTCCTCGCTGGCCCCTTCGCTGCGTGCTTTGGCCAGCAGGTCCCGCAGTACTAATTTGATCGGATCCTTGAGCTGCTTTGTGAGATCTGTGTCAAGGTAGAGGCTGAGTACTGGTCCCCGGGTTGCGCTGAAGCTGGCCAGCTCACGCATGTCCCTAGTTGCGATCATGACTCGTCCTCCTTTGGTTGAGCCGCTCCCTGTCCGCTGGGCAGTTGACGCCGGCGGACGGTCGGCAAGTTACGCGCATGCTCGTCCAGGAGCTTCCGGAGGCGAGTGACTTCGGCTTCGAACTCGGCGCGCATATCCTCCATCTCGCGCTGCATCTGCTCCATGCGCTCCGACATATTGAGGATGACCTCGACCCCGGCCAGGTTGACTCCCAACTCATCGACCAGGCGCACGATGCGCTGGAGGCGCTCGATATCGCTCTGCGAGTAGAGGCGTACATTGCCGCGCGAGCGCGAGGGGATCACCAGGCCCAGGCGCTCGTAATAGCGCAGGGTCTGCGGGTGCATCTGCACCAACTTGGCAGCCACGCTGATCACGAAGCAGGGCTCTTCTCGCATTGAGTCTTCAGCTTTCTCTCGCCGTGTCGAACGAGTTGCCATATTGACCGTCTCTCTTTTCTACACCGGGTTCAATCCTGAGGCCGCTCGACCAGACGGATGGGCACTGTCATGGTCTTGCCGTCGCGCAGCACGGTAAGCTGCACCGTCTGCCCTACAGTGGTCTTTTCGACCAAGTAAATCAGCAGGTCATCGAAGCGCTTGATAGGAACACCATCAATGCCGGTAATCACATCGCCCCCGATCTCCAGCTCTTCTTCATGTAAAGTAACCGTCTGATTTGACCCATGCAGGCCGGCTCGATCAGCCGGGCTGCCCTTGATGACCTGCACGATCAGAGCGCCGCGGCGCTCTGGAAGTTTCATGGCGTCTACGATATTGGGGTTGACGTCGCTCCCCGAAACACCGAGCCAGGGGTAGGCGTAACGGCCGTCCTTGATCAGGCTGGGCACGACCCGGCGGATAAGATCAGCGGGAACCGCAAACCCCACGCCCGAATTGACCCCCTCGATGGCGTTAATCGCTGTGTTGATGCCGATGACCTGCCCCTGTGCGTTCAGAAGCGGCCCCCCCGAGTTGCCAGGGTTGATAGCGGCATCGGTCTGGATCATGCTGGGGATGGAAAAACGCCCCCCCACAGCTGTAGATTGGCGGCCCAGGGGCAGGGTACGCCCCACGGAGCTCACGATGCCGGTGGTCAGGGTGCCCTGCAGGCCAAAGGGGTTGCCGATGGCGATAGCCAACTGACCCACCTGCACCCTACTCGAATCGCCCAGGTCCAGGGGCGTCACGTCGGGCCATGGGGGGGCGAGTTGGAGCACTGCCAGGTCGCTATCGGGGTCCAGCCCCAACACCTTGGCGCGAGCCTGGGCGCCATCGCTAAAGACGACCAGCACCTCCTCAGCGCCCTCGGCCACATGATTGTTGGTCACCACATGTCCCTGATGATCGATCAGGAAACCGGAGCCCTGGCCGCGCACGTACTCATCGGGCGGCTCACCCTGCTGTGGCTGAAAGCGGAACGAGCCTTCGTTGCGCTTGGTGACGCGCACATTGACGACGGCCGGGTTGGCGCGCTGGTAGACGTCGATGACGACCTGCTGCGGATCCAATGCGGGCGATACACCACCCTGGGCCCGCGGCAAGGCCGTGGGCGCGGTGGTGGCTGAAGGCAGGGCGCTGGATGAGCGCTCCACGACTTGCAGCGGTACTCCGCAGGGCACACACGCCGTGAGCGCGACCAGTATTATCCCCGTGACTGCCAGGGTCCCCAGTCGAGTCTTCATGACTGACGCACTCTTTCTACTTGAGCTCGTGGAACTGAGGGAACTGACGGAGCCAATGGGCAACGGTATATCCCATATTGATGTCTCCTTTCGTCAGGCAGCGACGCATACCTTCCCTTCAGTTCCTCTAGTTCCGTCAGTTCCTACGAGTCCTCATGTACGGCCACGCAGGGATGCCAGTTCCCGGAAGAGCTGCTTTTCTTTCTCACTCAGTTGTTGCGGCACCTGGATGCGCACCTGCACCAGCAGGTCGCCATGGATCTGCGGCTTGCCCAGGTGCGGCATGCCCTGTCCGCGCAGGCGGAAGGTGCGCCCACCCTGTGTCTCGGGAGGGATCTTGAGCATGACCTGCCCTTTGGGCGTCGGCACGGCCACCTCGCCGCCCAGTATGGCTGTATAGATGTCCACCGGAACTTCGGTGAACAGGTCATCGCCTTCCAGCCTGAAAGTTGGATGGGGCAACAGCTCCACTACCAGGTAGAGGTCGCCCCTGGCGCCCCCCTGGCCCGGGCCGCCCTCACCGGCCATGCGCACCCGCGAGCCGCTGCGCACCCCCGCCGGGATCTTAACCTCCAGCGTGCGGTTGCCGATGCGCACCCGGCGGGTGGTGCCGCTATAGGCCTCTTCCAGGGTCACCTGCACCGGCTGCTCGTAATCCTGCCCGCGCGCAGCGCGCCCATAGGCCTGCGTGCGCGGCCCCGCGGCGGCGCCCATGCCGCCACCGAAAATGGTCTGGAAGAAATCGGAGAACCCACCGGCGCCGCCAAAGAGGTCACTCAGGTCGCCGTATTCGACGTGCACGCGCCCACCGCCCGGGCCGCCGCCCGACATCCACTGGCTCCAATCGAAATCGCCGGGGCGGCCACCCATATGCTGCCAGCGCTGATAGTCGGCGCCGAGCTCGTCATACTTGCGGCGCTTTTCCGCGTCGGAGAGCACTTCATAGGCCTCATTGATCTCCTTAAAATGCTCTTCGGCTTTCTTGTCACCGGGATTCACATCCGGATGATACTTGCGGGCCAGCTGCCGGTAGGCTCGCTTGATATCCTTTTCGGAGGCGCTGCGCTCAACGCCCAGGATCTTGTAATAGTCCTTATATTCCATAATGCCTATGAGTCCTCTGCGTAAACCGTAATCCGTAATGCGTAAAGCCGTCGTGGCGCGGATTGCACTGTTCTGACAGATCGTCGCCTGCAAGCAAAATGGCTGGAAAGCAAGGCCACCTTCGACATGGCGACCTTACGGATCACGCATTACGTTTTACGTCAGTCCGGCTCGCCACCGACCACACGCACATGAGCGGGACGGATGAGATAATCACCCTGGCGGTAGCCAGGTAACTCTTCCCCAACAACCGTGCCGGGGGGCTCGGGGCCTTCGACGACAGCGACCGCTTCCTCCTCGGCCGGGTTGAAGGGCCTGCCGACGGTCTGGATCCGCTCCACCCCTTCGCTGCGCAACAGGTCCTGCAGCTGGCGATGGGTGAGCCGCACGCCTTCGACGAGGGCTGCGCCGGCTTCGGGGTGGGCCAGCGCCCGCTCCAGATTGTCGGCCACGGCGATCACCTTGCGCAACAGGTTACGTTTCGCTTCGGCCAGCCGGTCCTCATAGAGTCGCTCCAGGCGCTTGCGGGCATTCTCACGCTCGGCCAGAGCCCGCAGATAAAGGTCGCGGTTCTCCGACGCCTCACGCTGGGCCTGAGCCAGTTCCTGACGCAATGCTTCTTCCACGGTCTCCGGTTCCTTTTCGGGTAGATTCTCAGGCGTCCGACCGAAGCCCTGTTGTTCTTCCATCGATCCACCTGCCATGTAGTGATAGGGCAATGAACGCCGCACGCAACGGCTTGGGCCCCATTCATTGTCGCCCACAGTATAAACCTTTAGTGTCATACTGTCAAGGTAGTTGAGCGATTTTTAAGAAATAAGCTGATTAAAAATGCATAAAAACTATTGACATGCGCACTAGCCATTGCTATAATACAGGTGCAAAACGGGGCCAGGGTTGGCAGCCTGGCCAGTGGATGATGAAGCCATTCTATTGACTCTATTAGTAGGAGGTCGACGATGAGTATCACACGTTGGGAACCGTTCAATGAGCTGATGTCGCTGCGCGATGCCATGGATCGCCTCTTCGAAGAGAGCTTTGTACGTCCTGGGCGTCTGCTGGGTATGCCGGCTGCCGGCTCAGTGCCCGTCGACATCTATCAGCAGGACGGCAACCTGGTGGTTAAGGCCCCCATGCCCGGCGTCAAGCCTGAAGACATTGACGTGACCGTCGTGGGCGACACGCTCACGATCAAGGGCGAGACGCGCCAGGAGCAGGAAATCAAGGAGGAAAACGTCGTCCGCCGGGAACGCCGTTTCGGCGCTTTTAGCCGCACGGTGGCTCTGCCTACCCCGGTCGATACTAGCAAGGCGAGTGCCACCTATGAAAACGGTGTGCTGACGCTGACGCTGCCTGTCACTGAGGCTGCCCGGCCCAAAGAGATCAAGGTCCAGGCCAAGTAACCGTCGTGGGAATGGAGACTTCCGAAGCCCTTGATGGCTTCGGAAGTCTGGATCTGTCGCTTATCTGTTGCGTTGTTTCTTGTCATAAGGAGGAATGGCGATGAGTATCTCTCGGTGGGATCCCCTGAATGAAATGATCACCCTGCGTGATGCGATGGATCGGCTCTTTGAGGATAGCTTTGTGCGCCCCGGGCGCTTGCCGGCGGGGGAGCGCGCCGCCTCGTTGCCGGTAGATGCCTATGCTACCGACTCGGAGCTGGTGATTGTGGCGAGCATTCCCGGCGTAGATCCCAATGCCGTGCAGATCACGATCGAGGGGGATACGCTGACCATCAAGGGCGAATGCAAGCCCCCTCTGGAGAACGTGAACTATTTGCTCCAGGAGCGCCGCTTTGGCCCCTTCTATCGCCAGCTGCAGATCAATATCCCGGTCCAGGCCGACAAGGCCGAGGCCAGTTTCGATAAGGGCGTGCTGACCCTCACCATCCCCAAGGCTGAGGAGCTCAAGCCGCGCCAGATCAAGGTCAAGACGGCCAAGTAAGCACGGTTGCAGAGCCGATCAAAGAGGGGGCGGAGCCCACGGGCTCCGCCCCCTCTTTGATCGGGCGCAGTTCACTTGTAGCCTTTTGTGATATGCGCTGCTTCTGCCCCATACTGGCACTGGGCCTGCTGGACGCGGCAGGCCGTGGAGCACCTGGCGCAGTGCCGGCAGGCCCGCCGCGAGGGCGTCATCCCCGGGCCGCTGCTCACCCTGGCCGCCAAGTGACAGAGGCCAATGCGGCGCTCTTTGATGCTGCCCACGCCTTTGCCGGCTCTATCCCTGGCGCGCACGCGGTGCTCCGGTGCCAGGGGCTGCCCGGCCAACACCCTCTGCCTGGACCCGGCGGAGACCCTCTCCCCTGACCAGGCGGAAGAGATTGACCGCACCTATCGCTGCTACCCCGAGCTGAATGACGATGCTCTTGTGCGGGAGCATCTGGAGCGCTGGCTGGCCTGAGGGCGCTCCCCCCGGGCCCTGCTTTTACTTCTTCCCCACCTGAGACTACAATGTCCCCTCGACTACTATCAAGTTTCGCAAGAGAGGATACGCTTATGCTCGTGCATATTCTGCAGGCGATTGTGCTCGGTATCGTACAGGGCGCTACCGAGTTCATCCCGGTTTCCAGCTCGGCGCACCTGATTATTGTGCCCTGGCTTTTTGGCTGGACGGACCCATCGTTGACGAGCCTGCCCTTTGATGTGGCGCTGCACCTGGGCACGCTGGTGGCCGTTCTGGCCTTCTTTGCAGCCGACTGGGTGCGCCTGATCCGGGCCTGGCTGGCCAGTGTGGCCGAGCGCAAGATCGGCGGCGACCCGGACCGACGCCTGGCCTGGTTGGTGCTGGTAGGCACCATTCCGGGCGCCCTGGTCGGGTGGCTGTCGGAGAGCAAGATCGAGGGACTGTTCCACCAGCCAAATGCGCCGATCCGGCCGGTCGCCATGATCGCCATGGCCGTGATCATCGCGGCGCTGGGCCTGGCGCTGTACGAGGCGGATCGTCTGGCCGTGCACGACCGGGGCTTGAAGCACCTCGGGCGCCGCGATGCCCTCCTGGTTGGGCTGGCGCAGGCCCTGGCGGTATTCCCGGGGGTTTCGCGCTCCGGCAGCACCATCACCGCCGGGCTGGCGTTGGGCATGGAACGAGACACGGCGGCGCGCTTTTCGTTCTACCTGTCCGCGCCGATCATTGCCGGCGCCGGGGCCAAGAGCCTGTTGGAGATCGTCAAGGGTCTGCACACCGGCGCCATCGCCCGGGCAGATATGGTGCTCTTCCCGGCCGGGGTCATCGCAGCGGCGGTGACCGGTTATCTCTGCATCGGCTTTTTGCTCCGCTACCTGCAGAGCAACTCGACCAATGTCTTTGTGCGCTACCGTTGGGCCCTGGCCGTGCTGCTCGTCGCCGTCGTGCTCCTACGCGGCTAGAAAGTGGAGCGCCGGGAGTTCCCTAGGGAACTCCCGGCGCTCTATCTGCGGTCGGGTCACTATTCAGTTGTCGAGCCGCTGCCTACTGGGCCGTTGCCCCCGCGGCCTCGGGCGCTTCGGTGCCGCCGGCCTGGCCGGATTCCGCCTCGTGGCCGGCGCCCTTTTCATTGGCGCCCGATTCCTGGTCGTTCTGCTCGGTACGCAGGACCTGGCCGTTGCCGGCATCCACCTTGACGTCCATGCCGTTGGCGAGCTCGACGCCATAGACGAGGGAACCATTCTCACCCTGCAGCGTCACGCTCTTGACGGTAGCGCCGGCGTTGGCTGCCAGAGCAGCCGCCTTGGCCTGGTCGGCTGAGATCTTGGCCAGCGACTGGAGCGCAGCGGACTCGTCTTGCTCGTTCTGACCTGTGGATTGGTTCTCATTGATGGTGATGCTGCCCTTGTAGGATGGGTCCTGCGCCTGATCCTGCTGATCCGCCTTGTTCTGCGCCTGATCCTGCTGGCCTGACGTGTTCTGCACGGCCGGGGTAGCCGGCTGGCTGGTCGTGCTCTGCTGCACGGCCGGCGGCGTAGCCGGCTGGGGCGCTTGGGCGAACACGACGCCGCCCCCGATGGTCCCTGCTACCAGGCTGGCGCCCACGATCACACCTGCAACACGCTTGCTCAATCTCATCACAAACCTCCGTAATGACCTTGGATTTGAACGGCGCTCATCGTACCGTTCTGAATCCAGTATATAGGAGGCCTCTAAGATAACGATGAGACGATCATGAGAATATTCTTAACAACCACTCAGGCCGGCGCCGGCGGCCGCATAGGCAGGCGGACGGTAAATGTGGCGCCCTGGCCCGGCCGGCTCGCGACCTCTATCGTGCCGCCATGCCAGCGCGCGATCTCGGCGGCAATGGCCAGCCCAAGCCCCGCGCCGCCGGAACCCTGCGAGCGAGCGGCATCTACCCGGTAGAATCGCTCGAACAGGTGGGGCAGGTGCTCCGGCGCAATGCCTGGCCCGCTGTCGCTGACCTCGATGCACGCCTGGTCGCCCAGCCGCCATGCGCGGAGGCCCACCTGCCCTCCCTGCGGCGTATGCTTGAGCGCATTGTCGAGCAGGTTCAGGAAGAGGCGGATGAGATGGTCCACATTGCCCTGGATGTGCAGACCCCCCTGGATTTCCTCGATCATGGCAAGACCCCTGGTCTCTGCCAGTGAGCGCACCTGCTCTACGGTCGCTCCCAGCAGATCGCCGAGGTCCACACTCTCCATTTGCCCGGGCAAACGCCCTTGGTCCAGGCGAGCCAACAAGAGCAGGTCCGTGCACAGGCGGATGAGGCGGTCCACTTCGCGCTCCAGATCGTGCAGCGTGCCCTCGTATTCCTCAACCGTGCGCTGCCGGCTCAGCACAACCCCGATGTGCCCTTTGAGGGCGGTCAATGGCGTGCGCAGCTCGTGCGAAGCATCGGCCGTGAAGCGCCGCTCGCGCGCAAAGGCTGCCTGCAAGCGGTCCAGCATGCGGTCGAAGGTCGCCGCCAGCCGTCCCACTTCGTCGGATGGCCCCTGCCAGCTGATACGGCGGGAGAGGTCACTGCCGCTGATGGCCTGCGCGGTGCGCGTGATGCGGTCCACGGGGCGCAGTGCGCGGTCGGCCAGGAAGAGGCCGCTGAGCCCCGCGATCAGCACAGCGAGCGGTACGGCGAGGAGCGCTTGCCCACGCAGATTGGCCAGCGTTGCCTCGATGGGCGCCAGCGATTGGGCGGCCTGCAGCCAGCCCGCTACACGGCCATCGGCGCCCTGCACGGGCAGGCAGTATACGCGCCAGTGCCCTCCGCTCGCATTGAGGGTGACATAACCAGGCCGCAGGGGAACTGAAGTGGGCATGGAAGCCACGCTGCCAAAACCGTCACCGGCCTTACCGGATGGGTCCACAAGGCGCACGGCGAACCCTGCCTGGCTCAGCGCCTGAGCCAGGCTCTGCGAGCCTTCGGTGGTCTGGAAGGCAGGATATCCGTTCTCGTCTTGGGTATTGGCCAGAGATTGGGATGCCGCTACATGCAAGCTGGCA
>DAOTVS010000022.1:0-5059 GCA_034436375.1 Anaerolineae bacterium | reverse complement strand
TGTGTTTCCGAAAGCCAGGCCAGCAGGTCGTCGTCAGTCCAGGCACGCTGCGGGAGCAGAGCACGCAATACTCGGCTAACCTGTGGCAGCGTGATCTGGGGCATCTTTTTCCCCCCAGTCCAGCTGCAGCGTCAGTAGGAACGCTGCGGCTAGCATAGCCAGGACCATATGATGATGCCAACCTTGCCAACTGCGAACTTCATACTCGTCGAGGCCGGCTTCCCCCTTGGTGGTTTGGAGGTCTGTCTCGATGCACCAACGCATCGAGCCCACGTGAGCCAGCTGCGACAGCAAGGTGTCGGCAGGCGCGTTGGAGAGATAGTACTTGAGTTCGCTCCCATCCAGGTTACGGCGCAGGACAAGCCAGCACGCGCGTCCCGGCAACTCCTCACGGCTCTCCCACACCCGTTGCGCGGCAAACTGGTAGCTGCGAGGCCCCTGGGCGCCTTCGGCGACGGTCAGCACGCGCCAATCAGCGGCCGCAACGCCCTGAGCTACCTCCTCAACGCTCTGCGAACTGGGCTCACCGTCTACCAGACGTGGTCGCGATGGCTTCCGTCCGTTGCCTGTCCAAGCCGGCACTTCAGTCTTGGCAAACCGCGTAAACACCGGCGTTGTGCAGGGCACTTCCAGAACGTACAGCCAGTCCTCGGCATCCAGAGCGTCCCGAAACGTCGGCACTTTGCCATAGTCTTCATCGGCGGTCACCCACCGGCCCGTCAGGTGACCCGCTTTGCGCGCCTGACGCAGACTGGCCAGGGCCAGATCGGCTTTGCTCTGATACCTCACAGCCTCCGGCACGCCTGCTGCCTGACGACGCTCACTGTCCTCGGCCCATCCCTCCGGCAGGTACAAGCGGCCATCGACCAAAGCATGCCCCCGCTCCGAGACGTAGCTCAGGAAGACGCCGGCCTGGCAGTTAGCAATCTTGCCCAGTCGGCCACAGTACTGCCGTGCTACCCCAACCGATTTCTGGCCTTGCTTGGGAAACTCCGACCCGTCGATGACAAAGATGCCCTCTGGGCTCGCCAGCCTCTGGCCAATATAGCGTTGCAGCCGGTCGATCACGCGCTCACTCGACCAAGGCGACTCTGTCAAGAACCGCTGCAAGGAGCGTGGCGTTGCACCCTCGATAACTTCGGAGACGTTCTCGGCGTTGCGCCGGTCCGTCTGCTGCACCAACAGCCCACGTATGTACTGCTCAGCACGGTCAACCGCTTCCGGACGGCCAAACAGCGGTGCGAACTCGCGATGAAAGCCGGCGAATGTCTCCGCTACGCGCTCGAATTCCGCTCGATTCATGTTCCATCCCCCCAGTTACTCTTGGGGGATATTATACCATAAGAACCATCGTTGTAGTACTAGCGGCACCCTCTTTACGCCACTGGACCTCCCGGAGGTTGGGCATGGCACGAGTCCGCGGGCCTACGTTGAGCGAAGCCGAAGGGGAACTGCCTTTTCCGATCCGAATGGCCTCTGTGGCCCCGAGCCGCCCCTTGCTCAAGCCGACATGCTGCGCTAAGCGGGGCCAGGACACGCCGAGCGCCTACCGGGAACACTGCACACGGAGCGCCGGCCCCTGGCCGCCTAGCAGCGCGACAGGCTGCGGCCTGCGCTAGTGGCGCGACAGGCTGCGGCCTGCGCTAGTGGCGGCGCTCCTCCTGGGGGGCCAAGCTGCTGAGCAGCCGCCGTTCCGACATGACAATGATTGGCTCCAAGGCCAGATTCGCCATGCCGGAACGGCGGTTCGGACGGGACTTCGCCCTCCCAACACAAGAGGAACCTTGCTTCACTTCTGCTGCGAGTGACAGGTATGGTTGCAGGTCTAGCGGACGGTCACGCTGCCCAGGATAAGGTGATCTCCCATAACCTGGCCCGCCGCGTCACTCGCCGTCAGGCGCTCGCCCGAGCCGGGCTCGTAGAGGCCCACCTCGATGCGATACTCGCCCGGCGCCGCATCCGGCGGCAGGGTGAGGGTATACTCGTCGCTGATCACCTCACCCGGCAGCCAGCCGGTGGTGGGGCGCATCCCCTGCGCCGGCGCGCTATCCTGCTGCGCCACCACGTGGTCCTCCGCATCCAACAGATGGGTGAAGACGGTATACTCCTGCTCCATGCTCTGCCGCCCCTGCCAATAGAGACGCAGGTGCAGCGTGGCCCCGGGCGCGGCGCTCTGCGCATCCAGGTCATAGCCGAGCAGGGCGATGCAGTCGCCGAAAACGGCCCCCACCGGGTGCTGCAGCGATGGCGCCTCCATGTGGCGCTCCACGGCCTCGACCGGCACCTCGCCCACCACCTCGGCGGCCGGCTGCCCCGGCGCAGCAAGACTGATCTTGAGCACATTCGTCCCGGCCGGCGTCTCTGCGGGCAGCAGCAGGTCATATTGCCCGCGGATGATCTCCCCCGCCTGCCAGGCCGTTGTGGGGTAGCCTGCCCCCGCCAACGGCCCCAGGTCGCGCACCAACACAGTGCCATCCGGCCCGACCAGGAGCGCCTGCGCCCGATAGTTGGCGCCGGGCCGCCGCACGGCGCGCCAAAAGAGGTCAAGATGCACACGCTGCCCCGGGCGATATGAGCCGGGCCCGATGCTGGCCCCCAGAAGCTCCATGTCGTCGTTGAGCCGGCGGCCGATGATGCGCGCCAGCCCCAGGCTGGCCGGGTCGGGCGGTTGGGCTGGGCGCACGACCTTGACCGTTACGCCGGGCAGGGTGAAGCGCAGGCCGCCGCCGGGGTCCGGGCTGAGGGGCTGCAGCGTCTGAGTGTCATAGACGGTCAACTGCAGGCGATACTCTCCGGGCGGGGTGCCGGGCGGCACCGTCAGGGCATGGCCATCGGTGCGGTACTCATCCGTTGCCCATTGCGATGTGGGCAAGCCCGAGGGCTGCCAGTTGTCCTGCTTGGCCCAGGTGCGCCCCTGGCTATCGATCAGTTGCACACTGACGCTATAGTTCCTGTCTGGCGGCTGGAGCAGCCGCCAGTAGAGGGAGAACGAGGCCTTTTCACCGGCAGGCACCTCCATCGTCTGCAGCTTGTAGCCCAAGAGGCGCAGCTTGCCGCCAAAGCTCACCTGCAGCGGCTGCGACCCACGCACCACGTCGCCGTGGATGCTGGAAGTGCGCAGCACATTATCGCGCCGGTCGATCACCCCCGCCTTGAGGCCCAGATAGGCAGCCATCACAGCCAGCAGGCAGAGCCAACCCCAGGCCGGGCAAGCCCCCTGCCCGGTCGCAGGCCAGGTATCCATACCGGGCCACTTCTCGCCAATCGTATCCGTACCCGGCCGCCTCGCCACCCACCAGGTCAAGACCGCCAGGCCGGCCAGGGAGAGAAGCGAAAGGCCATCGCTCGTTGCGCGCAGGGGCGTCTCGCCGAAATAGACCCGCAGCGTATGCGCACCTGCTGGCATGGCAACGGTGATCAGCCCAGTGCGCTCCTGTGGGGCAATGGGCGCCGGCCGGCCGTCGATCTCGGCGCGCCAGCCGGGGAAATAATACTGCTGGATCACCACCGGGAAAGGGGCATCGCCGGCCAGCGACAGTTCCATGTCGTTGACGCCATAGTGTTCCCCGTTGACGCGCACACCGGCTGGCAAGGCGCTGCGGTTGAGCCAGGTAACAGGTTCCCCAGCGGCGTACAGGGCCGGCAGGGGTGAGTTCCAGGGCATCTCTCCCGCCCAGATCGGCAGATAATCGCCCATGGTCGTCGTGCCCAGCAGGCCCGTCTTGCGCTCCTCGACCAGCATATCACTGAGGGTCGGGTTCGCCGGGCGCTCGTGTACATAGCGCGGATAGAGCAGAGGGGTATTGTAGAGGAAAAGCCCCAGGGCCATGGCCGCTGCCAACGCAGGCCCCACCCAGGCCCAGCGGCGCCCGCGCGGCAAGAGCAGGCCGATCCCGCCCGCGAGCCAGGCCAGCACCATGCAGAGGGGCGCCAAAAGCCGCCAGGGGAATTGGATAAACTTGAGAAAGCTGATGCCCTCCCAGAGCCCCAGCGAGGCGCGCCCGGTCATAAAGACGAGCGCCAGGGCCGAGGCCGCCATGATCAGATAGAGAACGCGCTCGCGGGCCGGCCTGCGCACCGTCAGGGCCGCCAGCAGCCCCACCAGCCCTGCCCCCACCTGGATCAGCCCAATGGCATGGGGGAAACTGCGCGCAGCCACCGCCGTATCGACGGCGTGCGGGCCGGCCAGCAGCTCCTGCCACGACACAAAGTGGTTGTGAAAATCGAGGCCCGGGGGCAGGAAAACCATCTCGATGTGCACAAAGCCCTTTTCCAGCAGGGCCGGCACCGTGATAAAGGCGCTGATGCCCATGCCCAGTAGGCCCGCCGCCAGGGCCAGGAGCAGGCCGCGCCCCGCACAGTTTGTCCACCAGCGCCAGAACGGGCGAACCGTCTGGCTTTGGATCTTTGCTTGTTCCGCCCGATCGGGTCGCCCCAGATTCCAGACGCCCAGAATGAACAGCGCCAGCAGGGGCGTGAACGGCAGCGCCGAGAGGTAATGGGTCAGGAGCAGGGCGGCATAGGAGAGGCTCGCCGCGAGGAACCAGCGCGCCCGACCGGTCAGCACCAGGCGCCGGAAGCACCACAGGATGAGCGGCGCCATGGCCCAGGCCAGCACCTCGGAGACGCCCCCGCGATAGATGGCGTTATAGAGCAATGAGGGGGCATAGGCATAGACCAACGCCGCGAGCGCCGCACCGGCCTCGGTGCTCAGGTCGAGCACCAGGAGGTACATCGACACCGCCGCCAGCATGGCGCCCAGGATATAGGTCAGATTGAGCGAACGGGTCAGGCTCAGCCCCAGGAGGTGCGGAACCTCGGCCACATAGTAGGCCAGCGGTGGATAAAAGTTGAAGAGGGGGAAACCGTAACCCTGCGCCAGGTCCGGGAGCCAGCGCGAGAAAAGGGTCCCCTGAGCCAGCAGGTGATGCAGCTCGAGCAGACGGTAGAGATGGTAACTGCTGTCATCGCTGCGCGTCAGGGAGGGTTGGAAAAAGGGGATTGAACCGACAAGGGTGAGCAGAGCGACCGTAGCTGCGCCCCAGAGGGGCGACAGGCG
>DAOTVS010000021.1:0-5111 GCA_034436375.1 Anaerolineae bacterium | reverse complement strand
TATCGCTGTCCCAAGTGTGGACGCGTCTTTGAGCATTTCTGGCGGGGATTTGAGCGCCGTGAAGAGTTGCGCTGCCCCGATTGCGGCGCAGACAAGGTCGAGAAGGTCTTCTCAGTCTTTGGCACAGGGGGAGGGAGCACCGCCTCCTACAGCAGTAGCAGCGCCAGCTGCGCGCCCTCTGGGTGAGGAATCAGGCGCTAGAGCAATATCGGGCGGCCCGTGTGGCTATGGCGAGCCGATGCAGTGAGCAGTCATCCATCGCCAGTTGCCCGATTTTGCACCGGGGCCGGTGGCCCTTCTGTTGGGCCGGGATGCCAATCATCCCGGCCCATTTCTTTGCTAAAGCGGCGGGGGAAGTGTATACTGGGCAGGGAATGGAAGTGGATTGGCTCAAGCCTGGAGGCCGCCTTGGATCGCTATGACCTGGTCACTTTTGACATGGGCTATACGCTCATGTACTTTTACCCCTCGGAAGACGACATCGAGCTCTGTGCCTACCGGGCTGTGGGCTTGAACCCGAGCAAGGCGGACCTTGCCGCCGCGCGCAAGGCCGTATGGGGTGAGTATAACGCGCAGGCCGGCGTCTGCACCTTTGAGCCCACCCAGGAACGCAACTGGGCGCTGCAAGAAGAGATGGGGGGGCGCATCCTGGACCACGTCGGTTTTGACCGGGCCCTTCTGCCGCGGGTGTTGCTGGCGATTGATGAGGCCTACAGCACCCCCGGCGTCATGCGCCTCTACCCAGAGACCCTGCCTGTGCTCAATACCCTGCGCGCTCAGGGGCTGCGCCTGGGCGTCATTTCCAACTGGAGCTGGAATCTGGAGCGGCGTGCAGAGCAGATGGGGCTAGCCCGCTATTTCGATTTCATGCTTGCCTCGGCCCGCGCTGGCTGCGACAAGCCGCATCCCAGCATCTTCTTGCAGGCCCTGGGCTTTGCCGCTGTGTCGCCCAAGCGGGCCATTCACATCGGCGATAGCTACGAAGCCGATGTGCTGGGCGCGCGCGGCGTGGGCATGGACGCCCTCTGGCTCGACCGCAAAGGGTTGGGCGGCCATCCCGATGATCGCGCCATCCGCGATCTGACGGAGCTCCTGACGATCCTGGCCTGAGAACACGGCCCGGGTCGGGGAGGGCATGAAGGATGGATTGCGGGCGCAGATGGATGTCGATCGGAAGACTCGAGGTCTATCGCCATTGGTGTCCTTTGCGCCTTTGTGGCTACACGTTCTCTGTTCGGTGGTGAGATCCGTGTCCACCACAAGGAGGTAATTGTGGGTCAACCGCGTATCGTCGTTGTCGGCAGTTCCAATACCGACATGGTGGTCAAAGTATCGCGCATCCCGGGTCCGGGTGAGACAGTCGTAGGCGGCAGCTTTATGATGACTGCCGGCGGCAAGGGCGCCAACCAGGCCGTCACCGCCGCTCGTTTGGGGGGCCAGGTAACCTTCGTGGTCCGCCTGGGGCGTGATGTATTCGGCCGCCAGACGGAAGAGAATCTGCGCCGCGAGGGCATCGACACCACCCACCTGGTCTGGGATGATGAGACCCCCAGCGGCATCGCGCTGATCATGGTCAGCGCCGAGGGAGAGAACTCGATCGCTGTCGCCCCGGGTGCGAACGGTCAGCTGACCCCGGCGGATGTGGACCGGGCCGAGGCCGCGATTGCCGCAGCCGACGCCCTCCTGCTGCAGCTCGAAGTGCCCCTGGGGGCTGTCGCGCGTGCCATCGAGATCGCGCGCCGGCACCACGTGCGCACGATCCTGAACCCGGCCCCCGCTGCGATGGTACCGGCAGATTTGCTGCGCCAGGTAGACCTGCTGACTCCAAACGAGCACGAGGCGGCGCGGCTGGCAGGCATGCCACCCGCGGGCCAGGAAGGTGCGGCTCGGGTCGCCGAGAAACTCCTGAGCCGTGGCGTGCCGGCCGTCGTCCTGACCCTGGGCAAGCGTGGGGCACTTTTGGCGACCCCCGGCCAGAGCGAGATGATCCCCGCCTACAAGGTTACCCCAATCGATACCACCGGCGCAGGCGATGCCTTCAACGGTGCCCTGGCTTTCAAATGGGCGCAGGGGGCCTCGCTGGCGGAGGCCGTACACTATGCCAACGCCGTGGCCGCCCTCTCCACCACCGTCATGGGCGCCCAGAACTCTCTGCCCACCGCCGAACAGGTCGCCAGTTTCCTGAATCAGCAAGGATGAGTTGGTTGGGGTGGTTTCTGCGGCGGCGCCCGGTGCGCCGCCGCAGAAACCACCCCAACCATTACCCCTCCTTGATCAAGGCGCACATCTCGGTGATGATGCGCATGGCCGCCCAACCGGTGATATGATTATGGTCCAGGGGCGGCGAAACCTCGACCACATCAAAGCCTGCCACCGGCAGCCGCCGCTCATGCAGGGCATGGATCAGATCGTAGAGATAGCGGCTGCTCGCCCCGCCCGGCACGGGCGTGCCCGTCCCGGGCGCCGCCGCCGGGTCCAGGAAATCGATATCAAAGCTGACATACACACCGCCCGCCAGCCCTCCCAGCCGCCGGCAGATGCGCTCGGCCAGCGCCGCGGGGTCCAGGCGCCCCAGATCCTGGGCATAGACCACCTCGACCCCGTACTCGCGGATATACTCCACCTCCGGCGCCATCAGGTCGCGGATGCCTACCAGCATCACCCGCTCCGGCCCTACCTGGGGCAACTCACAGATGCGCCGCAGGGGGCAGGCATGGTTCCAGCGCGATTCCACGCGCCCGCCCACGCCCCGGTAGGAATCCATCAGGTCGGCGTGGGCATCCAGCCAGAGCACCCCCAGGGGCTGGCCTTCCACCAGCCCGGTGAGCACGCCGCTGGTGATCGAATGGTCACCCCCCAGGACGAGGGGCACGGCGCCCGCCCGGGCCACCTCTCGCGCCGCCGCAGCCAGGGCGCGCTGCGTGGCCTCGGCATCATCCTGGTCCATGGGCGCATCGCCCAGGTCACAGATGCGCAAGCCCCGCAGGTCTCGCCCACCCTCGGTGAAAAACCAGCTATCGGCGCTCAGAGCCCGCAGCTCAGCCGGGGCCAACGCGGCGCCCCGGGCATGGGTCACCGAGCCGTCATAGGGTGCGCCCAGCACTGCCAACTGCGCCTCTGCCAGGGGCAGGCCGGGCTGGTTGAGCCGCATCCACAGCTGCGTGCTCGCCGGCCGGTTGTGTAGCAGCATCTCTCCTCCTCTTCGTGCAGCATGGGCCCCCATTGTACCACACAGGGTCTTGGAAGCGATACACTCTATGTCGCAGGGCTTCGCATAACGTGCTTCGCTTTCCCCACACGACCGATTGACGCCGGATAGAGGTCATGCTATACTCTCTCGGATTTGTGAAATGGGTCTCAAACTTAGGATAACACTCATGTGCAAGCGACGGTTTGGGGGCTTGATCCTCATTTCCCTGGTCATTCTGCTCGTCGCCGGCGGCTGCGGGTCCACATCGACCCCCAGTGCGGCGACCGCGGCGCCCGCTGGTGGGCAAAGCATTGAAAACAAAGGCTCCGATACGCTCGTCAACCTGGCCCTGGCCTGGGCTGAAGCCTATGCCAAGGTCAAACCGAACGTCCGCATCTCCGTCACTGGGGGCGGCTCAGGCACCGGTATTGCCGCTCTTCTGAACGGCACCGTCGACATCGCCAACGCCTCCCGTTCTCTGAGTGAAGAAGAAAAGGCCGCGGCCAAAGCGGAGGGCTTTGAGGCCAACCAGATCACCGTGGCTATGGACGCCATCGCCGTCATCGTGAACCCCTCCAACCCGGTGAGCGACCTGACCATCCAGCAACTCAGCGATATCTACACCGGGCGCATCACCAACTGGAAGCAGGTTGGCGGTGAGGATCGCCCCATCGTCCTGCTCTCGCGCGAGTCCAACTCGGGTACCTACGTCTACTTTCTCGAAAACGTGGTCCGCCAGGGCCGCGCGGATTCTACGGACCTCTTCTCGCCCAATGCCCTGCTCATGCCCTCCTCCGAAGGGATCAGCAACGAAATCCGGCAGAACCCCAATGCCATCGGCTATGATGGCCTGGGCTATGTGACCCCAGACGTCAAAGTCATCCGGGTCGCGGCCAAGCCGGGCGGCGAATATGTCATGCCCACCGCCGATACGGTGGTACAGGGGAAATACCCCATCGCCCGCGGGCTCTACATGGTCACCCGGGGCCAGCCCACCGGGGCCGTAGCCGATTACTTGCAGTGGATTAAGGGGCCAGAGGGGCAGGCCATTGTGCGGCAGCTTGGGTTCGTCCCGTTACAGGGGCAATAGTGGGGCAGATATGAGCAAGGCGATAGAACTCTACGGTCAACAGGCCAAAGAACGCCGCCAACGGGCCGGTGAGTGGATCGTGGAAAACCTCGTCCGCATCAGCGGCATCTCGGCGATCGTCTTTGTGGTCCTGGTTTTCTTCTTCCTCATCCGGGAAGGGTTGCCGGCATTCTGGCAGGTCCAACCAGGCAACCTCTTTGGCACCAAGTGGTACCCCACCTTTGGCTTTTTCGGCATCCTGCCCCTGATCTGCGGCTCGCTCCTGGTGACGGTCGGGGCGATCGTCATTGCCCTGCCCCTGGGCATCGCCACGGCCATCTATATGCGTGAGCTGGCGCCCGGCTGGCTGCGTGAGATACTAAAGCCGTTGGTCGAGATCCTGGCCGGCATCCCTTCGGTGGTGCTCGGCTTCCTGGGCATGGTCGCCGTGGCGCCGCTCCTGCGCACGTGGTTGGATATGCCCACCGGGCTATCGGCCTTTGCCGGGGCGCTCATGCTGGCCTACATGGCCCTGCCCACCATCATCTCTGTCGCCGACGATGCCATCGATGCCGTGCCCAAGAGCTATCGCGACGCCGCCCTGGCCCTGGGCGCCAACCACTGGCAGACGATCTGGCGGGTGGTGTTGCCGGCGGCGCGCTCGGGCGTGCTGATCGGCGTCATGCTGGGCATCGGCCGCGCCATCGGTGAGACCATGGCCGTAATGATGGTCACCGGCAATGCCGCGCGCATGCCCGACGGGCTGCTGGCCATTTTCCAGCCTGCGCGCACCATGACGGCGACCATCGCCGCCGAGATGGGCGAGGTGGCCAACGGCAGCACCCACTATCA
>DAOTVS010000020.1:0-14125 GCA_034436375.1 Anaerolineae bacterium | reverse complement strand
GGCTCCACTCCGGTCGCGTGCGAAGCGCGATGCCCGGATGGGATCCGCGCCCCGATGGGTAAGTACGGCTGTAGTGGTAGGGCTGCCCCAGGGAGCCCCGCAGCAGACGCTCCTCGATGGCGGTGTCATAGCTGTGGCGATTTGGCGAGATCGCTGGGCGCAGCAGGGGCGACTCGCTGGATGAACGCAGGCATCCTGGATCATACTCTAACGTAATCCCTTTGGCAAGCGGCGATCCAGCCAGGTGCAGTCCACTTGGCAACCCACGTCCGAATGTCACCCTGAGTGTTGTAGGTCCCATGGGGCCCCGTCAGCATGCATGACATGCGGAGCGGTTCTGCGAGCATCGCCCGAATACCCACCTCACACAGCGGAGAGCCTGCCCTGAGCCGAGCGAAGGGATCCCGGCCGCAGGGGCGAGTGGATTCCTGGCTGTGCAATGCTCGCCATTGCGCAACACCCGCAGAACCGCTTGGAATGACAGGGTGACGAGGCGCCGGCCAAGGTTCTGGGCGCTGACAGGGGCCCTAATGCCCTGGAGCACTCAGTGTGACAGCACTCGTGCATGTTGCCCCCAAAGCGAGTTTCACGCCTCTCGTCAGAATTGACTCCTCTTTTCTGAAGGGGTATAATCTCCACAACATCTGAATAGACCTGCTGGGGGAGCTCGGGGAGCCGGGCTGAGAGGATGGCCGCAACCGCCATCGACCCCTGAACCTGACCTGGGTAATGCTAGCGTAGGGAAGCACTGCACGTCCACGAATGGCTGCCGAACCTGCCCGGTTCAGGCAGCTTTTTTGTTGCGTAAGGCGTGAAACGTCAAACGTAAGGGGCTCATTCCGCGGCGCCTCGCGCTACAGGAATGCGTATTCCGACGAGGAAGCGCTGGTTGGCTGAAACATTCTGGACAGCAGCATGAAAATGTCACGGGTCCAAGGACAAATGTGTTTGTTGAGAGCCTGCGCATGACGTTTGACGGGAGTATCTTGCCCATGGATAAGCACAATCTATTGCCCTCCATCATCCTCCTGGCCATACTTGCACTCCTCTGGCAGCTCGTGGCCTGGGCGCTGCAGGTGCCAGTATGGCTGCTGCCTTCGCCGTTGCAGATTGTCCGCGCAGCGGTGGCGACTGGGCCGCTCCTGGCCTGGCACGGCCTGCAGACGGCGCTGGAGACGGCCCTGGGCATGATCCTGGCTGTGGTGAGCGGGTTGGGCATGGCCGTGGCCATTGATCTTTCGCCGACGCTGCGCCGCGTGCTCTATCCGTTGCTGGTGGCCTCGCAGACGATCCCCATCATGGCCCTGGCGCCGCTGCTCATCATCTGGTTCGGCTATGGCCTCGCCTCCAAGGTCGTGGTGGTGGGGCTGGTCTGCTTCTTTCCCATCACCGTCGCCACAGCCGATGGCCTGCGCGCTGCCGACCCGGACCTGCTGGCCCTGCTCCGCTCCATGGGCGCCACGCGCCAGCAAATCTTTTTCAAGGTACGACTGCCGGGGGCGTTGCCCGGTTTCTTTTCTGGCCTGCGCATCGCCATGACCTATAGTGTGGTCGGCGCCATCATCGGTGAATGGGTCGGCGCTGCGCGAGGTCTGGGCATCTATATGATCCGCGCTTCTAACTCGTTCCTCACCGACCGGGTCTTTGCCGCCATCGCCGTCACCTCGTTCCTGAGCATTGCCCTCTTCCTGGGCGTGTCAGCCATCGAGCGACTGGCCCTGCCCTGGACCCGTGTTTCGGCGCAGAGCGAGCAGTGGGAGGAGATCAAGTAAGGAGGTTTCCCATGCGTGTCCTTTCCAAGATCGTGATTGGTCTGACCAGCCTGGCCCTGCTCACTGGCGCTCTGGGCTGCGCGCCCAAGGGCCCCACCAGGGTCACCGTCATGCTCGACTGGGCGCCCAATACCAATCATACTGGCCTCTACGTGGCCCAGGCCCTGGGCCTGTACGCCAAGCAGGGGCTCCAGGTCGATATCGTCCAGCCCGGGCAGAGCACGACTGCGGTATCCACGGTGGCCAGCGGCAAGGCCGATTTCGGCATCAGCTTTCAGGAAGAAGTGACCGACGCCCGCGCCACCGACGTGCCGGTCGTTTCCATCGCCGCCGTGGTGCAGCACAATACCTCGGCCCTCATGTCATTGACCAGCAAGAACATCACCCGCCCCAAGGACCTGGAGGGAAAGAAGTACGGCTCTTTTGGCCTGCCCATCGAGCGCCAGGAGCTGGACGTGCTCATGAAGTGTGATGGCGGCGATGTGAACAAGGTCCAATTCGTGGATATTGGCGCCAGCGACCCCCTGATGGCCATCCAACGCGATGTGGATGTCGTCTGGATCTATGAGGGGTGGGAGGGGGCCGAGGCCCAGTTGCAGGACCTGCCAGTGAATCTGGTGCGCTTTAGCGATTGGACGCAGTGCCTGCCCGACTATTACAGCCCCGTCATCATCACTAACGAACAGACTATCGCCCAGCGCCCTGACATCGTGCGGCGCTTCATGGCAGCGACCAGCCAGGGCTATACCTATGCTGCCCAGCACCCGACCGAAGCGGCCGATATTCTCATCAAGGCGGCGCCCGAAGCCAACGCTGACCTCATCCGTCGCAGCCAGGCCTGGCTTAGCCCGCGCTACCAGGCCGATGCCCCACGCTGGGGCGAGCAATCGGCTCAGGTGTGGGCAAACTATGCCGCCTGGATGAGTGACCGCGGCCTGCTGCCCAAAAAGATCGATACCAGCAAGGCCTTTACCAACGATTTCCTGCCGAAACAGTGAGGGATGCGATGGCGGCACAAGCCAATCCCTTTGATGAGCTGGCGCCCTTTTACGACTCCTGGTTCGACACCCCGCTGGGGGCGGCGGTCGGGGCGCTGGAGCGGGGCCTGCTTCTGCGCCTGGCCCGCCCCCAACCGGGTGAGCGGGCGCTGGAAGTGGGCGTCGGCACCGGCTACTTTGCCCGCGCCCTGGCCGAGGCTGGGGCCAGGGTTGTGGGGGTAGACCTCTCACAGCCGATGCTGCGGCAGGCGGCCGTAGGGGCAGGTCTGGGACCTGCCCCTGCAGACCTTGCCCTGGTGCGCGGTGATGCCCGGGCCCTGCCCCTGGCGGCGGCGCAGTTCGACCTGGTGCTCACCGTGACCATGCTCGAATTCGTGCCCGAGCCCGAGCGGGCCATCGCCGAGATGTGGGCGGCCGTGCGGTCTGGCGGCCGGTTGGTGGTGGCCGTCCTGAACGCCTGGAGCCCATGGGCCCGCCGCCGGGAGCCGCCCTTTGACCGCGCCCACTATTACTCGCCGCCCGCGCTCCGGCGCCTGTTGGGCGGCTACGGCCGGGTGCAGTGGGGCAGCACCGTCTTTTTCCTGCCCGATGGCCGCCTGCGGCGCTACAGCGCCTGCCTGGAGGCCCTGGGGCGCAGCATCCTGCGGCCGTTCGGCGCGTTGCTGATAGGGAGGGTGGACAAGTGAGGATTTCAGCGCAGGTCAGTGTCTATCCCCTGGCCCAAGAAGAGATCCTGCCGGGCATCGATGCGGCCATCGCTGCCCTGCCAGCGCCGGGCCTGCAAGTGCAGGTTGGCCCTATGAGCACCCTGATCGCGGGCGACGAAGAGATGGTCTTTGCTGCCCTGCGTCGGGCGTTCGCGGCAGCTGCGGCCTATGGCGCGACGATCATGGTCGGCACGATCAGCAATGCCTGCGATGTGCCGGCCGAGTAACTAACGATGCATATGGACCTTGCCATTCCGCACGGCATCTCGATCGCTGTTGTATCCGTCAGCAAGACCTTTCGCGTCGACGGGCGGATCGTCGAGGCGCTGCACGCCGTGGACCTGCACGCCGATGCAGGCCAATTTGTCACGCTGATCGGCCCTTCGGGCTGCGGCAAGAGCACCCTCTTCAATATCATCTGTGGCCTCATGGAGCCGGATCAGGGGTACATCAGCCTGGGCGAATCGGGCGCTACGCTGCGGCGCGCGGGGCGGGTGGCGTATATGCCGCAGAAAGACCTGCTGCTGCCCTGGCGCACAGTGCTCGATAACGTCATCCTGGGCCCCGAGATCGCTGGCCTGCCACGCGATAAGGCTCGCCGCCTGGCGGAAGAGCTGTTTCCGCTCTTTGGCCTGGAGGGGTTCGGGCGCGCCTACCCGGCCGTCCTCTCTGGCGGCATGCGCCAGCGCGCGGCTTTTCTGCGCGCCGTCCTGCAGCGCAGCCCGGCCATCCTGCTCGATGAGCCCTTTGGTGCCCTCGATGCTCTCACCCGCGCCAGCCTGCAGGAGTGGCTCCTCGACATCTGGGCGCGCTTTGGACAGACGATCCTCTTTGTCACACACGACGTTGACGAGGCAATCTTTCTTTCGGACCGCGTCTATGTCTTCACGCCGCGTCCGGGGCAGGTCAAGCTGGCCCTGGAGGTCGATTTGCCGCGCCCGCGCGAGCGTGCTATGGTCACAACGGCGGCCTTTGCCGCCTACAAGGGGCGCCTGTTGGCGGCGCTCGCGGAGGGATATGCATGACACTGGCTGTTATCCTCGCCCATGGCGACCTGACCTTCACTGCCGAGGTTGAGGACCTGGTGCGTCGTGCCGATCTGCTCATTGCCGCCGATGGCGGCTCACTGCACGCCGTGGCTCACGGCTGGTGGCCGCAGCTCCTCATCGGCGACCTCGACTCAACCCCTCCTGAGGTGCGTGATCAGCTGGCTGCCCATGGCGCAGAGGTGCGGCCCTATTCCCCGCGCAAGGATGAGACCGACACCGAGCTGGCCCTGCACGCTGCCCTGGCGCACGGCGCTGATGAGATCATCCTCCTGGGCGCCATAGGAGATCGGCTGGATCACTCCCTGGCCAATATCTTCCTCCTGGCCCTGCCTGCAGCGGCCGGTGCGCGCGTGGCCCTCGTCACCGGCCGCCAGCGCCTGCTGGTCATCCGAGACCGCGCCGAGATCCACGGTCGCGTGGGTGACCTGGTTTCGTTGCTCCCCCTTGGCGGTGATGTGCGCGGCATCCGCACGATGGGCCTGGAATATCCCCTGCAGGGCGAAACCCTGCCCTTTGCCATTCCCCGCGGCATCTCCAACGTCCTAACGGCCCCGGTCGCTGTCGTAAGTGTGGAGAGCGGGATGCTCCTGGCAATCGTGACACGTGAGCCGAAATAAGTAATACGTAAGGTCGCCAATGGGGAGTTTTCACTGCTCTGCGACGCTTGCCAGCAGCGGACTGACACGGAGCAGTGAAAACTCCCTGTTGACAACCTTACGTATTACTTATTACTTGTTTCGACTCCTGGCACATTTCTTGCTAAATGCGCACTTGCTATATTTCATGAGCAAGAGGCGTGCGCAAGCATGTTACCGTTGCCAGGCAACATCCTGTTGACCATCGTCGTCCTCATTATGTTCCTTCTGCTGCTGCTGGCTGGGGTGGCAGTGACCGTCTTTGTCCTCAGCCGCAGCGGGATTCTGGGCGGCACGTCGCCCGAGCGTGGTGTTGAGCCGGCGCCGACGCCAGTGGATGATGCCCTGGATATCGTGCGCCGCCGCTATGCCGCCGGTGAGATTACCCGCGATGAGTATGAGGCCCTTCGCCACGACCTGGAAACCTGAGGCTGCGTTCGTTTTCTATTTGTGGCCCCGTGCAAGCGTGTGCTATACTAATAGCATTAGCCTTTGGCAATCTTGCCTGTAACTTTCTTGCCCCTGGTCATTTTGATACGCGTTTGATAGGAAGTGGCGTATGAAGTGGGCTGGCTGGCGGCGCGTGCGGCAGGCCGTGCAAGTGTTGTCACTCGGCGTCTTTGTTTATCTCCTCTATGCGGCCCTACAGCGGCAAACGGCCCTGCCCCTGGCCGATCTCTTTTTCCGCCTTGACCCGTTGCCGGGGTTGGCAGCCATGGTCGCCGCGCGCACGTGGCTGCCCCGCCTGGCTTTGGGCCTGGTTACACTGGGGCTCACCCTCGTGGTGGGGCGCGTGTGGTGTGGGTGGCTCTGCCCCATGGGCACAGTGCTGGAATGGGCGCGCTTTACAGGGGCGGCGAAGCGCCAGGCCAGGATCTCACCCCGCTGGCGGCTGGCCAAGAACCTTCTGCTGCTCGTTATCGCAGCCGGCGCCCTGGTGGGGAGCCTGACCCTGCTGGTGCTGGACCCGTTGACCCTGCTCACGCGCTCGCTCACCGTCGCCGTCCTGCCGGCACTGGACCACGCCATCACTGCGATCGAAACCACTCTCTACACCGTCGGCCCCCTGCAGCCAGTAGTCGATGCGATGGAGCAATCGCTGCGCGGCCCAGTGTTGCCGGTGGAGCAGCCAGCCTTTGCCCAGAATATCACCCTGTTGCTCCTTCTGGGCGGCATCCTGGCCCTCAACGCCCTGGCCGATCGCTTTTGGTGCCGCTACCTGTGCCCGTTGGGGGCGCTGTTGGGCTACCTCTCGCGGTTCTCCCTTTTGCGGCCCGTGCTGAACACGAGCTGCCGCCGCTGCGCGCGCTGCGAGCGGGCCTGCCGGCTGGGCGCCATTGACGCGCAAAAAGGTTACAGCATCCAGGCCAGCGAGTGCACCGTCTGCCTCGATTGCCTGACCGTCTGCCCCCAAGAGATGGCCGGCTTTCGCCTGCGGCCCAGCATGGAGCCGTGGCGCGAGTATGACCCCAGCCGCCGCCAATTCCTGGGCGCCCTGGTAGCCGGCGCCGCGGGAGCGGCCGTGCTGCGCACCGGTGTGCAGGCCCGCGTGCGCCCCACCCAGCTCATGCGCCCGCCCGGCGTGGAGGATGAGGCGAGCTTTCTCTCTCGCTGCGTGCGCTGTAGCGAGTGCATGAAGGTCTGCCCTACCAATGCCCTGCAGCCATCGGTCCTGGATGCGGGGCTGGAGGGGCTCTGGACGCCGCATCTGGTGCCACGGATCGGTTATTGCGACTATGGCTGCAACGCCTGCGGCCAGATCTGCCCCACGGGCGCCATCCCCGCCCTGGACCTGGCAGCCAAGCGGCAGGCGGTGATCGGCCTCGCCGCTGTGGACCATAACCGCTGCCTGCCCTGGGCCTATAGTGTGCCGTGCATCGTGTGCCAGGAAATGTGCCCGGTGCCAGAAAAGGCCATCAAGCTCGATGTCTTGACGCTCGCAGATGGCACTAAGCTGCCCCGCCCTGTCGTCCGTGAGGACCTCTGCATCGGCTGCGGCATCTGCGAGCACCAGTGCCCCGCGAGCGGTCAGGCGGCGATTCGCGTGTACAGCAAATGAAGGGCCATCGTCTCCTCATCATCCTCGTCTGCCTGGCGCTCACGGGCTGCGGGCTGCACCCCATGCCCACGGCGGCGCCCACCCGCATCCCCACAGCGGCTGCCGTCGCTACCGTGACCGCTGCGCCCACGGCTGCCCCCTCCGCTACGGCCACCGCAACAGCCACGCCGGCCGCCACTGCCGCCCTCGAGCGCCCGGCAACCGAACCCATGACCCTCATCGATGTCGACCGTCTTCTGGGCGATATCGAGGGCCTGAGCAGCATCCGCCCTCACGCCGGCTGGCGCAACTCGGCCACGCCCGGCGAGGCGGAGGGGCTGGACTATGTGGCCCGCCGCCTGAGCGCCCTGCCCTATCTGCAGGGGCTCGGCCTGGGGCTGGAGCGGCAGGAGTTCGCCGTCTACCTTGCCACCGAGCTGCGCACGGCCCGCTTGCGCCTGACGGTAGACGGCCAGGAGATGGATTTGCCCGTCGATGCCCAGCGCGGCCCGCGCGATGACCTGGCCGCCGCCCTCCGCTTCGACTCTGACGGCCAGGCCAACGACACGCGCCCCGACCCCGTCACGGCCGCGGGGGCGCCCCTCATCGTCCACAGCGCGCAGGAGGTCGACAGGCTCACCCCCACGGAGGTGCGCGGCAAAGTCGTTTTCCTCGATGAAGCCGCCGTCGATCGCATCGTGCGCAGCAATGCGGCCGTGGCTACCGCCCAAGAGCTGCTGCAAAAGGGACCGGCGGGCGTAGTGCTTGTAACCCAATACAGCAATCAGCCCGGTCAGGCCCACGGCACCTTTGCCGGCGACCTGAGCGCTTTCTGCTATGTGCAGGGTGTGCCTCACCTGCCCATCCTGGATCTGCGCCTGGAGGATGCGCCTTCCGGTTGGGATGGGCTGGCTCGCGCCCAGGCGGCTCAGCTCACCTGGGATGCCGACGTCTACTCGCCCGGGCGCTCGGGCAACCTGATCGCGCGCATCCCCGGCGCTGACCCGAGCAAGGCCATCATCCTGGGCGCACACATCGATTCCCCCGCTAACCCGGGCGCCATGGATGACGCTTCCGGCTGCGCCGTGCTGCTGGAAGTGGCCCGCGTGCTGGATGCGGCCCATGCCCAGCCGCCCGTCGATCTCTACCTGGCCTGGTTCGGCAGCGAGGAACTGGGGCTCTACGGCAGTGACTATTTCGCCGCCACTCACCAGGAGTTGCTCGACCGGACCCTGGCCATGCTCCAGGTCGATTGCCTCTCTCGGCCGCTGGAAGGGGTGCCCGCCACCCTCAGCCTGGTCGGCTGGTCCTATGGCCGCCTGGGCGATGCCGGCCTCCCCTGGCCCGATTACCTGGCCCGCCAGGTGCAGCCGCTGGGGATCGAAGCTACCCCCAGCAACCTTTACGGCCTCGAATCCGACAATTCGGCCCTGTCGGGCTTTGACGTGCCCAACGCCAATGCCATCTATATGGATGAGCCGGCCATGGACCCCATCGGCGGCGTGCACTATGCCGGCCACCTCCATGACCCCTATGACACGATCGAGCTGGCGCGCGAGCAGGCGCCCGTGCTCCAGCAGATGGCCCAATTGGCCCTCACCGCTGCCCTGGCCACCGGCCGCGAGCAGCCCGCATTGCGCACTGCCGGCACCCCCGACCGCCGCGCTGTGCTGGTGGCCAGCCATACCGAGGCCGTGCACATGACCCCGGCTGCGCTTACGGACCTGGGGATGCTGCTGGCCTGGGAGGGTTACGATGTAGACATGGTGCCCTATGGCCAGCCACTCACCCCTGCGGACCTGCAGGGCGCCTCGCTGGTGGTGGCTCTGCCGGTGTGCGATTATGCCGCCCCCGGCGACCCGGGCCAGGGCGAGGGCTGGCAGCCGCAAGAGGTGGACGCTTTGGCCGCTTATGTGGCCGCGGGGGGGCTGCTCGTGGTAACCGGCAGCGCGCACCGGCTCAAGTATATGAACCAGGTATGGGATGAGAATGAGGATTGGGCGGCGATGAACGCCCTCAGCAGCCGCCTGGGGGTGACCTTCCAGAGCGGTGCCCTGCCCGGGGCAGAGGCTGCCGTGGAAGGGCAGAGCCCCCTCACAGCCGGGGTTTCGAGCCTGGAGCTGGCCCCGAATAACGCCGTGCCCTTTGCGGCCCCGGGCGCCCAGGTGCTCGCCCGGGTGAGTGGCCTGCCCGTCGTCGCCCTCCTGCAGCCCGCCGGCGCCCGGGGGCAGGTGCTCGTCCTGGCTGACCTGGGCATCCTCGGCGCGGCCTCTGAGCCCCAGAACCTCCCCTTCTGGCGCAACCTGGCCCGCTATGCTGGGGGGGAACAGTAGCCTGCCGGTGGCGATGCAGGCCTTGCTGCCTGACCGGCGACCATATCTCAAGGGGTTGGCGGAGCCTCTTTTTCATACTATAATAAAAGGTGTGGCGTATTGATGGGGGCATAGGTATGGCTCCTCACGGCGATGCGCCATTCGGGAGCATCCACACTCATGTATGGTCTCATGCCATCTTTCGCCAAGTGGAGGTAAGCGATGGCGGAAGAGTTGCTGGAATACCGGCCGGGGCGATGGGCCAAGGTCGTCAACGGCCGGATTGTCGGGCGCGCCACGCCGGAAGAGGTGGCAGCCTGGAAAGCCGAGCGGGGCCTCGATCCTCCCCCGGCCGATGATGTGGACCTGGATATTGACGTGGGAGACTCCTCTATCCGCCCGGCTGCGGGCCCCGGGCGCGCCGAGGCGCCCCTGCGCCCTGCCTTTGAGCGCCGTGGCCTCAGCGTGCAGCCGGCCCAGGCCCGCCCCCAGGCTCCCGACGGGCCCCCATCGCGCCCCGCTCCCCAGGTAACTCCGCACCGGCTGGAGATGGAGGTGCCCCCCCAGCCCACCCTGCGCCCGGCCGCTGAGGTTCCCGGCGAGCAACCACCGGCCCGCCATGGAGCACGCACCCGGCCCCCCCTCAACCCGCCGGATGAGGGGAACACCGGCGGGCCGGTGCTGGTGCGCCGCAAAATCACCCGCCCTCCCGAGCCGCCCTCACCTGCGCCTACCCCTCGCGGCGTGCCGGCCAGGCCCGCCCGTGAGTTGCCCAAGCCGCCCGAGAGGACCGCGGTCGAGTCGGCTCGACCGCAAACAACAGAGACCTCCCCGCCGCAGGAGCGCTCTGCCCCCCGCCCGGTTGTAGAGGAGCCGGCTGAGCCGCTCGCTGCAGCCGCTGCCGGGCCGGTTGAAAGTGGGGAGGATGAAGTGGTTTCCGCTGCTCCACGCGACCCCAGTTACTGGTGGATCTGGAATGCCTACCAGCAGCCAGTTGAGGCCTTTCTGCGCGAGTGGCTGCCACGCTACCAGGAGAAATTTGGCCACCCGGCTACGATTATCATCTGCCACGAGGATGACCTGGCAGCCGCCCAGGCGGCGGGCTATGACGCCCAGCCCAGCACCGTCCTGCAGCCCGGGCATTTCTACCTGGGCCACACCGTCGAGGCCAAGCCGGCGCGCAAGAAGCGCGGCTCATAGGGCGCATACAGGGCTTCCGAGGCGCATCTCCTTTCCAGGGACCCCGTTTGACGCCCCCGGCGCTTTCGCCTACACTCCCCCCAGCCGACCCCGAGGTACGGGAATCCATAAAGCGGAGGTTCCATGCTCAAGTTCGGTACCGATGGCTGGCGTGCGGTCATCAGCGACGAGTTTACTTTCGCTAATCTGCGCCTCGTTGCCCAGGCCGTGGCCGATGTGCTGACCCAGCAGGTTGCCGGCCGCCCGCCTGCCATCGTCGTTGGTTATGATACCCGCTTTCTGTCCGACCGTTACGCTGCCGAGGTGGCCAATATCATGGCCGCCAATGGTGTGAATGTCGACCTCTCCCGGGGAGATTGCCCTACCCCCGCCTTGACCTATAATGTCCGCGCCCGCAATGCCGACGCGGGCGTGATGATCACCGCCAGCCACAACCCCCCACGCTACAATGGCTTCAAGCTCAAAGGCTCCAATGGCGGCTCGGCCATGCCCGAGATCACCGATCAGGTAGAGGCCGCTATCCGCCGCAATCAGGAGCAGGGGCGCGCTCCGCGCCATCTCGCCTGGCGCATGGAGGATGGCGATCTGCCTGCCGGCCGCGAGGGGGTAAACGGCGCCATCTCACGCTTTGACCCGCTGCCGGGGTACCTGGCCCATCTGCGCACCCTGATCAATTTCGACGCCATCGCCAGTGCGCGGCCACGGGTGGTCGTGGACCCTATGTACGGCGCTGGCCGGGGGTACCTGGTCCGCTTTCTCCGTGAGATGGGCTGCCAGGTGCGCGAGATCCGTGGCGACCTGAACCCGGGGTTTGGGGGCATCCACCCCGAGCCGATCGAGCGCAACCTCAAGGCGCTGGTCGAGGCTGTGCAAGATGGCCATTATGACCTGGGCCTGGCCACCGATGGCGATGCTGATCGCATCGGTGCGGTCGATGCCCGGGGCCGTTTCATCAACCCCCATCGCATCTTTACCCTGGCCCTGCAGTATCTGGTGGAAATGCGCGGCGAGCGCGGCAGCGTGGTCAAGACCGTCTCTACCACCCAGCACATCGACCGGCTCTGCGCGCGCTATGGGCTGCCCCTGCGCGAAACGCCGGTGGGCTTTAACCACATCTGCGATTGGATGGCCCGCGATGATGTCCTTATCGGCGGCGAGGAATCGGGCGGCATCTCCATTCGTGGCCACATCCCCGAGGGCGACGGCCTGCTGATGGGCTTGCTGCTGCTGGAGATCATCGCCGTGCGTGGCCGCTCTCTTGATGCCCTGGTGGATGATCTCATGGCCGACCTGGGGCCTGTCGCCTATGGGCGCGATGACCGGCAGACTCGCCCCTTTGACAAAACGGAGATGGTGCAGCGCCTGGTGGCGAACGCTCCTGGGAGCATCGCCGGCCTCAAGGTCACCGCCATCGACAAGCTCGACGGCGTCAAGTACCGGTTCGATGATGAAGGCTGGCTCCTCATCCGCCCCTCGGGCACCGAGCCCCTGCTGCGCGTCTATGCCGAGGCCCGCGACCCGGGCATCGTCGGGGCTTTGCTCGAGGCCGGAGCGGCGTTGGCCGGGCAATAGGATCTGGCCAGAGCAACGAACTGGAGGTTCTGCCGATGCCCGATTCGACAAAGGCTGGTGACACTCCATCAGAGGAAGAGTTCCGCGAGGACTGCCCGTGCCCCAAGAAGAAATGCGAGCGCCACGGGCATTGCATGGTCTGCAGGGCGCATCACGGCCGGCGCAACCACCTGCCCTACTGCGAGCGAGGGCACCCGCCGCGCCGCAGGCTGTCGGGCCTGTTCTCGCGGCGCCAGCCGTGACGCACCAATTTCCCCGGGAAAGCATCTCACTGCGACCTGGAATTTCCTTCAGGGGTGTGGGGTGAGCGCTGCCGGCTGCTTTGCCGGCAGCGCTCACCCCACACCCCTGCTATCGCAGGGATATCCTTACGCTTTACGAGTCTTCTCGATCAACTCCGCCGCTTTGCGCACCATGCCCTCCACAATCAGGTCGCAGGCCCGGCGCCCAATCTCGATGGAGGCGGTGCGCCGGGGATCGTCGCCCATCACACCCACCAGGGGCTCATCCTCCCGCCCCAGGTAAACGCTCATATCCACGCAATCCGGGCGCAGGTACCAGAGGTACGAGGTCTCCCACTTGGCCGCATGGTCACCGCCGACCTCCTCCGTCTGCGGCGGGTAATGGAACTCGATGCCCGCAAAGGCCTGCGTATCACGATAGGCCGCATTGAACCGTTCGACAACCGGCGAGGCCCAGTCGAAGATAGGATAATGCCCGCAGAGCAGGCAGACGGCCCGCATCTCCAGGGTGTTCATCTGCACCAGCACGTGATAGAGCAGTTCCTGGTAGAAATGGATCTGCTCCTCGCCGGACTTGCCGAAATAGGTTGGGGCAAACTTGTGCTCCTGGAACTCCATCGCCCGCTTGATGGCGCCATCGTCATCATGGTTGGGCTCCATGAGGCCGGTCACGCGGGGCTCACCGTACCAGAGCGTGGGGAAAGCGAACCCGCCCGAGCGGGCCGCCGCCAGCTCACAGAGCTTTTCCGCCTTGAGCGCGTCGTTGCCGACGGCCAGGTGCTTGCTGTGCCACTCCAACCCGCCCAGGCCGATAAAGGCGGCCGGGAACTTGCGGCGAGCGACGATCTCGTGGGGCAACATCTCTTCGTAGCGGACCTTTTCCATCTCACCCTCCTGTCATTTCTGCGATTGCCCGGCGCAGCTGGTCACGCACCTGCACCATCTGCTCCTCACTCTCATAGCGTTGCCGGGGCCAGAAGAAACCCTTCAGGCCGTCGCCTTGACGGCGCGGCACCACATGCACGTGCAGATGAGGCACACTCTGACTCACACGGTTGTTGATCGCCACAAAACTGCCGTCGGCCCCCAGCCCCCGCTCCACGGCGCGTGAGATGAGCTGCACATCGGCAAAGAGGGGGCCGAGGAGCGGCGCCGGCAGGTCAGCCAGCGTCTCGACATGCACCCGCGGCACGACCAGGCAGTGGCCTGGGAAGAGCGGGCGGCGGTCAAGAAAGGCCACAGCCGTGTCGCCGGCATAGACCAGCGATGCCTGTTCCTCGCCGCGGACGATACTGCAAAAGGGACAATCTGTCATGGCATCACTCACTGTCTTGTATTCTCTCTTGATGGGGATAGACCTGACACACCGATTTCCCTTATGGGAAGGTGATTGGCAAAAACTCGCCGGTTGCCTTGCCGGGTTTTGGGCTACGCAACCGTCCGGCTTTGGGCCTTGAGGGGTGTAGGATGGGTGTCATGATATATCCCGGATTTAACAATTGAAGATAGAGAAACAGCAAGCCTCGCTCCGTGTTCTGAATGTACCAACACCAGAAAGGAAGCGAGGGCTTGCTGCATGGGTAAGGATACACGCATTGAC
>DAOTVS010000019.1:0-16390 GCA_034436375.1 Anaerolineae bacterium | reverse complement strand
GGCGACTCGGCGGAAGCCTCGCCTCGGCCACGTCGCCGCAGCTTAGAGTGCCTGACAAGACCTGTGGTGCAGATGGCGCTACATGCAACGCCCATCCCCCCGGCCCCTTTCCCGCCCCCTGCAGGGGCGGGGAATACGGGTGGGGGTATCCGACGTGGCGAAGGCCCATAGTGCGCCGCGGTTTTGTTAGGCGTTCTTATAGGATACGATTTTCGTCTTCCATGACATACCTATTGACTAATTTCGCAATAAGTGCTATACTTGTGGTGAAAGGAACAAAGGAGGATTCATGGGGTTCACCCTGGATGATACTGACCTGCGCATCATTCGTCTACTGCAGGGTGATGGACGGATGTCGAACGTGGATATCGGGCGAGCACTGGGCATGGCTGAGGCCACGGTGCGCAAGCGGGTCGACCGCATGATCGCCGACAAGGTCATACGCATCGTCGCCCTGCCCGACCTGGATGCCGTATCCTATCCCATCGTCACCATCACCACCCTCTGTATCGACCTGGCGCACAGCCAGCGGGTCGCCGCGGCGCTGGCTGCCATGCCTGAAGTGCGGTGGGTGGCTTATGCCAGCGGTGAGTTTGATCTCATCTTCGAGGCCGCTTTCGCTTCCCATGAGCAGCTCTTGCGCTTCTTGACCGTATCCGTGGGCTCGCTGCCGGGCATCCGGCGGTTGACGACATCGCACCTGCTGCGCCCGTGCAAGTCGGTAGCCGATTGGCGCCTGCCTTCGCCGCCCTCGCCGACGATCTTGATCGTGGATGACGATCAGGATTTTGTCGAGATGACGCGCACAGTGCTGGAGTCTGACGGCTACCGCACGCTCAGCGCCGCCAGCGGTAGCGAAGCCCTGGCCTGCATGCGCCGCGAGCACCCCGCAGTCGTGGTCATGGACGTGATGATGGAGGGGCTACTGGACGGGTTGGACGCCACCCGCTCGATCCGCCTGGACCAGAGCCTGCAGCGTATCCCGATCATCATGGTGTCATCGATCGCCAGCTCGGAATACGCCGCCATGTTTCCGACCGATGAGTATCTGCCAATTGATACTTTCCTATCCAAGCCGGTGAACCCGGCGCGCCTGCTGGAAGAGGTTCGGCGCCTGACCCAGCCCCACTGAACCCTCTGCCGCCGGGTCGCGCCCTCTCCGGCATATGCGCTCATCGCCGTAGGGAGACAGGACGGGCGACACAGCCGTCGCCCCAGACCTATGCGAAGGAGGAGCATATGGCCACGATATTGGTGGTAGACGACGACCCGGATTTCACCGAAATCACAAGTACCCTGCTCAAGAGCGCCGGGTACGAGGTGCAGACTGCCTGCACCGGCGATCAGGCGCTCACCTGCATGCGCCAGCAACCGCCCGATCTTGTTATCCTCGATGTGATGATGTCCTCCGTTCTGGATGGCGTCGACCTCAGTGATCGCATGCAGGCCGATTCTCAACTCCGCAAGATTCCCGTCATCATGGTCTCCGCTATCGCGCAGAGCGAGTATGCGGCGATGTTCCCGACTGATGCCTACCTGGCCGTAGATGCCTGGATGTCCAAACCGGTAAGGCCGCAAGCCCTGCTGGCCAATGTCGAGCGCCTGCTGAAACGCTAGAGCGGAATCAGGCGAACCGAAACCGGCAACCTGATTCCGCGCCAGCTGGCGCCCACCGTAGAGGGCTGCCCGGGACCATAATACCTACAGGCCTCCGGGCTGAAAAGGGCAAAGCCCTGCAGGCTCGCGCAGGGGAAGATCGCACGGCGAGACAGATCCTTGCACGAGCTCCGGAGTTGTAAGGAGGTATGCATGGCACTGTCGGTGATCGAGAAGAAGCACCTGACCGATTTCGTCAACCGGCTGATCGCTACCCAACCGGCGGTGATCGGCCCGGTGCGCAAAGGTTCCAAGCTGGTCTTCGGTCCCCTGTCGCAAGCCCAAGACTTGGTGCTCGATTATGTCACTACCATCCTGCCGCCCAAGAAATACCTCTTGCCCCCCCAGGAGACCCTCATCCGCTTCAAGCTGGGGCCATCGCTCGAGTTGGAACCGGTAATTGAGAACACCCCCCGCATTATCCTGGGCGTGCACCCGTGCGACTTGCGAGGCATCTGGAGCCTGGACCAGGCCTTCGGCGATGACACGGTCGACACCCACTACACGGCGCGGAGGCGGGCGACGACCCTCATTGGCGTCGACTGCCACCCCGATGAGAGCTGCTTCTGCACCAGCGTGGGCAGCCAGCGGCCCGAGGCAGGCACCTTTGACCTCTTCCTGACCGATGTCGGCTCGGCTTATGTGGTCGAGATCGGCTCGGAACGCGGGCGTCAACTGCTGGAGCGCTATGCGCAGACGCGCGAGGCCACGGCGAACGATCTGGCGCTGCAGCAAAGGTTCTGGCGCGAGAAAGAGGCCGCCATGCAGGCGCACCTGAACGGCGATGTGCACCTGCTGCCGCTGCTCCTGGATAGCCAGCGCCAGAGCGATACGTGGAAGGAACTGGGAAACAAGTGCCTGAGCTGCGGCAACTGCAACCTGGTCTGCCCCACCTGCTACTGCTTTGACGTCGGTGATCTGATGCAGCTCAACCTGACGGATGGCGAGCGCGTGCGTCAGTGGGATGGATGTACCCTCACCGATTTTGCCGTCGTCGCGGGCGGGCACAACTTCCGCCGGCAGACGGAGAGCCGCGTCCGCCACCGGTACTACCGCAAGTTCCAGTATCTGATGCTCCGTTACGGCAAGCCGTTCTGCACGGGTTGCGGGCGATGCACCCGCTCTTGCCTGGTACACATCAACCCGCCCGACACGCTAAATGCCCTGATTGCAGCCAGCGAGAAGGAGGAAGCCTGAGATGAGTACTCCGATGGCATTGCGCACGGAATCCCCCTATCTCAGCACCCCAGCCACCGTGACGGCCGTCCGGTCCATCACGGCGAAGGAGAAGCTGTTCGATATCCGGCTTCCCGGCGGGCCGCTTGGGCATCTGCCCGGGCAGTTCGTCTCGGTGTCGGCCTTTGGCTACGGTGAAGCGCCGATCTCCATTGCCTCGTCGCCTACAGCGGGCGATCATTTCCAGCTCTGCGTGCGCAACGTGGGCAATGTGACGGCAGCGCTGCATCAGTTGGAGCCGGGCAGCAGCGTCGGCATCCGCGGCCCCTTTGGGCGCGGTTTCCCCATTGAGCAGCTGCGGGGCCATGATCTTCTGATCGTGGCCGGAGGCCTGGGGTTGGCCCCCCTGCGCTCGCTGATCCAGTACGCCATCGACCGGCGCCAGGAGTTCCGCCAGATCACGCTGCTGATCGGCGCCCGTACTCCATCGGAGCTGCTCTTCCGCGACGAGTATGCCGCCTGGCAACGCCAGTTGGTGGGCGAGATCCTTGTTACTGTGGACCGCGGCGACGACCAGTGGTCCGGCCATGTGGGGGTGATCACGACCCTTTTCCCCAACCTCACCCTCGACGCCAAGGCCACCATGGCGGTCATTGTGGGCCCACCAGTGATGTACCGGTTCGCTCTGGCTGAGGCTTTTAGCAAGGGCATACCCGAGTCGCAGGTCTATGTGTCGTTGGAAAGGCGCATGAAGTGCGGTGTCGGCAAGTGTGGCCACTGTCAGCTGAACGGAGTCTATGTCTGCCAGAAAGGTCCCGTGTTCAGCTACACTGAGCTCGCCGGCATGGAGGAGGCATGGGGATGAAGCCCAAGATTGCCATCTTTGACTTTGGCTGCTGCGAGGGCTGCCAACTGCAGATCGTGAACCTGGAAGAGCATCTCCTCGACCTCATCGGCCTGGTAGACGTGCGGCAGTGGCGTGAGGCCATGAGCGAGCATGCCGACGATTATGATATCGCTCTGGTGGAGGGCTCAATCACGCGGGAATCGGAAATTCCGCGGCTACAGGCCATCCGCCGGCAGGCCAAGGTGCTGGTGGCCCTGGGTGCTTGCGCCCACACGGGTGGGGTCAATGCACTGAAGAACCAGCGCCCCATGGCCGAGGCGCTACAGACCGTCTATGGCGAGCAGGCCTCCGCGTTCGATACCATCCCAACGCGGCCGCTGAGCGCGGTGGTGCAAGTGGACCTGGCAGTCCCCGGCTGCCCCATCGACCGTACCGAGCTGGTGGAGGTGGTCAAGGCCCTGCTGCTGGGCAAGACGCCTGCGCTACCCACCTATCCCGTCTGTGTGCAATGCAAGATGGCCGAGAACACCTGCGTCTTTGATCTCGGGCTGACCTGCATGGGTCCGGTGACGCGGGCGGGGTGCCGCGCCATCTGTCCGAGCTACGGCAACCGCTGCCTGGGCTGCCGGGGCCTGATACCGGACCCCAACGTCAACGCGCACAAAGAAGTGCTCGCCGAGCATGGGCGCACGGTAGAGGACATCCTGGCCGAATATCGCCTGTTTGGCGGCGCTGAGGAGGAACGGCCATGACTTCTTTTGACGTGAACGTCCACTATGTGACCCGGGTAGAGGGGCACGGCAACCTGCAGGCCAAGGTGCGTGACGGCCGGCTGGAAGAGTGCCGCTGGGAGATCCCCGAGGCGCCACGCTTTTTCGAGTCGATGATCCGCGGCCGCGCCTATTATGATGCGCCCTTTGTCACCTCGCGCATCTGCGGCATCTGCTCTATCGGCCACACCTTTGCCGCCATCCAGGGCATCGAGAACGCCATCGGCTTTACGCCCAGCGAGCAGACCATGCTCCTGCGCCAGTTGCTGATCCATGGCGAGACGATGCAGAGCCACATCCTGCATGCGTATTACCTGGTGGCCCCCGACCTGGTGGGCGCGCCGAGCGTAGTACCGCTGGCAAGCAGCCACCGAGAGGTGGTGTTATGCGCCATCCGCCTGCACCGGCTGGCGAATGAGTGGTGCGACCTGATTGGCGGACGCACGACCCACCCCATCTCGCCAGTGGTGGGCGGCTGGACCCATTTGCCGAGCGCGGAGGCCCTGAAGGGCTTGCGCGAGCGCATCGTGTCGGAGTTGCCAGACGTGCAGGCCACAGTGGAGCTTTTCAAAGCGGTGGGCGTGCCGCAGTTCGAGCGGCCCACAGAATATCTCGCGCTCAAGCTGCCCCACGAATATGCCTGGTACGGCGGCGAGATCGCCTCTACCGATGGTGGCCTGACCCCGCTGCCCGACTATAAGCAGAAGGTCAAAGAGTTCATCGTCCCCTATTCCACCGCCAAACGCGCACGGGCCAACCGCACCAGCTATGCGGTCGGCGCCCTGGCACGGGTGAACGTGAACTATGATCAACTGACGCCGCTGGCCAGGCAGGCAGCCGAAACCCTCGGGCTCAAGCCCATCTGCTGCAACCCCTACATGAACACTGTTGCGCAGGTAGTCGAGGTTGCTCACGCCATGGAGGATGCGCTGCGCATCATCGACGAGTTGCTGGCGCGGGGCATCCACGAGGAGGGCTATGCCGTCACGGTGCGGCCCGGCCGGGGCGTGGGAGCGGTGGAGGTGCCGCGGGGCACCCTCTACCACGAGTACACGGTGGATGAGCAGGGCCGAATCACCGATGCCAACTTTGTTATCCCAACCAATCAGAACCACCAGAATATCGAAGAGGACCTGCAGGCTCTAGTGCCCAGCCTGGAGGGCAAGAGCACCGAGGAGATCACCCTGGCCATGGAGATGCTGGTGCGCGCATATGATCCATGCATCTCTTGCTCTACACACCTGCTGGATGTAGAATTCATCTAGAGGAGCGCCGCCTGCCAGGCGGCAACATGGCCGGCAGGCGGCCGGCGCTCCACGGCGCAGTGGTGCACTGGGGACGGGAATGGCAGAAACACAAGGGACAGTCCTGATCGCCGGGCTCGGGAACGAGGCCCTGCGCGATGAGGGCATCGGCATCCACGTACTGCGGGCCCTGGCGGGGCGCCCTCTGCCCCCTCATATCCGGTTGTGGGAGGGGGCCACAGACGGGCTGGCCCTGCTGGGGCGGCTGGAGGGCGTGCGGCGGCTGGTGCTGGTAGATGCCATGGATATGCGCCGCCCTGCCGGCGCGCTGGCTGTGACGCCCTGGGAACAGTTGCAGCGGCGCAGGCCGGCAGAGCGCACGTCACTGCACGGCATTGGCATCCTGGATGCCTTGGAGCTGGCAAGCACGCTGGAGCTCTTGCCGGCGGAGGCCCTGATCGTCGGCGTGCAGCCGGGTGAGATCGCCCCGGGGCTCGACCTCTCGCCAGCCCTGGCGCGTGCCCTGCCGGCTGCCGTGCAGGCTACCCTGAATGCAGCATTGGCGCCCTTTGGGGCGGAGGAGAAGCCATGGAGAAGCGTAGCCGGATCCTGATCATCGACGATGATCCCGATATCGTGCAGGCCTTGCGGCTGACCCTGCAGCAGGAGTATGAGGTCTTTGCGGCCGAGAATGGACATGAGGGCCTGCGCCAGATCCCGAAGGTCAACCCGGACCTCATCATTCTGGATGTCATGATGGAGACGGAGACGGAAGGTTTTCAGGTGTCATTGGCGCTGCGTGGGCCCGACCCGGCGCCGGAGCTCAAGCCCTATGCCCGCGTGCCCATCCTGATGTTGACGGCCATCCACCAAAAGACGCCGCTCCGCTTTGCGCCTGATGCGGACTATTTGCCGGTGGATGACTTTGTCGAAAAGCCAGTCAAACCGACCGTCCTGCTGGCCAAAGTGAAAAAGCTGCTGGGACAGTAACGTCTGCCCGCACTACAAACAGCAAAGCATGGTGAGGGCGAGGCTCCCGCCCTCACCATGCAAGTCGGGGAGATTCCACAAGTCAGTTATGGGGCAGATAGACAGAAAAGGTGCTGCCCTGGCCGTGCACGCTCTGCACTTCCACGCGGCCCTGGTAGTATTCCACCGTACGCTTGACGATGGCGAGCCCCAACCCGGTGCCCCCGATGCCAGAGGTTTCGGGGCGCTTGACACGATAGAACTCGTTGAAGAGGCGGGGCAGGGCCTCTTCGGGGATGCCAAGCCCGTTATCGATCACGTCGATGCGGAGATAGTAGCCGTCAACAACGGCGCGGACGGCGGCGGCCCCCCCGGGTCGGTTGTATTTGATGGCATTGCTGAGCAGGTTGGTCAAGATCCGCCCCAGGTCTTCGCGGTCCATTTCCACCGTGGGCAGGTCGGTGGGCAAGTCAATGCTGAGCGTGACCTGGTGCTCTGCGGCCAGGGGGCGCAGCAAGTCGATGGTTTCACGCACTGCCGCGGCCACGTCCAGAGCGATAATCCGGCGCTCCACCCGGCCACTCTGCAGGCGAGACATATCGAGCAGGTCGTTCACCAGCGTGATCAAGGCCTCCAGGCGCTGGCTGCAGCGATCGAGGATCTCCCGTTGCTGGGCCGATAGCTCCCCCGCAAAGCCTTCCAACATAGTATCGATATAGGTCTGCACAGCAGCCAGGGGTGTGCGCAGCTCATGCGAGGTCATGGAGATGAACTGGTTCTTGACCTGCTCCAGCGCCTTGGCTTCGGTGATGTCGCGCAGCAGCATCACCGAGCCCAGGCGCACGCCGGCCTCGTCGAGGATGGGCGTCACACTGGCCAGGAGCGTGAGCGCGTTGCAAGTCAACTCCGTGGCTAGAATCGTCGGGCGCCCATCTTCCCCAGTGAGGCCAGCGCTGGCGGCCTCGCCAAGTTGGAGGTCCAGGCACAGCGGCGCCAGGTCAGAGCCGATGGGGGGGGGCTCGCGCAAGCCCAGCAAGCGCAGCGCCGCCGGGTTGTAGAGAACCAGGCGCCCCTCCCGATTGGCCACCAGGACGCCGTCAGCCAGGCAATCGATGATGGTGCGCAAGCGCGATTGCTCCTCGGCGAGGAGCAACAGTCCCTGCTCTTTCTCCTCGCGCAAGCGCCGGGCCTCCAGCGTCAGGCTGCGGTGCTCCAACCCCTGACGGACCACGAGCAGCAGATCATCGGAGGTAAAGGGCTTGGGCAGCACATCATAGGCGCCGCGCTTGGTCGCCTGCACGGCCATCTCCAGGGTAGCATAGCCGGTGATCACGATGCAGACCAGATCGGGGTCCAGGGACCGGGCGCGCTCCAGGAGATCGATGCCGCCTATACCAGGCAGCTTGATATCCACCAGGGCCAGGTCCCAACCGCCCTCCTGCAAGCGCCGCCAGCCCTCATCGCCGTCAGCAGCCCCCTCCACCCAGTAGCCCTGAGCGGCGAGCGCGCGCCGGCAACCCTCACGCATGCCCAGCTCATCATCGATCACCAGAATGCGCGGCGGTTCAGCCATGGCTTCCCTCTTCTCCTGCCACGACCGGCAGTGAAACCGTGAACGTGGTGCCCTGGCCCACAGTCGAGGCTACGTCGATGGTGCCGCCATAAGTATCGACAATGCGCTTGACGATGGCCAGGCCCAGGCCCGTGCCCTGGCTCTCAAGGGCGCGGGCTTCAGGGGTGCGGTAAAACTCTTCAAAGATGCGTGGGATATCCTTGGCGGCAATACCAATGCCGGTGTCGGCCACCCGGAGCACTACCGCCTGCCCATCGGGGGCAAGGCTCACCTGCACCCTTCCCTGCGGCTGGGTGTATTTGATGGCGTTGGAGATCAAGTTCGTGCAGAGCTGCTGAGCATGGTCGGGGTTGAGCAGCAGGGCGGGGCAAGGCTCAATGGCGAGCTCAAAGGCAATGCGCCGGCGATCGGCATCGACCCGCAGCAAGCTCGCCGTCTTTTCGAGGACGGCCCCCAAATCCAGGCGCTCCCGTCTGAGCGGCGCCGCCGCCTTGATGCGCGCCAATTGGAGCAACTCATCCACGAGCACCAACAACTCGGCGGAGCGCTGGGCCGCTCGCTCCAGCATGGGGCGCTGCTTCTCTGGAGAGGCATAGCCCTCGATGATCACCTGCAAGTAGCCCTGAATAGCCGCCACGGGCGCGCGCAACTCGTGGGCCACGGTGAGCATGAACTCGCTCTTCATGCGGTCCAGCTTTTCCAGCTCCTGCTTGGCGCGGGCCAACTCGGCAGCCTGGGCCTCGACGGCACGCAGGCGCCGGGCCTCCAGGGTCAGGCGCCGCTTCTCCAGGCCCTGGTTGACCGTCAGGATCAACGTATCCGTGTCGAAAGGCTTGGAAATAAAGTCATAGGCGCCCTGCTTGATCGCCTGGATCGCCACGTCCACAGAAGCATAGCCGGTGATGATGATGCAGACCAGGTCAGGGTCGTGGGCCCGGATCTTGCTCAGAAGCTCGATCCCGCTGAGGCCAGGCATGCGCACATCCAGCAGGGCCAGATCGTAGCGATTGGTGAGCACCTTTTGCAGCCCCTCATCGCCAGTTGCCGCCGTTTCCACTTGATGGCCCACGGCAGTCAGAGCACGCCGGCAGCCTTCCCGCATGCCCAGCTCATCGTCGACGACCAGGATTCTGGCTGGCTGCTCCATAATCGCTCCTTACCCGTAGGAACTCATGAGAGCTGGTGGGGCTTGACCCACTGCCAATGCATCGCCCAGGTCGCTTACCGTCGTTCCGTTCGTCCCTTCAGTTCCTACGAGTCCCCTTGAGTTCCCAACAGTCCCACCGTCTCCCCCCGCGCTCCCCCCAGCTCCGGCCCGCTTTCCCCCATCGGCTGGCTGCGCGGCAGGCGAATGTGAAAGGTTGTGCCCTCGCCCACTTTGCTCTGCACGTCAATACTGCCGCGATGCATTTTGACAATGCCATAGACGATCGCCAGCCCCAGGCCCGTACCCTTGCCAATAGGCTTGGTTGTGAAAAAGGGCGTGAAGAGCCTGGACATATGCTCTTCGGAGATGCCGCAGCCCGTGTCCTGGATGGAAATCTCGACCCCATCGCCGCCGGCGAGCACACAGCGCGTGCTGATGGTGACCTTGCCGCCCTCGGGCATGGCCTCGGCCGCATTATGCAACAGGTTGAGCAACATCTGGCGTAACTGAGCCGGGTCAGCCTGGATCACGGGCCACGAAGGATCCAGCTCACATTCGACCCGCACGCGAGCAAAGAGCGGCTCGCGTTGCACTTCCGTCGCCGTGTCCAGGCAGAGGCGGTTCACATCGGTCGCCTGGGCCAGCACTTTGTTCTGGCGGGCAAAGTTCAGCAGCGCCTGGACGATGCTCTTGCAGCGCTTGGCCTCGGCCAGAATCAGTTGCAAGTCGCCAGCTCGGGAATCCCCTGCGGGCAGGTCTTTGAGCATAAGATCGGCATAGAGCAAGACGGTGCCGAGGGGGTTGTTGATCTCGTGAGCCACGCCGGCCGCCAGTTGCCCCATGGAAGCCAGTTTTTCCGACTGGATAAGCTGGTCTTGGGTTTCCTGCAGCTCACGCTGGAAGAGCCTGAGCTTGGCGACATTCTCTTCCAGTTGGTCGATCAGGTAGGGCAAACACATCTGCGCTTCGGCCAGGCCCTGGTAGACAGCGATGGCCTTTTCGCGGCAGGTCGCATAGCCGCAAGCACCGCAGTTGAGCTCATCCTCCTTGCTGAACTTGTTGGTCTCGTGGAGGATCTCGACAATATCCTCTTCGCTGGGCACGGGGAGGACGATGGAACGATCACTGAAGGAGCGGCTGAGGTCCACCGAGCCATAGCGCTCGAGCGCCTCCGCAAAGGCGGCCTCCGCCTCAGGCGTGCACGAACGGCGCACGTAGCGAGCCACAGCTTCCTTACGCGCGAACACCGAAGATTCGTCGCCCACGACCGGGCCGGCGATACAGCCCTCGCAGAAAAGCACATCCAGGAAACGCACGTCGAGTTGTTCATCGGGCGAACGCAGGGTCCGGAAAAGCTCCAGAACGTTATCGCGGCCCTCGGTCACCAAGATCTCGTTCTGCAGGATATCACCGCTGAGCCGGGCCGTCTTGAGCAGGCCACCGGAAACCGGGAAAATGCGCCCCAGCGCCGGCTTGGGGCCATCGCACTGGGTCGAGGGCAAGCTCGATGGATCTATACCCGCAGCGTCCCAGAGTTGGCGCAGCTCCTCAAAGGTGAGGGCCGCGTCCACCGCACCCGCTACGTCAGGATCGACGATTTCGGCCTTTTTGGCGATGCAAGGGCCGATAAAGACCACCCGGGCGTGCGGGCGGTAGCGCTGCTTGATCACCCGGCCGAGGGCAATGGCCGGTGAGACAATGGGGGCCAGGTTGGGCACCAGCTCGGGCACGTACTTTTCCACATACGCAACCAGGGCGGGGCAGGGAGTCGAGATAATGAGGCGATCGGGCTTCTCGTGCGCCAGGCGAGCATAGGCGCGGCTCACCAGCTCGGCACCAAAGGCCACTTCCAGGACCTCGGCAAAGCCCAGGGCGCGAACTGCGCTGATCACCTGCCCGGGCGCCAGGTGAGAAAAGGCCGCCGGGAAGGAGGGCGCCAGGCAGGCCAGAACGGGCGCCTTGCCGGAAAGCAGCGCCTGCACATCGGCAACCGAGCTCTGGATCTCTTTGGCCGACTGGGCACAGACTTTGTAGCAGTTGCCGCAGCCGATGCAGCGCTCCTCGATCACCTTGGCCTGGCCATCTTCGACTTTGATGGCCTTGGCCGGGCAATAGCGCACGCATGTGTAGCAACGCCGGCACCGGTCCTGAATCGTCCGGACAACGCCAGGCATAGCCCACCACCTATCTACAAATGCACGCCCCGATTGCCTTGATTATATACCCCGATTTTGGGGTGCGCAAGATAGGCGGGGGGCCAGGAGAGCGCACCTCTCCCAACCAGAAGAGAATATGCCTTCCGCGCCCAGTTCGCAACCCCATACGAACAATGCGGGGGCGCAGATCGGAGGCTATCGCTCAGCCGCAGCGTGACGCCTATCCCCTACCCACTTCCCGCCCTGATGGGAAGGGGGAATCCGTAGATTGGGGGGTCTGGCGGGCCGCCAGCCCCCCCAATACCACATCCCGCGCCCCCACTAGAGGCGGGCCGGGGTGAGGGCAACAGGCGCGCGACACGCCTCGGTTGTGCGCATTCGCCCCCAGATTGTGCTGCGCCCGAGGGAGGCCCAGGGGTATCCTGGAATCGGGCGCGATTACGTTTGTAGCCAAGGGGCAGGTGCCCCTCCGCTACGAGCCCAGGGTGCTAACGGGGCAGGGGTGCGTGGATGCGGATGATGTCGTCCTTGACTGCAAAGGTCCAGCCCGGGCGCCGGTCGCCCACGAGGGCACGCACTTGCTCCAGAGTAGGGTAGCCATCCTCACCCACAAACAGGTGCGCATCGTCGATCAGGATCGCATGCTCTGTTGGACAATGGTCGAGGATGTGGCGCAGTTCCTGCGCGATGGGGGTCTGGAGATCGCCCCGGGCGGTGATACCACCGGAATAGTGGGCGTCGAGCCAGAAGAGGCAGGGCTGGGTCAGCTCGGGCAGGACGGAGGGCAGCAACACACCGCTGTCGCCGCACAGGATCGTGATGTGCGGCAGATGGGCAAAGCGCTGCCGGGCGCGTCGGCAGAGCGCCGGGTCGAGCTCGATGGAATAGATGCGACTGAAGCGGTCCTTGCAGGCATCCACCATAGCGCCCATGTAGGTGCCCGTCTCGACCAGCACCTGGCTACTGAGCGCCTTACCGTAAGCCTTGACTGTTCTCTGCTTAAGCAGTGAGGGTGCAGGAGGGCAACGCCTCTTTTCCCAATCGTACAAGGCGATGGCCTGCGCTACGCGCTCCAGCCGGAGGCAGACGGCCTGGGCGACATCCCACAAGAACACACGTTTGACGAGATCGATCACAATTCCCGCCTCGACCTTTTGAGATGAATGCTGGTAGAAGCCATTCCCAGCCTCTGGCAGAGGCCATCAGCGCAGCAGCCACACAAGATTCGGCTCCCCGCAATTGGCGGGCCAGCAAAGAGCTCAGGCTTTGGGCATGGCTGCCCGCTCTGGAAACGGCTGGGCCAGGGCTTCCTCCACGGGCGCAGGTTCTTGGGCCGGCTGGGGCTTGCAGACGATGGAGTGCAACTCGAATTCCTTGCGCCACTTGCGGGCCCAATGCTCGATGCCCTCCAGGTACTGTTCCTTTTCACCGCACAGCACGGCCTCTTGATCCAACCGCCGGTTGGTCGCCTCGGAATGCAGGTTCTCCAGTTTTTCGCGGTAAGCCGGGTCATCCTCCATGGGCATCGTCTCTTGGGCATAGGCCTCGATAGCCATGAGGTGCTTGCGGATGCACATTTCCCCTGTTGGCGTATACGGGCAATAGCGGGCCGCGGCATGATCCTGCAGCAGCATCAGGTGTTTGGTGATCTGCTCATATTGATACTTCATCAGACCCGACTGCATTTCCTTCTCAAGGCGCGGCTCCATTTTGGTTTTGGTCAATTCCATAGCGCACCCCCCAATTGCGGGCCGCCGGGTAGCCATCGGGCTCGCGGGTAATGCAGCATGGCGCCACCCGTAAATTTCACAGCCTCAGTATGTAGCTCGGTCGGCGCAGAGCACGGCCCGTCTTGCCCCACCTACCTGCAATCCGCGTGCCAGCCGGGGTGCATCCAAGAAACGCCAGCGAGTTCACGGCCAACAGGCTACCGCTAGAGGCGCGCTGCCCTGGCAACCGGGCTCTACGCTTGCGCTCTCAGTCACGAGCACAAAGAGGCGCGCCCTCAGCGATGGGGATGGGGCGAGAGCTGCCAGCGGATTTCTGATCTGGACTGGAGGGGTCGAACTTGCCAAAACACACCGCTCACCCCAACCCCATTTTCTGCTGTACGGTGCGCAAGGTCCGTTCTGCAATGGGTCGGGCGCGAGAAGCTCCCTCTCGGAGCAAGGAATCGATGTGCGCCGGGTCCGCCGCCAATTCCCGATAGCGAGACTGCAGGGGGCGCAGGCCCTCGATTACAGCCTCGGCCAGGGCCTGCTTGAGAGCGGCATAGCCCTTGCCGGCGAACCGGGCCTCGATCTCTGGCCGGGGCAGGCCCGTGAACAGCTCGTAGATGACCAACAGGTTATAGATTCCCGGGCGACTGGGGTCGAAGCGGATTTCGCGCAGGGGGTCGGTTGTCGCCCGCTTGATCTTGGCCGCGATCATGTCTGGCGGGTCGAGCAGGTCGATGACGCCGGCGGGGCGCTCGTCGCTCTTGCTCATCTTCCGAGTAGGGTCATCGAGGGCCATAATGCGCGCCCCAGTTTCGGGGATCAGCGCCTGCGGCAGGCGAAAGGTTTCGCCATAGGTCCCGTTAAAGCGTCGGGCCACGTCGCGCGTCAGCTCGACATGCTGTGTCTGATCCTCACCAACGGGCACCAGGTCCGCCTGGTAGAGCAGGATATCGGCGGCCATCAGCGCCGGGTAGGTAAAGAGGCCAGCGCTGACCCTTTCCCTCAAGCCAGCCGCTTTCTCTTTGTACTGGGTCATGCGCTCCAGCCAGCCCATGGGCGTCAGGCAGTTGACGATCCACGCCAGGGCCGTGTGGGCGCAGACGTGGGATTGCACAAAGAGCACGGACAGCTGGGGATCAATGCCGGCCGCCACCAGCAGGCCCGCCGTCTCACGGGTTTTGGCCCGCAGAGTGTCGGGGTCCTGCGGCACGGTGATCGCATGCAGATCGACGACGGAAAAAAAGCTCTCGTAATCGGCCTGCATCGCCACCCAGCGGCGGATCGCGCCCAGATAGTTGCCGATGTGCAGGTTGCCCGTGGGCTGAATGCCGGAGAATAGACGCTTCATCCCTGCCTCCCCTATTGCTACAACAGCATCTCCTGTGCCCACAGAACAGTCCCCCAATCCCCAGAGGCCAGGGCAGGCGCTTTGCACTGTCATTCTGAGTGGCTCTGGGGGCGCTGCGTAGCGGCGAGCGCCGCATAGCGAGGAATCCTCCCTGTGCAATGAGAGCGCTTCGCTTGGCCAGAGTGCCGTTGCCGGTTGACTGTGCCCGCTGCTCATGACATGCATGCTGACGGGGCCCATGGGTCCTGCAACACCCAGCGTGACAGCGCTCGTATTTATCGCCCGAGAAATGAGCTACACTGCCCAGGTAAGGACAACTTGACCGGGCACAGCTACCGGAACATCCTGATCTTGCGAGCCGGAGGAACCGGCGCCCGGCCATGAGGAGGCAGATCACAGAATGGACACTGAACGTTTTCCTTGTCCGTATGGCTGGGTGACCTGACCTGGCCAGGTGGCCAGTCTACGGGCCGTACGCCCGGCCAGTGCCGCATCTGGCCGGGCGCCAGATGCGGCACGGAACACTCCGTGCTAGACTCGGTCTATCGGGATGCGCCTACCGGGCACAAGGTACCGCGTCGTGGCAGGACAGCCTCAGGAGGCCCTGGAGTGGCAACGACCAAGCGTCTTTACTATCTCGATAACCTGCGCGTCGCCCTCACGGTGTTGGTGATCGCGCACCACGTGGGCCAGGCCTACGGGCCGACCGGCGGCTATTGGCCCATTCAGGAGGCCGCGCGCGCAGCCATCCTGGCGCCGTTCTTCACGGTAAACCGCTCGTTCTTCATGAGCCTCTTTTTCATGATCTCAGGCTATTTGGTGGTCATGTCGTGCGACAGCAAGGAGCCATGGGCTTTCCTCAAGGGCCGCCTGCTGCGGTTGGGCATTCCCGTGGCTGTGTTCGGCCTGCTGATGGTCCCGCTGCAGCTCTTTGTCTTTTCGCCCGGCTCGCCGTGGCCGGGGTTTGACGTGGGCCATCTGTGGTTCCTGGAGCACCTGCTGATCTTTAGCGCCTGCTATGCCCTCTGGCGGATAGTCCGCCCGGCGCCCAGCCTGAACCCAGCATCGCGGCTCCCCGCGACCTGCGGACAGGTCGCGGGGAGCCCGGCGCCGCTGCCGGGATATTTCACGATCCTCGGCCTGGCGCTCGCGCTCGCGGTGGTGACGGCCATTGTGCGCATCTGGTTCCCCATTGACCGCTGGATCACCATCCTGGGCTTTATCCGCACCGCCTTTGCCGACGTGCCCCGCGACCTGACGTTCTTCATCCTGGGCGCCGTCGCCTACCGCCGGCAGTGGTTCGAGCGCTTCCCCGGCAGCACGGGCCGGGTATGGCTGGGGGTGGGCGTGTTGGCCGCCGTGCTGATGTATGCCTATCAGATGGGGTTGTACAGGGTGCTGCCGCTCAGAGGAGACGCGTGGGGCATCGCCTACCCCATCTGGGAAATGCTGCTCTGCTGCGGGATGTGCATCGGCCTGCTCGTCCTCTTTCGCGACCACCTGAACACGGAGAGCCCGCTGAGCAGAGCGCTGGGCCGGAGCCAGTATGCAGCATACATCTTCCATGTGCCGGTTGTGTTGCTGTTCCAGCTCGCCGTGGTGAGCCTGGCGCTGCCGCCATTGGCCAAGTTCACCGTGGTGACCCTGGTCAGCGTGCCGGCCACGTTCTGGTTCAGCAACTGGGTGCGAAAGCCGCTGTACCTGTGAGGGGAAAGTGGCCAGGAACTCATGGAACTCGCAGGAACTCCTGGCAACTGAAGGAACTGAGGCGAGCAGGTAGGAATAT